>CAYTHW010000006.1:31492-37575 GCA_964437675.1 uncultured Atopococcus sp. | reverse complement strand
CGGTCGTATAGATCCCCAGTAATACAGTGATCGAGTAAATGTTCGCCAACCATGGATGAATTTCTGAGGCCAGCATGAGCGTAGGAATCTGACTGTCGTATAAGATGTCTAAATTAATAAAAATAGCAAAAGCAACGATACCTGTAGCCACCGCAAATACGATAGATCCCCACAA
Source organism: uncultured Atopococcus sp. (assembly GCA_964437675.1). Lineage (GTDB taxonomy): Bacteria > Bacillota > Bacilli > Lactobacillales > Carnobacteriaceae_A > JAUNQW01. The sequence continues at coordinate 37,400 of CAYTHW010000006.1, read as the reverse complement.
AACACCATGTTTGGCATTTCTAATATCATCACTATTCTTACCAATATTGACTAAGAAAGCGATCAGCCACCAAGTCACAAAGCCGATATAGGACAGGGCGGACAGAAGCCAGTTACTGGATGCTCTCTGCAGGAGTCCCGCTTCATTCAATTCGATCATTTGATTCATGGCACCTGGTATTTTATCTGTATTAATGGCGATTGACCAAATAGCGACGATTAAAGTCAAGACGATGATGAAAGGGCCTATCTTCCCGATAATATCTACCAATCGGTCCAGGCCAAAGAAGACAGACAAAGCGATAATTATTGTGAAAATAATCACAAATGTATAGCCGTCAAAGTTGTATTGCTGTTGTCCAGTAGCCCGGGCTCCAGCAACCATTACGACAAAAGATAAATAAATAAAGAAAATAACATAATAGTCCATTATCGTTCCTACTGATTTACCAAACATATAGGGATAAATTTCATTATCAGGAACGAATTGGTGCCTGTGACCCATCTCTAATAAGAAAAGACTGATAAATATAAGCAACGCTAAAACTAACAGAACGACAGCTATTCCCCAATAACCATAGGTAGAATAATACTGCATGATTTCCTGACCCGTAGCAAAACCGGATCCGATGAGAAAAGCGATTAAAGCACCAGCTATACTGACAATTCGACCAATATTCAACTTTTGATTGGACATTGCATACACCTCTCTTTAAAAAAATGGTTTACAGGGCTAAAGCCCCGTAAACCATAAGGAACGGACAAGTCTAATTATATAATGGAGGTTCTGTAACTTCTTCATGTAAAGATTCTACTGCTCTTTCAGTCAGTTTTTCACGCATCTCTCCTTCCTTACCTTCTAGATCAGGATTACCTACTGGATAAGGAATAGCTACAGTCGGTACTATTCTGTTAGCTCCTACTGATTCTGAGATCGTGGTAATCGTAGCCATATGTACAATTGGAATACCGTAACGTTCGATTTCTTTTACCATCGTTGCACCGCAACGCGTACACGTACCTCACGTAGATGTTAGAATTACGCCGTCTACTCCGGCATCAGCTAACTCCTGTCCAATTTCTCTACCAAATTGTTCTGAACTTTCAACAGCAGTTCCTGTACCTGTTGTAGAATAGAAGAAATCATAGACTTTTCCTATTTTTCCTTCTTTTTCCATCTTCTTAAGCATATCTAAAGGAGCGATACGGTCAGGGTTTTCATTCGCATAGACCGGGTCATACCCACCGTGTACCGTGTAGTAATCTTGACCTAGAGCATCTCTTTCAGATACATCGTATTTTACCCATTTTTGAGCTGAAGCCGACTGCAGGTGGTCCGGGTTACCCTGCGGCACGAGTCCACCAGTCGTTACTAAAGCAATTGTAGCTTTTGAAAGGTCTCCAATGGCTGCAGCTGCTTCTACCTGGTCGAACTCCGGCATCGGTAACTCAGTTTCAAATTCTTCGTCTTTTAGACGTTTAACCAGCATGTCTACCGCACGTTTAGCACCAATGTCATCTGTTATTTCCGTCAGACGACGACCTTGAGCCAGGTAGCCATCTTCTTCCGGACTTAATTGCGCACCAGTTAAGACCTTATTTGCTAATTTGATTAATTGAGGTAATGCGTCACGCATTCCCGCGGCTGAGTCCGATGTTTCGATGACATAGGCATTTTTTCTGGCCACATCAAGTCCAGGGTTTTCAATGTACATACCTGAAAGAACAGTAACTCCTTTTTCATTGAAGAATTCTGCTACCCCTGCACAGGCTACCCCATAACGTCCAGCGTTAAAAGCAGGACCTGCAACTACTAGATCGATGTCATATTTGTCATGAAGATCCTCAAGGAAAGCCAGGGCTTCTTCATTATTCTCGTTAAAGTAGTTGTCCCCACAGATAACTGTTCCAACTAAATCAGCATTTTCTTTAACGCCTCCAGCAAATGCTGCTGCTGCTCCGATCCCTTCTTCATGGAACTCTGGAGGGATTCCTGCTTGATCTTCTCCACCTATTTGGCCAAAGAATTGGTTTACATAGTATAAAACTTTCTTCTTACTCATATATATAGCCTCCTAGTATAATTTAACAGTAGCGTTATGTGTACCGATTTCAGAAGTTGAACCAATGACAGCATTTAACTCACACTGCATTTTTCCGGTTTCCTCATCGTAGGCACCTTCCCAACCTCCGGCGATATTAGCCAGGGCATGAGGATCGCCTAAAACTTCATCAGCAGCATCTAATTCAACTAAGTGAGAAACGTTTCCTGTTGAAATAACAGCTACAGCTTCTTCTTTCGCATCTGTCAGCGGCTGACTTGTACCGTCCCATCCAGAACATTCATCTGTAATCAGAACAGTTTTGATGCCGTCTGTTTCGAGGGCTTCACAAATCATAACCAAGTCACTGTCAGGGTTACCGTAACCTTCTTCCGAAATAATAGCCCCGTCTGCGCCCAGCTGCTTACATAGTTTTGCAGTATAGTCCGTGTTGATTAATTTACCGTCCATGGTTGTTAATTCCGGCGCTAAAACAATACCTGCAAAATTAATTTCTTTACCATGTAATTTATATAATTCCTTAACTACAGCATTGTTTTGGTGCTGGTAAGTTGTGATCTTATCACAAGCTGCTACACAGTTCCCGGAGATAACGGCCTGGTCGAGTTCTTCGTTAGCATGTAGGTAAGTTGGCAAAATTTGACCGGAGTTTGTTCCATAGATATATCCATCATGAAGTAACCCTTGTGAGATTAACATCTCAACATAAACTACCTTAGGTAAGTCAGGATACTTCTCGCTTTCTTCATCCGGATAGCCCATTTCATACACTTCTGTTTCTTGATATTCTGCATCGCGGGCTGCTTCACCAATAAGATTCGCTGCTGTCAGTCCTAATCGTCGGACAGCTGCTTCATGTTCATGTGGCTGCAAATCATCTTCCGGTGTGACGTCCACTACGATATTGCATGTTTGAGAGAATGGAGTCCATTTAGCTCCCTCGCCCCACATATCGATAATTCCTTCCTGAAATCCTACGATATCTCCGATGGTCACGATAGCTGCTCCATCAAGCACTTTTACTTCACCAGATCCAGTCTGTTCAATCTCATCCAGAGCTCCAGGGAAGCCGCCTTCTCCTCCAGAGACTTTTACGCGGGGTTCAATAACATCTTTGACAGGGATGATTCTTTTCTTCTCTCCCGGCAAGGCAATATCGATGTCGATATCTTTAATGCCTTCCAATTCTTTAAGTTGGTTAATGATACTTTCTTTATCAAGAATCAGCTGGCTGCCCTCTACCTTCGTTTCATTACCAAAAACAATATCATCTATCTTAACGTTTTGTAATTCTAGACGCATTTACATCACCCTTCTTTAATCTTTCTAACTCATCAATTGCCGCTGTTAACAACTCTAAATCTAAGGTTTCATAATCTGAACGTTTATCATCTTTTGAATTTCTTGTCCCCATAGTGATGTCATATTTTTCAATACTTTGACCAATAATGGTCTGGGACAATTCATCATAGCCTTGACGATGTTCAGAAATTAGAATACTCCTTACTGGTGAGTGCATCATTCCAATGCTGGCACCTAAGGGATGACTTTCAAGCTTATGCCCGAGATGAATCAAATCTCTGGCCTGCAGTAAGACATCTCGAAAATGGCCTTCAATGAAAATTACTTGAGGATAACGAGCCAGTACTTTCCTATTATTTGTGATAATCAAATATTTACCACCTCCTTCTACTTTTCTTCCGGCAGCCCTTTAAATGCTGTTACACATTCATTGTAAGGGCTTACATCAAAATTAGCAAGCATTCGGCTTGACCAGAACAACTCTACTCTCAAAATTTATTTTTTTCCATCCTTTACTTCTTTTGATATCCTAAGTGAGTATAAATAAAATAAAGGGTGGTTATTATGGGTAAATTAATTGATGGTACTTGGCATGACGTCTGGTATGACACAGATGAAACTGGCGGCCGCTTTGTGAGAATGGATTCAACTTTTAGAAACTGGATCACTCCTGATGGAAGTGCTGGTCCAACGGGAGAAGGTGGTTTTGAAGCCGAAGACGGCCGCTACCATCTCTATGTCTCCTATGCCTGTCCTTGGGCTAACCGCACGTTAGCCTTGCGTGCCCTGAAAGGTTTAGAGGATATGATCAGTATCTCTGTCGTTAATCCGATTATGCGTGAAAATGGCTGGACATTCGATCCGTATGAAGGAGTCATTGAAGACCCTGTTCTCAATGCAGACTATCTTCACCAGGTTTATACGCATGTTGAACCCGAAATGACAGGTCGTGTAACTGTTCCTATCCTATATGATAAGAAGAGAGACACCATCGTGAATAATGAATCTTCTGACATTATTAGAATGTTGAACAGTTCTTTCGATGATATCGGGGCCCTCGAGGGAGATTATTCACCTCAAGAATTGATGGATGAGATTGATAAAGTCAATGCCTTCACCTATGACAATATCAACAACGGTGTCTATAAAGCAGGTTTTGCTACCAAACAAGATGTTTACGAACAAGAAGTCCAGCATGTATTCGATGCTTTGGAAACTCTTGACCAGCGTCTCGAAAATCAAGATTATCTCGTCGGCAGCCGCTTCACTGAAGCAGACATCCGCTTATTTATGACACTTATTCGTTTTGAACATGTTTACTATGGTCATTTCAAATGTAATCTAAAACATCTGGATGACTATGAAAATGTCTGGAATTACACTAAACGAATATACAATCATCCAAAAATTAAGCCGACTATTAATTTCGATCATATTCAAACCCACTACTACAAAAGCCATGACACGATAAACCCTAATCAAATCGTGCCTTATGGACCTGATATTGACTGGTCTCTATAAAAATAAAACAGGGAAAAGCGTTCGCTTTTCCCTGTTTTTGAAATTTGAACACCTTTAATCAGGTATACATTAAGATTAATTAGGTTTTAGGAAAATTCAATTAGTATTTAGGAAGATCCTTTGCAGCTTCGTTGTATTTAACATCGTGACGCTCATGTTTAGTATAAACTGAGTCATCGATACCTTCTAAGTATTTAACAACTTCGTCTACTGTTAATACGTCAGCAAATTTAGCTTCCATATCGAAAACGTTCCACTCGATAACACCAGGTACTCGGTCACCGATTGTTCCTTCAGGAATTAATGTCTTGAATCCATGTCCTGTAGAGTCCATTACTGTGTGGCGTACACACGCACATGCTGTAGCTCCCATAACGATTAATGTGTCAACACCTAAGAATGTTAATACATCGTTTAAGTTTGTTCCATGGAAGTTAGAAGCATATTTTTTAACGATAACAGGTTCTTCTGGCTGTGGATCTAATTTAGGGTCAATTTCCATCCACTCTGTGTCCAATCTTAATGTAGACATAGGAATTTTTTCATCCCAACGAGGTAAGTCATGCTGTTCTTCTCCCCAGTAACCAGTAGTTGTGTGGAAAATCGGAACACCAGATTTACGTCCAGCATCTAATACTTTCTTAGCGTTAGCACAGATTTCATTGTTGTTTTCACAAGTAAAAGCATGTCCGTCTGACATCCAAGCTTTTGCCATGTCAACTGTAGTGATTGCTGGTGCAACCCCTTGACCCATTTCGCGCATGAATCCACGTTCTTTATAGATTTCGCGAGCCTCTTTAAATGCTCCTTCTAAAACCTCAACGTTAAATCCATAATTACCCTTTTCATCCTTAAAAAATACATCTTGGTTAGCCATAGTATTCTTCCTCCTAATATTTTTTTAAATAATTAAAAATTATTTAACGATAGTTATGTGATCTTGCATAAAAAACAGGTATAAATAGTTTTTGACTATTTATTTAATTAGTAATAATCTTCTCTCGGTTCCCAATAATCATAAGC
>CAYTHW010000006.1:10282-31392 GCA_964437675.1 uncultured Atopococcus sp. | reverse complement strand
TTGACTATTTATTTAATTAGTAATAATCTTCTCTCGGTTCCCAATAATCATAAGCCATAGAATATGGTTCTGGAATGATGTACTGTCCTTGACCTTTTTCTTCTTCAATAGGTGTCTCGTCTTTAGCGACTAAACGTCCTCTTAAGAACACTTTTTCAAACTTGATCTTTTGATCGAAGCCTTCAAATAAAGCGTAGTCAGTACCTTCATGCATATTTTCAAAAGTAATTGTTCCTTCATAATTAGGATCAGCAATTACGATATCTGCATCCGAACCTACATCCAGACTACCTTTTCTAGGGTAAAGTCCAGTCAGCTTAGCTGGGTTGGTAGAAGTTAATTCAACATACTTTTGTGGTGTGATTCTTCCTTCAGCGACACCTTCAGTCCATGCAACATGCAGACGGCTTTGTAAAGTTGGTACACCATTCGGCGTATCCGCAAAATTATCGCCGGATACTTTACGTTTTTTAGCCCATCCGCCTCTTACAGCAGCGTGGTCTGAGGAAATTGCTTTTAACTCACCATTTCTTAAGTGCTGCCATAGAGCTTCTTGGTGGCCGTCTTCTCTTTTTCTAAGAGCAGGTCCACAAATATATTTAGCTCCGCCAAACTCATCCAGGTCTTCTTCAAATTTCGATTCGTCGAGTCCTAAATAGTGAATACAAGTTTCACCTAAAACTGCCTGACCTGAATCATAAGCATCGGCAACATGCTGAGCTGCCCCCTTTGATGTAACGTGTACAATAAAGAGTGGACAATCAGCCTGCTTGGCCAGATAGATGATACGCTGAGTAGCTTCATCTTCTATAGATGGTGGGTTTGAATAAGAATGGAAGATTGGTGCTGTTTCACCAGCATCTTTATATTGCTGAGTCAGAACTTCTGACATGTCACCATTTTCCGCATGCACCCATACTGTAATGCCGTGCTCACGACACTTCTGCATAGCTTTGAAGATGAGGTCATCTTTGGCGTAGAACGGTGTTCCTTTATAAGCCATGAAGAACTTTAAGGCCTGGATTCCATTTTCAGCCATTCTTGGAATTTCATCCAAGACAGCATCTGACGCATCCATCACCATTCCGTGGAATGAATAGTCCGGTGTTGCTTTACCAACTGCAGTTTCTTCATTGTGCTTATCTTTTGATTCGATAACGCCCATGCCTTCAAATTGAGGTGCAAAGTCCACGATGGTTGTAGTACCACCTGCAACGGCAGCGTGTGATGTTTCTTCAAATGTGTAAGAATCAAAAGGTCCTTGGTGAACATGGTTATCAACACCGCCAGGCATAACCAGTTTACCTGATGCATCGACCACTTCATGATCTGCCTCATCAATTTCAGCAGCCACTTCTACTATTTTTTCGTCTTCAACTAAAATATCTCCAACAAACTCATTAGTAGCTGTAATAATTGTTCCGTTCTTAATTAATAATCCCATACTTTATATTTCTCCTTTCAACAATAGAAAATTGAAATCAGTTCAAAGTAATAACGGCAAAGTTTCGTTGCTTGACTTATAGAAGAATCTTCTCTACGCAATCGCATCATATCTATTCAATTTTAATTACAAGCTCAGGGAAAAGAAACGTAATTTGACTGGGGGCTATGTTTGACAAAGAGTTAACTTATAAAGTCACAAATCAAAACTATAGAAAATCATTACGTTATGAAGAAAACTACAAGATGAAGTAAAAACAAGAAGTGTAGTTTTACTTGGCAGCAATTAGAGACAAGAAAAAATGTTGCATCTAATTAATTGTAAGCGCTTACGCTGACTACCGATAAATCTAACTTATCTAATCAGTAAAACAATGTCAAGTCCTCTTTGTTAAAATTTCACTACAAATTTAACCTTCGTGAAAACGCTTACATCGATTTCTTAGAGTTCAATATATCTGGTCTAATTTGAAAAGTCAAATAGTATTTTTTACTAGTTATTTTTCTTAAAAACGCTTACGTTTTCAAGCTTGAGTTCAATATATCCCCTGCTAATAGTAAAGTCAAACGATAACCCTTTTCTTTTTTATATCACTATATTGCCCCTTGTTACAACCTTTTGTTAATATTTTTTAAATTTATTATTTCTTCTGCCCACTTTTTTGTGACAAAGAATTTTGAGAAGAAAATGTTAAATTTCATATTTGACCTGTTAGATCACTTTTATTTTTTACTACTTCTTTATACTCCATCAAAAAACACAACTCCCTAATTAATCTCCCTTGGAAGAAATATACTTTCAATTTTCAGTTTATTGGTGTATAGTTGAGTTAAATAATGTTCAATGTTGAGCATTAAATTACAAGGAGGCAAAAATATGCACGCAAACTTAGAGAAAAACATGGAAACTAATTTTATTGATCAGGAACAGGCTGAATTTCTTCAGAAAGCAATCGAAAACGGTGAGTCCATCATCGTTAACGGTCACAGATCAACTGGTACACGTGTTTTCATGGTTCAACTTATTCAAATCGCTATGCAGGCTACAGACCACGAGCTGGCACAAGTAGCTAATGCTGAAGATGTGGCAAGTAAAGACGCTAAATTCTACGCTTACCCTAAACCAGGTGAAGACTATGAAGAAACAATCCAGGCTATCTTCAACAAAAATGGCGCTTCAATCATTACACTAAAAGATGATGAGCTGGTTTACTCAATCAACAAGATCTTGAAAAAAGGTTTCAAAGAAAGTAATGATACAGAACGTGCTGTAAACTTAATTGTTACAACAAAGATTCCTTACAACGAAGATGGAACTCCTTTCGTAGAGAAAATCCAACGATTAACTTTCAATGAAAAAGGAAAAATCCAGCGTGAAGAATTAGTACGTGATTTATCACAATACGAATAAAACGTTTATAAATTTATAAACATTTTAATTTAGATGAGAGCTGATATTATATTTATCAGCTCTTTTTTTTATGGCTTAAAACAGCTGAAAATTGGGCTTCATTTGACATCCCTAAAAATACCCTACTTATTTAGATGGCATAATTTAAAAGGTTCTGCTAGAATAAATACTATCATTAAGTGATTGGAGGCGGTTACAAACAATTAAACGTTTGTCGCTTAGAGCTTTAAGTGTCAAAAATATATAAATAATTATCAACATATAGAAAGGAGAGGCTTTTCGTTAAAGGAATATAAATAGAGTAATTATAATAAAAATTAAATAACGAAAAGCACATTTGCAATTATGATGACAATAATTTGGGGTATTTTACTTCTGTTAGGTTTCTTAGTTGTCTTCTCATTGTTCACATTCTATGCACCCGAGGGTTCTGACGCTATGGGAGCTATGGCTGACGCGGCAGTAGCATCCTTCTTAGTTGAGGCCGTCTTCATGGCTTTATTCGGAGAAATCTTTAATATCGGTTTCTTAAATGAAATTGGTGTTATTGCCGGAGGTATGTCCGGAGTGGCAGCTGCTGCTCTCGTAGCCCTTGCACTGGGTGTGTCACCCGTTTACGCAGTAATGATAGCGCTTCCATTGACTAACGCCGCCATTTTACCAGGATTCTTAGCTGGTTACTTGACCGCATTCCTTGTGCGTTGGTTAGAAAGAAAAGTACCGGGTGGATTTGACATGGTGGTCATTCTCTTCGTTGGTCCTGCGGTTTCTTATGCTATTGCTACCTGGTTATCCGGACCGATCGATGGATTGATGGCTCAAATCGGATTGACGATTGAAGAAGCAGCTTTAGCCAGCCCAATCATCATGGGTTTCTTTATCGGAGGTCTGTTAACAGTTATTTCAACCGCACCGATTTCATCCATGGCGTTAACAGCAATGATTGGGCTGACTGGTCAGCCGATGGCAATCGCTGGTCTCGCCATCTTTGGTACTGCAGCATGTAACTACATTATCTTCAAACGATTAAACATTGGTGACAATGCAGATGCCATTGCTGTAACTGTTGAGCCTTTAACAGCAGCTGACTTAGTTTCAGCCAACCCGATTCCGGTCTATACCATTAACTTCTTCTCTGGAGGAGCGATTGGTATCATGATTGCTTTATCAGGTATGATTAACAACTCACCGGGTACTGCTTCAGTTGTTCCAGGTATCATCGCCGCATATGCATGGAACCCAGCGGGACAAGTAACTCTTTATGCTGTTCTGGCATTAGTTATTGGTGCAGCTGTAGGAATCTTAGGTTCTATTGTATTCAGAAACTACCCTATTATCGGGCGTGACGAACTTAACCGTCGAGCAGCAGAGCGTAAATCTGCTAAAGCATAATTTCTTTTTTAGGACTTGGAAGAAGCTTGAATCAACCGTGATTCTGGCTTCTTTTTTTTTATTTTTTTGAAAAGTTCTTTCATATATGTAAGCCTTATTAATTACTTTTGCGGTTTATATTTTTTTTTGGTAAGTTAAAACTATGTAACAGTACTGTCACAATAAAAAACAGAAAGAAGGGTATTTTTTTTTATTTATTAACTATAAATAGAAATACACATTATGGATATTTTATTAGGGATTATTTTATTAGTCGCTTTCTTAGTCGTCTTCTCGCTGTTCACTTTTTATGCTCCGGAAGGTGCCAGTGCAATGGGTGCTATGGCGGACGCAGCAGTTGCTTCATTCTTAGTTGAAGCAGTTTTCGGTGCTTTGTTTGGGGAAATATTCGGCATCGAGTGGTTAACCGAGATTGGACTCATCGCAGGCGGTATGTCCGGAGTGGCAGCCGCTATTCTGGTAGCTCTTGCTCTGGGTGTTTCACCCGTTTATGCGGTAATGATCGGTCTGCCTTTAGCTAATGTTGGAATCCTACCAGGTTTCATCGCGGGTTATGCAGCGGCCTTCATCGTCCGCTGGTTAGAGAAAAAAGTACCAGGTGGATTTGATATGGTAGTTATTCTCTTCATCGGTCCGATGATTACCTCTCTGGTCGGAAATTGGACATCAGGCCCCATCGACGGCCTCATGCTGACAATTGGTGAAACGATTGAAAGAGCTGCCGAGACAAGTCCGGTTATCATGGGATTCTTTATCGGAGGTCTATTAACAGTTATCTCGACAGCACCGATTTCATCCATGGCAGTGACGGCTATGATCGGTCTGACCGGTCAGCCGATGGCGATTGCCGGACTGGCTATCTTCGGTACAGCAGCATGTAACTATATCTTCTTCAGAAGATTAAACATCGGTGATCAGGCCGATGCTATCGCGGTGACAGTTGAGCCTCTGACGGCAGCTGACTTAGTCTCAGCCAATCCGATTCCTATTTTCTCTACTAACTTCATCAGCGGAGGATTAATCGGTATCATGATTGCTTTATCAGGTATGATTAACAACTCACCGGGTACTGCTTCAGTTGTGCCAGGCATCATCGCTGCCTATGCATGGAACCCGCCTTTACAGGTGACCATCTATGCTGTCCTGGCACTAGTCATAGGAGCTGCAGCTGGATTAGGGTGTGCATGGCTTTTCCGTAACTATCCAATCATCAATAGAGAAGATTTACTAAGACGTTCCGCAGAAAGAACAGCCCAGGCGTCATAAATCAGATAGTTCATCTCAACAGACTCTCCTGAGAGTCTGTTTTTTTATTCCAGACGTGGTATCGTAAAAGCTGACCTTCATGAGCTTATGAGCAGGAATGCCTATTTCTGGCTCGTACTTTGGGGAAAATCAAATTAATTTACTTTTAGGTGGTACATATAATGAAAATGAAAAACATTTTTACTATCGCTCTTGCCTATCTTGGAGTTGTCGTGGGGGCCGGATTTGCCAGCGGTAAGGAAATCGAGCAATACTATGTCACTTTCGGTTTGCAGGGTTTATGGGGAACAATTCTGTCTACTTTGGTTTACGGCTTGACCGGTTATATAGCTCTTCAGATGGGGAGTTATTATAAGGCGCAGGATCATCATTCTGTACTTGAAAATATATCTCCCCCTTTCATCTCTAAAGTTTTTGACTGGATCTTAACGGTAACCCTCTTCTTACTGGGGCTGACTATGATAGCGGGGGGCGGAAGTAATCTGAACCAGCAGTTCGGCACAGCCACCTGGATAGGCAGCTTGGGAGTTGCTTTTGCCATCATCATTGCCGGCTATTTCGATGTAGAAAGAGTGACCCGGCTGATCGGCTATTTGACTCCTCTAATCGTCGTTTTCTTCATTATTATCCCAGTTTATTCCTATTTTACGATGGATTTGTCGATAGCTGAAGCTGATGTGCTGTCTGCTGATCTCATCCAAACCCTGCCCAATTGGGTGGTTTCAGCTTTCAACCATGTCTCCTTGAACTTCATGCTCGTCTTTTCGATGGCCACTGTCATGGGCGGGAATGAAGAAGACATCCGGTCAGCCAGTATCGGCGGAGGCCTGGGAGGCAGCGCGATCGGGCTCCTGCAGATGCTGGGCTATCTGGCTATTTTTCTCCGTATCGAAGTAGCGGGCGGAACAGCTATGCCTCTTCTGGCTTTAGCTCAGGATATGCATCCTCTGATAGGATTATTTATGGCCATCACTGTTTATATCATGATCATCAGTACAGCCATCGGGATGTTCTATCCTCTGGCTCAGAGAATATATAATAGGGTAATTCCAAAAAAAGTATTCTACGACCGTAAAAAATTCACACGTATTTTAATCCTCTGCGTTGCCCTGGGCTTTCTGGCTTCATTCTCAGGCTTTGAAATTCTCGTTGCCTACGTTTACCCAGTTATCGGCTATTCAGGCTTTCTCCTCATGGGGGTCCTTATCTTTGCCTGGATCAGAAAATTCAAAGAACTCCACAAAGCCGGACGTCGAAAAACTCATCCATAAACAGAACGTTAAAAAGATCTGGACTTCCTGCAGCCTGCAGCGTGTCCAGATCTTTTTTATTTTCATATATAAATTGTCTAACCAAAGAGAAAATCAAAGCGTTTAGAATTGATTTCAGAAATAAAATTACTGTCTCTCTCCAGGACATCGGAGATTTTATTTCTTTCTGCCCGGGTATTCCGCATCCCTATGGCGATTCCACTCTCGCCCTCCAGCAGAGCCTCTACAGCTGCTGAAGCCAGACGAGTCGCAATGACACGGTCTTTCGGACTGGGACTTCCTCCTCTTTGAATATGGCCCAGCTGTGAAACCCTTAGTTTGTGCCTGCCGTCTGCCGAGAGCCGGTCAGACAGTTCATGGCCCTTCATGACACCTTCGGATAAGACGATGATATACCGCTTATTGCCTAAAAGGCGGCTGTTATCGATATCTTTTAGGATACCCTCAATAGTGAAATCAACCTCGGGAATCACTGCCATATCTGCGCCTGTCGAGATGGCAGACCAATAGGCAATATCTCCTGCTTTGCGCCCCATCACTTCAACGACAAAAATCCGCTCATGGCTGGTGGCTGTATCCCTGATTTTATCGATCGCATCTACTGCTGTGTTGATCGCTGTATCGAAGCCGATTGAGAAATCAGTACCACCCACATCATTATCGATCGTGCCCGGGATTGCTACTGTCGGGAAACCTAAATTGGCCAGGGCCAGGGCTCCTTTATAAGAGCCGTCTCCGCCTATCACAACGAGCCCGTCTATATTTTCAGCTCTTAAATTGGCCAGGGCTTCTTTTTGTACCCCCTCTTCGCTGAATTCGGGAAAGCGTGAGGTGTAGAGTTTGGTACCTCCCATTGGGACCATATCTTCCAAATTGTAATTCATCAAGGGCAGGAATTTTTTTTCAATCAGCCCTCTATAACCATACTGGACAGCTATAGGTTCGACTTGATGGTAGTTCGCTTTGAGAGCCACCGATCGAATAGCTGCATTCATCCCTGGAGAGTCTCCCCCGCTTGTTAAAACAGCAATTTTCTTCATTGAATTCCTCCCTTTATCCTTGTTGATTGTTTTCAGCTTTTTTCCAGACAATATGGGTCGAAGAAGTGCGTGAGGTGATAGTAATCATATCCCCTTGGAATTCGATCTGCCGGTCCTGAATATCGCCGAGACGATTCGGAATGAGGCTCACCTCATTATGATGATAGACACTGCCGTCTTCTTCATCGATTTCATACTTGCCGGCATAGGCATGGTAGCCGTGCGCAGCCTCCGCCATTTCTCCCCGGGTTCCATCATGCAGGCCTTCTAAAGTATAGTCCGGCCTGTCCTGCTTCATCAATTGAGCGGACATGTAACCATCTTCAGTATACATCAAAAATCCGCTGGGGTCAGTGCCTAGAGGATAGACTTTCTCCCCATCCTCATCTAAGCGGTAATAAGAAACCAATTTCCAAGTTCCAAGTATTTTATCTTTTAACTCTGACATACTTCCTCCTATTGATGACGACTTTTCAATCCGTGCTTCTCCAGAAACTCTCTAAAAGGCTTCAAGTTTTCTGCCTCATAACGTTTCTTATAAGCATCGATATCTTCTTGATCATACCATAAGGGATCTAGGACAAGATTCTCCACCGGCATCGGGCGGTCATCCGTTATTTTACAGTCGATGACGACGACTTTGCCATCTTTTTCATCCTGGACAGCCTGCTGGAAAACAGCTTTCAATTCACGAATTTCCCGCACGGTATAACCGACGGCTCCCTGGGCTTCAGCGACTTTAGCGAAGTCGATATCCATGAAATCGACTCCGTAATGATTCTTATTGGATTCTTCCTGAGCATTCTTGATGAAGCCGTACTCCCGGTTGGAGAAAACGACAGAAATTTTCGGCAGCTGATATTGGACGGCAGTGACGATATCAGGATAGACCATAGAAAAAGCCCCGTCTCCACATAAGTTCCAGACTTGGCGGTCAGGAAATTCTGCTTTGGCAGCCAGAGCGCCGGGCAGGCCGTTGCCCATCGTCGCAAATAAAGCCGACGTCCGCCACATATTTTTAGGTGTGAGCTTCAAATGTCGGCCGGAAGTCTGGGTCGTGTTCCCGACATCGATCGAATAGATGGCATCTTCATCGGCCACTTGATTGATAGCGTGGAAGACCTGATAGAGCTGTAAATGGCCGTCGGTTTTTTCTTCCAGATAAGTGGTGTATTCCGACCAGTTTTTGATATTGTCTAAATTGGCCAAATACCAGGGGGTATCTTCTTTTTCACTTATTTTCTCTGTGATCGCCCGCAGAGCATCCCCGGCATCGCCCAGAATCGCTACATCCGCTTCATGACGTTTACCCAGCTTGTGAGGATCAATATCGATATTGATGAAATGATCCACGTGATCAAAGAATCCTTCGACTTCAGAGAAAGGGAAGTTGCTTCCGGTGAATAAGATGGTATCTGCTTCATCGATCGCTTCGTTGGCTGTTTTACGCGCCACGCGGTAGGCACTGCCCAGCTGCGCTTCAAAGTCATGGTGGAAGGTATCGTAGTTGATGCCCGTAATGGCTACAGGTGCTTTGAGCTTTTGGGAAAGCTCAACTACCGCATCACCATTCCCCCGTGTCCCTATCCCGGCGTAGATAACCGGTCTTTCGGCTTTTTCTAAAATCTCGACGGCTGCATCGATATCTCTTTCATCCAGGACAGGATTCGGATAGTCCCGGTGGGCATTGGCTGAGGAGTAGAAGCTGTACCCATCTATTTCTTCCCAGCCATAGTTGACCGGCACTTCTACTACAGCCGGACCTTTGTGGGTAATGGCTGTCCGGATCGCTTCATCGATCACTTTCGGCAGCTGTTCCGCATAGGCTACCCGGCGGTTATAAACGGCTGCATCATTATAGTAAGGGTTTTGGTTGAATTCCTGAAAGGCATCCATATTTAATTCTTTTTCATGGCGGGTACCCATGATAGCCAGGAGCGGAATGTTATCGTGCTTGGCATCATAAATCCCATTGATCAAGTGGGTGGCTCCCGGACCGCCCGAACCCAGGCAGACTCCGATATTCTTGGAAAATTTATACTGCATGCTGGCAGCGAGAGCACCCACCTCTTCATGGCGGACCTGGATAAAGTCCATCTTCTCCTGCTCATCGTATAAGGCATCCATCCATGTATTTAAGGAACCGGCAGGCAGGCCGTAGATTCTTTTTACTCCCCATTCCTGCATAACACGTAAAGCTGCAACTGCAGCTGGAAGCTTTGTTTTTTCCATGTTGTATATCTCCTTTAACTTTTTAGACACATGTAACTCTTTCTTTGATTTTAACAAAACTAAGCTGTAATCAATAACAATATAGGCTCTGACTTGGAAAAATCATAAAATAAACTCAAAAAAAAGAGTCCTGATTTATAATCAGAACTCATCTATGTTAACTATGTAATCATTAAAGGGCTGTTTCCACTGCTTCTTCATTAGGCGCTACATATTTGCCGTGGTACCACCCTATTACAAACGGTGTTGCGATGGCGGTGATGATGAAGGCAAAGACTACCAATGCTACAGCATTTCCTAAATAAGGAAGCAGCTCCGGGTATACCGCAGTAATTGCTGGACCGGCTGATGCTGATGTTCCTGCAACGATGATAAAGGCCAGACCTGTGATTCCATTGTTTTTCAACAGATATCTATCAATGAAGAACAGAGAGCTGTAGACGATGATGAAGATCAGAGTAACAATAACTCCTGCCAGACCTGATTGGAAAGCATCGATGATATTGGCGCTTTGGCCAATACCCCAGCCTAGTACAGGAATGATAGCTCCCAGACCAGGACCGAAAATGCCTCTGAAGCCCGGCTCCAGGTTACCCAGAATCATCCCGAACACAAGTGGGATTAAGGTTAAGATGATCGGGGTAAAGTCAAGTCCCCCGCCTGAACCTCCCTCAGTATAACCAAGAGAGTAAATAAGCTGTGGAATGAGCGGCAAAGTGAAGATTCCTGTAATACCAAAAGCTGCCGGGTCGAGTTCATCTCCGTATTCACCAACCACTGATAAATAAACAGAAGGGTTAAGCGAAGTCATAACCAAAGTAAATCCTAAAGCAGAAATACCAAAGATTCCCTCCTGACCGAAAGTTCTCATATAGAGAATGGAAAGTACCATAGTGATTGTCAGTTTGATGAGAAATAAAACCCCGTGTCTTTTAAATAGAGCAGGCAAATCACTAAATTTAATAGAGATACCTGAAGCAAAAGTTACGAAAGCAACCATAAAACCCACACCGTCACCGGCGAAAAGAGTCTGTGTCATTCCTCCTACATTAAACAGATCCGGCCAGAATGTATTAATAATCATACTGATGACCATAGGTACGACGAACATACCTGCTGGCACTTTATTAATTAACTTTAACATAATAATAACTCCTATACTTTTTCTATTTTAACGTTTAAAGCATGTATGCTGACTATTTTACCAGTTTTCATTTTTAAAAGGAATGATAAAAAAGAAAAAATTTTAAGCTTCTTCTTTCCCTTCCCTCTTCATTAAATCGAGTGACGCATTTTTCGCTTCAACCTGATTCGTGATAATTTGATAGATCGCGGTCGTTATCGGCATATCTATATTTTCTTCTTTGGCTATTTCATAAACAGCCTTCGTCGTATAAAATCCTTCGACAACCATACCTACTTTTTCAACAGCTTCTTCAGGGGTCATTCCCTGACCAATATAATAGCCGCATTGGAAGTTACGGGAGTGAGTACTCATGCCGGTCACTACCAGATCTCCTACGCCGCTCAGCCCCATGAAAGTGCTTTCCTGCGCCCCGAAATAGACACCGAAGCGGGTTATTTCTGCCAGGCCCCGGGTGATTAAGGCTGCCCGAGCATTGTCTCCATAACCTAGACCGACAGTAATCCCCGATCCCAGAGCGATGATGTTTTTCAAGGCACCTCCCAGCTCTACTCCTGCTACATCTGAATTAGTATAGACTCTGAAATAAGGATTCATGAAGATTTCTTGCACTAATTTGCGGCTTTCTTCTCCTTCAGAAGCCGCGGTTACAGTAGTGATGTCTTTTTTGATCACTTCTTCCGCATGGCTCGGTCCCGATAAGACGACGATATCCTCTAATTTATCAGAGTCAATTTCTTCTTTGATAATCGTCGAAATACGTTTATGTGTTTTCTGCTCCAGACCTTTAGAAGCGTGGATGAACAATTTCTTCGACTTTATTTTACTATTAATCCGGCGGACCAGGTCTCTGATTCCCATCGTAGGAATGACCAGTAAATAAATGTCGGAAGCTTCCAAAGCCTCATCTAAGTCTGTCGTCACCTGGAGGTCAGGTGATAAGACTGCATCTTTTAAATATTTTTTATTCGTATGCTGCTGGTTGATTTCATCGGCCTGGTCCTGGTTTCTCGTCCAGAGATGAACCTGGTGGCCGTTTTCTGCAAGTACATGAGCTAAAACAGAGCCCCATGAGCCTGCTCCAAAAACTGTTATATTATATTTTTTCATTATCTAAATCCCTATTCCCTGATGACTTCAGCACCTAGTGTATTTTCAAAATGACTGAGGGCCCATTCATGTCCGTCCTCATTAAAACTCGCTACTCCTGCTTCAGCTATCACGATATCATAACCTAAATTATAAGCATCCACTGCTGTATGCAGAACACAGATATCGGTGACGACGCCCATGATCCAGACTTCGGTAATCCCCCGCTCACGCAGACGGATATCCACTTCTGTCCCTGCGAAGGCAGAATAGCGGCGCTTGTCTGTCCAGTAGACATTTTCTCTCTCTTTATTCTTCTGGTAGATGCTGTTTACTTGCCCGTATAATTCACGGCCGGGAGTGCCCGAGATGTTGTGAGATGGAAAAAGCTTGGTTTCAGGATGGTAAGGATCATTTTCTTCATGCCTGTCATCCGCAAACACGACATAGTCTCCCTGATCTATAAAGTCCCGGGCCGTCTGAGCGATATACTCCTCCAGCTCCTGAGCCGGTTTGCCCGCTGTCAGTGCTCCCTCGTCATCGACAAAGTCTACTGAATAATCCACAATCAATAATGCTTTCATCTTATTCCCTCCTCTAAATGTAAACTCTATCTTATCATTAAACTCTAAGACTTGCTTTATTTCTTTAATTAATTATCTATAATAAGTCTTCGAGAAAACGCAGGGCATTCTTATAGGCAAACTTTTCGATCCGGTCATCCGACCAGCCCGCTCGATCTAAAGCTTCGAAGAGAAGCGGCATGTCCTGGGGGCCGGGAATTTCAAAATTTCCTTCGACACCGTCGAAATCTGTACCTAAAGAGACAAATTCATCGCCGCCTTGATCCACCATATGATTCAAATGAACCACCATATCCTGGATCAAGCTGACATTTTCTCTATTATCCTCTCTTAAAAAATGAGGCGCAAAATTCAAGCCGGCAATCCCCCCGCAGTCAGCCAGGACACGAATCATATCATCCGTCAGATTACGGGGATGGTCAGTGACGGCACGGGCATTGGAATGGCTGGCCATGAAAGGCCGGCTGGAAATTTCGGCTACATCATAGAAGCCCCCGTCTGACAGATGGCTGACATCGATGATCATTCCTAATTCATTCATCTTCTCAACACTTTCTTTACCGAAAGCTTTCAACCCCTTCTGCATCACTTGAGGATCAGATGAATTGGGATAGCCCAGGCAGTTTTCATGATTCCAAAGTAAAGTGATCAGACGGAAGCCCTGCTCATAATAAGAGTCGATTTTAGCTAGATCATCCTGGAGGACTCTGCCGTCTTCTATAGTAAGCACAGCAGACAGCCTGCCGGTTTTTTCATTCCTTACGATATCCTCAAAGGAAAGTGCCAGGTCAATTTTTTCCGGATTTTCAGCGATGACCTGCTTCAAATGCCGGCTTAGTAAGTTGATATATTCTTCATCAGGAAGAGCATCAATATCGACATACTTAAAATAGGTCTCGTCCAGAAGGAAAACAGCAAAAAACTGCAGGAAGCACTGCCCCTCTTTCAATTTCATGAGGTCGATGGCCGCAATATCATTCTGGACAAGACTTTGCCCCGCCTGCTGGGTGGTGCCGGTAAACATGAGTGTGTCACAGTGTAAATCTATATATTTCATCATTCGTCCTCTATTGTCTGACATTGGAAAGTATAGTGTTCGCCTTGATCATCCGGGCTGTAAAACACGACAGAGCCTTCCATAAAGTAATAAACCAGGGTATGCGGATCATTCCTTGAATAAAGATCCTGAAGATCGGGCCGGTCTTTTAGGATAGTCGTCACTGCATTGCGATCATAGGAAGGAAGCAGGCGCCCCCGCAGCCTGATCCAGTTTCCATCCTTGTGGGCACTGGTAATCTCAACATAATTCTCTTCTTGGATCTGACTGAAAACATCTTTTTGATCACTCGAAAGAATGCACAGGCAGTCTTGATAGACAGCGATCGAGTCGAAAGGTCTTACTCTCGGATAGCCGTCTTCCAGAGTTGCAACAGCGTAAAATGGTGCTTCATCTAAAAAAGATTTGATTTTTTGTATGGTTTCTTTAGACATAGGAGCCTCCTTTAAATCTTTACTTTATAAAATCACCTCTATCATATCAAAGATTTTATTTTCAAAAAACAATAAGCCGGCTGCAGATGCCTGCAGCCGGCCGGATGTCAATATCATTATTAGTCTTGTCTGGCTCTCACGATGAGCTGGCCGTAATCTGTGAAATACTCATGATAGGATAAGTAAACCCCGACGACACTCACGATAGAGGCAGCTGAAATCAACATGAAGAAGACGAGGATTTGGTACATGATGGCATCCATGGGGTCGACGCCGGCAATGATCATACCGGTCATCATACCTGGAAGAGTGACCAGTCCCACCGTTTTAGTGGTATCTACCGTCGGCTGGAGGGAACCCTTGATCGCTTCCTTGATGATCGGCTGGGCAGCTTGTTTTTTATCCGCACCCAGGGCCAGTTTTTCCTGGACTTCCTGCCGGTTGCTGTAAAATTGATTGCCTAAGTTTCTAAAGGACAGACCCGCCACATTCATCCCGTTCCCTATGATCATTCCATTGATGGGAATGACCTGCGAGGGTACGAAAGCTATAGCCCCTGAAAGAACCAGGATAGATAAGGTGATGGTGACGCCTAAAAATAAGGCAATCAGCGAATATTTAAAAGCATTATTCAACCCGTTGGCGCGGCGTGAAGCATTCCAGGCCGCATTGACTACCATAATGACGATAGACGCCAAGGTGAGCCAGAAGGAATCGATCTGGAAGACGGCGGTCAAGAGATAACCTACGATGACTAATTGAACGACCATCCGGAAAACGGACCAGAATATCTCTTTCGTCAGGCCCAGTTTCTCTTTCTGGCTGATGGCCATAGCAATTAAAACGAGGGCGAAAGACAGAAGAAGAGACCAGGGATTAATCATTATATTCGACATCGTGCATTCCTCCATTTTCTACCAGACGGCCTTGATCGATCACAATATTGCGGGTCGCCATCTCCTGCTCTTCACTCTTATGGCTGACCCAGACGAGAGAAATATCATGACGGTCGGCCTGATTTAAGATCCACTCCCAGATTTTATCACTGGATTCTTCATCCAGAGAAGCAGTCACTTCGTCTAGAAGCAGCATCTTAGGCGGATACATGAAGTGACGGATAAGAGACACTCGTTGTTTCTCTCCCCCGGACAGACTATTGATATCCTGCGAGAAAGAGACATAGTCCAACCCCAAATCATCCAGATAACTCCGGGCCTTGTCCGCATCGAAAGCCTCATCTCGGATAGCGGACGGGAAACTCAGATTGTCTTCTACTGTCTCGCCAAAAAGCTGGGGCGTCTGGTAAACATAAGAAATATTTTTGCGGTAGTCCGTGTAATGGATATCCCTCATGTTTTTCCCTTCTAAATAGATGGAGCCCTGACTGAGAGGATGGATCGCTGCCATTATTTTTAATAAGGTACTCTTTCCACTGCCCGATTTTCCCTGGATGCTCGTTCTTTCATTCCTTGAAAAACTCAGGGAAATATCATCCAGTATCTTTTTCTCTTCTATGATAAAGGATACATTTTCAAGTTTTAATAATTCTGACATCGGTTTCCTCACTTTTTATAAAAAAATTAATTTAGAACACTTTTACTTTATAACGATTCCATTCTAACACATACTTCCTCAATATTTAATTTTTTAAACTATTTATCACTTCTCGGCAGATATTCGCTTTACATCAGTATAATTTACTTATAAGATTGATGAACTAAAAGGAGGTGTCTCATTTTATGGAAGAAAATAATAACAAATACGGCTTAGCCACAGCCATATCGATGATCGTGGGTATCAGCGTAGGGTCGGGGATTTTCTTTAAAGTTGATGATATATTGACTTATACTCAAGGAGATATGTTAAAAAGTGTCCTGATTTTCGTGCTGGGGGCGCTCTGCGTCATCTTCGGCAGTATCACTCTGTCCCAGCTGGCACGCATCACTACGACCAGCGGCGGCGTCATCGGCTATTATGAAGAATTTATCTCACCCGCCTGGGCAGGAGGCTTTGCCTGGTTCCAACTCTTCGTCTACTACCCTACGATCGTTTCGGTGGTATCCTGGGTAGCCGGAAGTTTTACCACTACCATCCTCCAGCTGGAGAGCAGTTTAGAATTAGAGGTCCTTATCGGTGTGTTCTATTTAACGTTTTTCTACGGCGTCAATTATTTCTCTAAAAAACTGGGAGGATTCTTTCAAAATATCGCTACATTCATCAAACTCATTCCCCTCATCGGGATAGGAATTATCGCCCTGTTTTGGAATGAACCCCTGCCGGAAATACCGGTCAGCCAGATCGTAGGGATTACAGGCGGCGGAAAGTACGGCTGGCTGGCAGCTTTAGCACCTATGGCCTTCTCCTATGATGGGTGGATCGTAACGACCAGTATCAGTCAGGAAGTTAAGAATCCCAACCGGACGATGCCCATCGCGCTGGCTGCAGGGCCCATCATCGTTCTCATCGTCTATCTCTTTTATCTTTTCGGTATGGTCAGCATTGCCGGTACTGATTTCATACTCTTTGCCGGTGACGACAGTATCTATTACATCGGGGACCGCTTGTTTGGACCCATGGGAGCTACCGTCACCACACTCTTTATCCTGATCGCTATTCTTGGAGTAGTCAATGGCGTGACTTTAGGCCATATTAGAATACCCAAAATCATGGGTGAAAAAAATATGCTGCTGCGGTCAAAAGCTTTTCTGGAAGTCAATCCGAAAACCTTATTATCGAAAAATGCGAGCCTGTTCGCTTTAATCATCTCACTGTTCTGGATGCTCGTGCATTATCTCACTCTCAAATTCCAGCTGCTCGGCCAGAGTGACGTCAGTGAAATCGCCATCGCCTTTTCTTATCTGGTCTATATGGCACTTTACATCAAAGTACTCCAGCTCTATAGACAAGGCCGCCTGGAAAACTTCTGGCTCGCCGGAGTTTTCCCTGTCTTAGCTTCACTCGGCTCACTTATTATCGTTTTTGGAAGCTTGCTGACCAACTTCCAATATGTTCCTCTCTTCATGTTATTCAATGCTGCTGTCATCCTGCTTGGCTTCTATGTCTTTAGATACAATCGAAAAGATCAAGTCTAGAAAATGAAATGGGCGCCTGTCGAACGACAGGGCCCATTTTTTTGACTTTATTCATTGTAAGCTTGGTATTCAAAAGAAGTATCTTTGATATTCTCGAGACGCTCAAGAAATTCCTTGGAGTAATATTTAGCCCAGTGCTGGCTGTGACCTTCAAAGTTCCCACAGTCCTGCGCCGTTGCTCCCGGAATCTCTCCCTCATATTCAGAAATATAGGCAAACATATCTTTCATCATCTGTAAGACATCCTTGTGGCTCACCTGATCTGTTAAAATAAGATAGAAGCCCGTACGGCAGCCCATCGGACCGAAATAAATGACCTCATCGCCGAACTCTTCATGATTTCTCAGCCAGGTCGCACCAGTATGTTCGATCGTATGGATGCCGTCCAGATCGATCGGCGGTTCATCATTAGGTGCCGTCATACGGATATCATAAGTAATCAGCTGATGATTCCCTAAAGTATCCACACGAGAGATATAGATACCCGGCTCTAATTCTAAGTGATCTACATTGAAGCTGTCTATTTTTTTCATCATATTTCCTCCCTTTTCCTTACCCTCATTAAAGCAGTTTTCCTTTACTCTTGCAATATCCACCGGCCTGACTGTCGGGAAAAATAAATATATCTTCCTATTCTTTGTTATAATAGGTGATAATTCACTCATATTATGGAGGTTGTCATGGAGTTTCCTTTAAATGAATCTATCTTACAGACAAAAAAAGAACGCCCAATGATTAAATGGACAGTGGTCACCCGTTCGATTATCGTCCTTCTCATGATGCAGATCATCTTAGGCACCCTCAGTGCCCTGATCATCCTTTTCCTTTCGCCGGATGCTGGTCCAGAAGAGTGGACGGGAAACTTTGATCTCTATTTTTCTTTATATGGATCCCTTTTCAATTTGATCACCATCCTAATTCTAAGTCTCTATGTAGAAAACAGGTCCTGGAAATCTCTCGGCTGGTCCAGCTCATCTTCTCTAAAAAAACACAGCAGGATCATCATCCTTGCTCTGTTAATCCTTCTGGCCTTCACCGCTTTTAACCTTCTGACCGGTTTCATGCGGATCGAATGGAACGATAATTTTCATCCCGGCCTTTTCCTTCTGACAATCGTTGGGTTTTTCATCCAGGCTGCAAGTCAGGAATTCATTTTCAGAGGCTATATTATGAATGGTCTCTCGGTAGACGGCAGGATTCTGCAGGGTATCTGGGTTAATTCTCTCATGCTGGCCCTCATCTTTATCGTCAACAACCAGTTAAGCCTTTTTGGAACTTTAAATATTTTACTTTTTTCAGGTGTCTTATCCTATCTTTTCTATTTTACTTCGGACATAAAAGTCACTATCCTGATCAATGCAGCCGTCCAGATTTTCTTTGGTCCCCTGCTGGGAAGTAATTTCCAGGGCCAGGATATTCCTGCCAGCCTGTTCATCAGCTACCTGCAGACTTCTCAAGAAAGGATGCCTATGGACCAAGATATCACAGTGACAATTACACTTTTAGTCTTAATCACTTTTCTGCATACAAAACTTTATCAGCGGCAGCTGAATGAAAAATAAACGGGGTGAAAAAATGACTCAGAAAAATATCGGCAACCGTAAAGCTTTACGATCTCGCAAAAAAATCAGCAGAGCCCTCATCGATTTGATGGCTGAGCTACCTTACAGCGAAATCACCATTTCAAAGTTGACAGAGCATGCGGGCCTGTCCCGCCGTACCTTTTATAGAAACTACACGTCCAAGGACGACATTATCAATGAACATTATTATCTCATCTGGGAGGACTACACTCGTGCATTGAAGAAGGAAAAAGATATGTCACTCACGAATGTGGCCCTGGTTTTCTTCAACACCATGCAGAAGCACCAGGAATTATTAAATCTCTTCAATCAAAATAACCTGCTGAATCTATTCTTGAATCAGGTCTCTCATTTGATGATCGAAGACTACTCTACACGTCCGGCATCCTCTCATCAGCTGGACACTAAAAGCCTGACCTACATTACCCTCTTCGTATCCGGAGGCTTCTTTCAGATGGCCAAAGCCTGGTTCGACAGCGGACAGAAAGAAAGCCCGGAGGAACTGGCAGGCTGTTTAGAAAATTTAACTAAAATTTACTCAGACTAAGGAATAACCAGCTGAATTCAACAGCTGGTTTTTTCTGGAAAAAGGCTTGCCAGTGAATCATAATTATGGTATTTTATAAGACATGATAAACATTTGTCTTTTATTAAAACTTTTGTCCTGGAGGTGATACCAATACTTTCACAAAATGAACAGCGTGTACTGGACAGCATTCAAGAAAATCCATTTATTACACAGCAGGAGATTGCTGATAAATTAAATCTTAACCGCTCAACTGTAGCCACTTTAATTTCCAGTCTAGTCAACAAAAAAGTCATCAAAGGCCGGGCCTATATCGTCAATGAGGAACCGGATATTGTCTGTATAGGCGGGATGAATGTCGACCGTAAATATGTCATCCAGGGTGAGATGGTGCCGAAGACGAGCAACCCCGCCTCCTCCACTATTTCTCTTGGCGGTGTCGGCAGAAATATTGCAGAGAATTTAGGCAGACTGGGAGAAAAAGTAACCCTTCTGTCTGTTGCAGGTTATGACCATGATTACGAATGGATAAAAGAACAGACAGAATCATTCGTCAATATGAATAACATCACCCAGTTAAAAGGCCATTCGACGGGAGCCTATTCTGCTATACTCGATCATGAAGGTGAGATGCAGCTGGCTCTGGCTGATATGTCTATCAATGATCAGATGGATATCGCCTGGATCAAGCAGCATGAGACTCTTCTTTCTGCTGCCAAAATAATCATCATCGACTTAAATCTACCCAAAGAAACGGTCAATTATATCATTCAATTGTCCAAGACCAAAGAAATTCCTTTAGTCGTCGTTCCTGTCAGTTCACCAAAGATGGACCACCTGCCCCGCGATCTGCAGGGTGTGGATACGATCATCGTCAATCTGGATGAATCACATACTTTCTTTGATATTCCTCTCGAGGAAGCCTATGATCCGGATAAATTAATCAATCTCTGGTTATCGACCGGTGTCAATCAAGTCATCTTGACCAGAGGCAGTAAAGAAACTCTTTACGGCCACCGCGAAGGTATCCGTGCGAGTTTTCAGCCCCCTCACGTCCAGCAGGTCGTCGATGTGACCGGTGCCGGGGACTCCTTTGTCGGCGGCTTTGTTTTTGGCCAGTCTCAAACATATAACTATGAAGATTCACTCCAATTAGCTTTAACTAACTCTTACCACACGATTCAATCGGATCAGACGGTGCGGTTAAATCTATCAAAATCAACTATTATCGAAGAAAAAAATGAATTATTTTAGAAAGAAGGAAAAAAATGAACGAATTATTATCTTTCAGCCCGGAAGTACAAGAAGCGATGGAACAGAATAAGCCGGTCGTCGTCTTAGAATCAACTATCATCTCACATGGTATGCCTTACCCGCAGAATGTGGAAATGGCTAAAGAAACGGAACAGATCATCCGTGACAATGGTGCTGTACCGGCGACTATCGCAGTCATGGACGGTGAATTAAAAGTAGGTTTGACCGATGAAGACTTAGAAATATTAGCGACAGCTGAAAATGTAACTAAAGTTTCCCGCCGTGATTTAGC
>CAYTHW010000006.1:4428-10182 GCA_964437675.1 uncultured Atopococcus sp. | reverse complement strand
TCTGAGCAGTTAGGTCTGCAGGCAGGTTACCTCTTGACTAACCCTGTTCCAACAGAACATGAAATTCCACATGAAGAAATCGATGCCATCATCAATGAAGCTTTAGAAGAAGAAAAAGCAGCCGGTATTTCAGGTAAAGACTCTACACCTTTCTTATTAGGTAAGATCGTTGAAAAAACTGAAGGCCGTTCATTAGAAACTAACATCCAGCTAGTCTACAACAACGCTAAAGTCGGTGCAGAATTAGCTGTTAAATACAATGAATTAAGCAAATAATCACTCCTTTTGATAAAACAAAAGCCACTACGACAATGTAGTGGCTTTTTTTTAACTTAGATTATTATTTGTACTGAATCGTCTCCACATCATGATCGCCGTGCCTTTTACTGAAGTAATACCAGACAGGATAGAAGAGGACGAGAACGATTCCCTGGGAAAATCCATTATTATAGCTGTGCATCCAGCCGGTCAGGACACTCGTATTGGCTGTATTCATCACATGCAGAACTGTCACGATGACCGCCGGCAGGAGCCCGTCCCTCTTCACGACGGGGCTGGATCCTGCGATATGCATGGAGGCAGAGATACTTCCGAGCGATGTCAATTTCTGGTTGGCCCCCATCAGAAAATCATTCTGAGTAATCAGGCCTTCGATACCTCCCAGGGTGAAAGAAGTGATATAAGCCGTGAAATACATGGGCAGCCAGGAGCGGAGGGTGACTCCGAAGGCTGCAAAACCTCCGGCTGTAAATACACCGGCTAAAGTTCCATCTTCCAATTGACCGTGCGGTACGACGATGGCTACGAGGGTCAAAGCCACCATGGAGACGACACCCACATTAATCCAGGCTGATCCCTTACTGTATTCCGCCGAGTAGTCTCCCCCATCAGTCGAGGTCCAGAAGAGCGTATTGAAATATTTAGTCAGGCCCTTGTCATAGATTGCTCCCATGACGATGAAGTAGAGGGCGATCGACATGAAAGTAAAATAAGGCCGCCAGTCATATTCAGGTACAGGAATCTCATCCAGCGGACCGATCTCCAGGCCGATGTATTTCACAAAATTATAAAAGAACCAAGCGACGATCCCTGTCGTAAAACCCATATTAAAAAGCAGGCGTCCCTTATGGAGGACCTTCATGTAACCCGCCAGCATACTGGAGATAAAACCTAATACAAAGCCGATCGTAAAGGCTGTCGTGACAGCCAGTGGAGAGCCGGGGGTGAAGCCTGAAAAATGAAAGATGAAAGTTGAAACTATAGGTGAGATAGCTGTCGTAAACCAGGCAACCGCCAGATTATCAGCCATCGACTTTTGATTGACTTTAGCCTCCAGCTGGGCACCGAAAAAGGAAGGCCAGACAGCGATCAAAGACAGTGAATAAAAACTGAAGCCGAAGATTTGGATAGCAGCCGCAATATCTATTCCTTTCATCTTGGAGCCGCCGAGGAAATAAGTGAGCCAACAGCTGATCATGATCAAACCGCTGTTGACCCAGAGCGACCCTGTATTACCGGCTACGCTCAATAAATTTGAATCGATCTGATGGTGGTGGACGAAGATGTTATAGATTCCTTCTGTCAACTCCACCAGATCTGTCGTATAGAAAAGTCCTATGAAGATAAGTATCAATCCTAAAATCAATACAGTAATTCGGTTATAATACTCCACTATATATGCGCGGATAGACATATTCTCCTCCCATCTTCTTTATCTCCTGCCAACAAAAAATCGAGCATTTTTCATGCTCGATTCGATGAATTAAGCAGGTTTGACTGCTAATATTTTACCACGTTCGATATAACGTTTGAGATCCAGATCATGTCCCCATTTACCGGCATAGGCATCCGTCACCGGTTCCTGGATGACAGCAATCTGTTCAAAACCGCAGTCCACTAAAATTTTATATATCTGTTCCACAGAAATTGCGCCGCCTACTCAAGTGGCGTGCAGACGGGGATCATCTGCGATTTCGTCAGGAAGCGGGTTATAGAGGACGATGTCGGAAATTGAAATACGTCCGCCAGGTTTTAAAAGACGGAAGATTTCCTCATAGACCTTGCATTTATCCTCTACCAGATTGATGACACAGTTACTGATGATACAGTCTGCCGTCTCATCCGGAAGATCGATATCATCGATGTCTGACTGGATGAAAGTGGTATTCGTAAAGCCTCTTTTATCTGAAATTTGTTTGGCTCTTTCGATCATTTCACTTAAACGGTCGACCCCGATGGCCCGGCCGGTCTCACCCACTTTTTTACTCGCGATAAAAGTATCCATTCCTTTTCCGCAGCCCAGGTCGACGACGACTTCCCCTTCAACGACATTGGCATTTTCCAGAGGGTTACCGCATCCAAGTCCCATATTGGCTTCTTCCGTAATCTCATCCGGGTCATAACCGAAGGACTTTGAAATGGCTTCAATCTGTGCAGCATTTTCTTCTTCAGTCAACTCTGAGTAAAGCTTACCGCTCAAAGCTACGCCGGCGTACAAATCATTGACTGCCTGTTGTTTCTTATCCGTATCCATAATTTAAATTTCTCCTTTCCATTTATTACTTATTTTAATCATCTGTTCTATTATATTTGTAATAAAGAATTTTTCAACTTTTTAAAATTCATTCTTGGTCAAATTCATGAAGGTCTGAGTCATAGCATTTCTGATTGAGTCTTTGATGTCTGAGTAATCTGTCGCGAAAGCATGCTCCATCACTTCACCGATAAAGACATAGTTGACCAATTTCATCTTGGAGCCGTCCATCTGCGGCGTCAAAATGATTCTGTAATTTTTATCCTGATACTTAAACTCAGCGAAGCCCATGGTAATAGGTTCATAGTCGATGAATTTCTCCAGTGGAGTTCCTTTAGGAAGTTCTTTCAGCATCTCTTTAAATGACAGCAGCTCACTCTCAAAGAAATAGGAATCCAGTCCAAAGACATCCGCATAGGTAAAGATGCCGTCATAAAAATAAAGTTTCAGTTCGGCCTGTCTTTTCTTGCCGGTCGATGGATTGATTTTTTCCGATTCAAAGAGATAGATGAGATATTCCTCCCGGTCGCTCGTCTTGACATGAACAGGATCATTCTGTCCGCTGAAGCCTTTGCCAATATCTTCTATCCGCTGTCCCTCCAGCTCTTTCAAGTCAAAATTCGCTAAAGGATAGTGGTGGTAAAGCGTTTTGTAATATTGGTAGGCGATCCGGCCGGCCGGATTTTCCATCGTGTGAGCTGTAAGGAAAGAGTCGAAAGGATGAGTCAGATGGGTGATGCTGTCTTCCAGCTGGGTATCCGTCTGTGCTCTTCGCAGGTATTGGTCGAAGGCGATCAAGTTTCTCAATAAATTATTCTGCTTGGACTGAAATTCCTGAGCCAGGGTCGAATGGTAGCCTAAACAGACTCTGCCCTCGCGGATCATGAAGAATTCGGCATATTCTACACCTTCCTCATCGACGTAGGGAATGAAGAGTTCATAGGACATGTCACCCTGCATCTTCATCTGGGCCAGACCGAAAGTCTGAGGCTGGGCTGCTTCCAGTTCTTCAAGCCCCACACGTTTTTTGATCCACTCCGTCTTCTGCTGCTCACTGATGAAATTCTTTTCTAGATCTGAATCTGTCTGGATGCGTATTTCAGAGTAAAAGAGGCGGCGCTCTAAGAAATGAAAGTAAATAGTAGCTGTGTAATAGTTATCTGAATCCGGCATCTTCTCTTCAGATTCGTAGATATACTTCAATGATTCTTCACGGGATTCAAAAGCAAAGTGTTCACTTGGGACTTGAGATTTAAATTGTTGATTTACTTCATCTACTGTCATACCGTCATAGTGGCTGCTTGCAACACCGGCATCAGAAAAAACCGCTGTCGGAATAAAGGCTTCATAATCCTTCCATGCCTGATACAGGGCTGGATTTCTGAATGTCTTCTCACTTACAAAATTACTAAAAGTATGCAGTTTTGTCTTATCGTTGGCCATCTTATTCTCCTAATTATGTCATTTGTCTCTATCTTAACAAATTTAATCTGTCGCCTCACTATATTCTGGAAACTTAAGGCAACTTTATAATTTGAAACGCTTTTTGATCTTATCTATCCAGGTCTGCTGCTTTTGACTCGGCTGTTTCACGTCGATACCCGCTGAACCACTGTCTTCTTCGATCTGTTCCAATTCACCCGGTTCATCCGACTTGCTTCTTCGACTGATCTGCTCTTTAAGTTTGACCTTCATCAAATCTTCGATCTGAGGAAGCTCATCCAGGCGGCCTGATTTCTCGGCTTTCGTGACGATAGACAGGACCTCGATATAAGATACCGCTAAAGCGCTCGTCAGCATAGAAGCCGTCGCCCCACTGATTGTTCCGCCGGCCAGCGAACCTGCGCCGGGCACCAGCTTCAAGAGGTTGGAGGCGATGTAGCGGCCGGCCTGTGTGGCACCTGTCGTTCCAAAGACGGCTGCTACGATACTCAGCATCTTCGATTTATCCAGCGAAATCCCAAAGATTGCTGTGATATGGGCAATCAGGGTGATCTGCATAGGAACGAGAAGACTGGCGTCGGAAAAGGGAATGGGAATGAAACCCACCCCGAAAGCAGCTGTGATATACCTTTTCGCCCAACGTCTGGCAGATCTGGCCTTGCGCTCGATATCTGCATGTTGGGCATTGTTAAAAGCCCGTTCAGCTTCATCCGGGATGATATCCAGAGTCCTTGCAATCAAAGTTTTCAGACCGAACTGTTCGATGACCACATCATCTGAAATCCGGTAATCCTCAGCCATCACATTGATGATATCAGCAGCAGGCAGATCCATCCCTTCCAGATATTCTTTAAATTCCTGGGCAGGCCGGCCGATCGACTGGGTCAAAACTATAATGACAGGCATCTTTTTACTGATCGAAGTGATCAGATCGATTTCTGCCTCTTCAATCCGGTTAGAATTGGCATTGATACAATAATAGGTCATATAAATCTCATGTTTAGTACCCTGCGTCTCATCAAAGACCTGGTTAATCTCATCCTTAACTTTCTCCTGGACTTGGGGGTTCAATTCGAGTCCTCTCGTATCATACAGCGTAAGAGGAACACCCTCTTTTTCTATCTTTTGAAGATGCTGGGTAACGGGCTGACCGATACCTGTCGTCGCCAGCTTTTCGCGGAAAAGGCCGTTGATCAAGGTACTTTTACCCACCCCTGTTTTCCCCGCAACTAAAATAGTGACCGGCGGCATCTTTTCTAATTCTTCTTCTGTCTTATTCAATATTTCATTGACGATATCCATATTTGATAATTTATTTTTATTAATAGCCACAGACTCACCCCTCTCTACTCTTATTTTATCATGATTCGGTCGAAAATTAATGAAAGAGGTCCGCAGCAAATAAAATAAACTGCCCTTTATCATCAAGATAAAAAGCAGTTCACCTGCGTTTCTATTATTCTAAAGCTTCTACTGACACCGGCTGCCAGCCCTGGCCGTCGACCCATTGAATATGGACACGGTACTGGCGGCCTTGATAGCCGTCGGAAACAGTAGCATACACTCCCTGGTTACTTCCGTCATTGCCGACCCAATGTTCTGACATATTGTCAGGGTCGATACCTGTAGCTATAGCTGCTGCCTGTTTAATTTCTATCCGATCCTGCGAGCCGCTGCTGTAGTCCGTCACATGTTCACCTGTCTGTTCTGTCGGAACAGGATTCCAGTCCCCGGTGACTACTTCTTCCGCCTCTTCTTCACTTTCAAGGTCAGTTACT
>CAYTHW010000006.1:3162-4328 GCA_964437675.1 uncultured Atopococcus sp. | reverse complement strand
CGTTCTGCACGACTGCGGTAATCACGTTTATTTTGATCAGTCATTTTTTCACCTTCTTTACGGCAGGGCTCCTAAACGAGTCCCTGCATCTGCATTGCATCTATTACCCGCATAAAGCCGGCAATGTTGGCACCTGCTACATAATCTCCTTTTTCAGCATAACGTGCTGACGTTTCATCGATTAGATTGAAAATATTCTTCATGATGTCTTTTAGCTGGCTGTCTACTTCTTCAAATGTCCATTGCAGACGTTGAGAGTTCTGTGACATCTCCAGGGCTGATACTGCTACCCCGCCTGCGTTGGCCGCTTTACCCGGCACGAAGACGATATCATTATCTTTGAATAATTGGATGGCCTGGTCATAAGTGGGCATATTAGCACCTTCCAGGACATATTTCACACCCTGGTTGATCATATTAGCTGCAACTTCTCCATCAATCTCATTTTGAGTCGCACACGGCAAGGCGATGTCAAACGGTTTATCTACCATGAAGATAGATTTAGCCTCGACAAATTCGGAACCCGGAGACAAGGCCATATCTGTGAAATCTTTACGATTATCGACCATATCTTTGAGTGTCTCGAAACTGATTCCATTTTCATTATATACCCCGCCTGTAGAACCAGAAATCGCTACAACGACAGCTCCCAGTTCTTTGGCTTTGACAGCGGCATTGTAACCCACATTACCTTTTCCTGAGACAACCACCCGTTTGCCTTCAAGAGTGTCTCCGTGAGCAGCCAATGTGTTTTCAGCCATATAAAGCAAACCGTAGCCTGTCGCTTCAGGACGGGCATAAGAACCCCACATGCTGACAGGTTTACCGGTTAAGACACCCGGTTCATACTGGTTAAGACGTTTGTACTGGCCGTAGAAATAGCCGATTTCGCGCGCCCCTACACCCATATCCCCGGCAGGAACATCCTGGTCCGGACCGATATACTTCTGCAGCTCTGTCATGAAACTTTGGCAGAAACGCATGATTTCAGCTTCAGATCTGCCTTTCGGGTTAAAGTCAGAACCCCCTTTACCTCCGCCGATTGGAAGGAAAGTTAAAGCATTCTTAAAGATCTGCTCAAAACCTAAGAAGCGGACGATACTTTCATTGACTGTCGGATGGAAGCGGATGCCCCCCTTGTAAGGTCCTAAGGCTGAGTTGTACTG
>CAYTHW010000006.1:0-3062 GCA_964437675.1 uncultured Atopococcus sp. | reverse complement strand
ATAGAGATCCGGGGTTAAAATCCTCTTCAAGGAACGCTTTTCCCCCCGGCGGTAAGCCAAGGCCAGATTTTCAGCCACGGTCATCCGCGGAGCCGTCCCCATGCTCGGGTCCTGGAAGACCCGGGCGATATGACGGGCACGGACTTCTTCTGCCTGCTTTTCGATGGGCCGGCCTTCTAATAAGATCTGGCCGGTCTGAATGGGAAAATTACCGGCAACAGCATTCAAAAGGGTCGATTTTCCTGCACCATTTCCGCCGATCACTGTGATGAAGTCTCCCTCGTAGACAGTTAGATTCAAGTCCTGTAAGACATGCTTTTCATTTTCACTGCCCGGATTGAATATTTTATTGACATCTTTTAATTCTAATAAAACTTCCTGCATCTTCAATCCTCCTTACTTTCTGACCGAAAACGGGTCTGTGCGGTTGTTGATGAAATTCGGCATGGCAATCAAGACACCTAAAACGACGGCTGAAATAACTTTCAAATCGTTCGGCTGCATACCAAAGGCCAGGACCAGGGCTATGATCAAGCGGTAGGCGATCGCCCCGATAGGCAGAGAAACATAACGCATAGACATATTCAAGTTTGGAATAAAGGTCTCTGCAATCAAGATACCTGCCAGACCGATGACCAAGGTTCCGATTCCCATAGAGATATCGGCATAACCATTGAATTGACTGATGAGGCCTCCGGATAAACCGACCAGGCCGTTCGCCAGACTCAAGCCGATGACCTTCATCGTATCTGTATTGATCCCCATCGAACGGGCCATATACTCATTATCCCCTGTCGCTATGATCGACTGGCCGTATTCTGTCTTGAAAAACCAGCTCACAAGAAAAATGATGACAGAGAGGATGAGGAAGGCCATGATGATGGTATCGTAAAAGGGCGGCAGATTGATATACCGGCTTAATAAAGAGGTCAGCCGGGGAGTATTGATCAAACTGAGGTTAGACTTGCCCATGATTCTCAAGTTGATAGAATAAAGGGCTGTCATCACTAAAATACCGGCAAGCAGGCCCGGTATGCGCAGCTTGGTCATCAAGAAGCCGGTGAGAGCTCCTGCCAGCGCTCCTGCCAGAAAGGCACAGAGACTAGCGAGGAAAGGATTCACCCCGTTCACGATGAGTATCGAGGCTACAGCGGCTCCCAGTGGAAAAGACCCTTCCGAAGTCAAATCGGGACGCTTCAAAATTCTAAAGGAAATAAAAATACCGATGGCCATGAAGGTCCACAAAAGTCCCTCCGCAACGGCTCCCAATGCGATCGTCATTATTCATCCCCACTTTCTAAACTTGCTGCATCGATGGCTTCTTCAGCCATGTCATCCGGTATGTCTACACCCAGCCGCTCAGCCTGCTCAAAATTGACGACTAAGTCAAACTGCCGCGCCTGTTCCACCGGCGTCTCTGAAAGGTCGATACCTTCCTGGAGCACACGGACAGCCATCATACCTGACTGGTAACCTAATTGATACTGGTTGATACCGATCGTAGCGACACCGCCCTGGGCCACCATCATGTCCACTGCCGGATAGACAGCCACACCCTGGGCATCCGCATTTTCGATGACTGTAGGAAAGGCGCTGGCCACGACATTGTCATTCGGTATCCACATCACATCGACTTCATCTGCCAGCTGCTGAGACACCTGGTTGACATCATTCGTCGAAGAAACTGTCTGAATGACAGGATTGAAGCCATAGTCGGGAGCCAGTTCTGCAGCTAAATCTGCCTGAATCTGTCCGTTGACTTCTGAAGAAGCATAGATGATACCTAAATTCTCCGCTTCAGGATGAAGTCGGCGGACCAATTCCAGCTGTTCAGCCACAGGCGTCATATCACTTACGCCGGAGACATTGGTTCCCGGCTGCTCATTGCTCTCAACGAGGCCGGCCGCTTCCGGATCGGTGATTCCGGCCAGAACGATAGGGATTTGATCTGTCGCATTGGCTGCTGCCTGAGCAGCCGGCGTAGCTACAGCAATGATAAGATCCATCTCATCATTGACGAACTGGGTGGAGATTGAGCCTAGATTACTCTGGTCTCCCTGGCCGTTCTGCAGATCCAGGCTGATGGTATCTCCATCGAGATAGCCGTGATCACTTAAGGCATCGACGGCGCCCTGGGAGATGGCATCCAGTGAGTCATGAGAAACAAACTGGATCAGCCCTATCTGGATCAAGTCCTCTGTTTCCTCAGTTGCGACTTGATCCTCAGCTGTCTCTATCGGATCAGCCATGTAATAGTAGACCGCCCCAAAAATTAAAAATAAAAATAAAGCTGAAAAAGAAGCGATTAATCTTTTCATTATTGCCCTCTTTTCTTATCAAAAAAGTAAAATACTTATCAATTATACTATAGATTTAAGCCTATTTGTCAAGACGGGCTAAGAATGATAGAATTAAGCATTGTATCTATATCAACTAAGAGAAAGGAGCATGATGATGTCCTTTGACGGAGTATTCACACGCGCTATAGTCGATGAACTGAATCAGGCTTTAACCGGCGGAAGAATCAACAAGGTGGACCAGCCCTTTGAAAACGAGGCAGTCCTGACCATCCGCAACCATCGAAAAAATTACAGCTTACTGCTTTCAGCCCATCCTCAATATGCCCGTATCCACTTGACCCACCTTTCCTATCAAAATCCCATGCAGCCGCCCCAGTTCGTGATGGTCCTGCGTAAACATCTCAACCGGGCTGTTCTCGAGAGCATCCAGCAGTTCGAAAATGACCGGATTGTGCACTTCCATTTCCAAAACCGGGATGAATTGGGTGATGAAAAAGAATTAGTTTTAATCTGTGAGCTGATGGGAAGACACAGTAATATCATTTTAATCGACCAGGCCGAAGGAAAAATATTAGAAAGCCTCCGGCATGTCCCGCCTGCCGTCAACAGTTACCGGACGATTCTGCCGGGTGCTGATTTCAAACCGGCTCCCGCTCAGGATAAACTGAACCCTTTTGATGTCGAGGCAGACACTTTGATCAAAGCTTTGAAAGAATCGCAAAAAGACGCTCTGGCCAACCAGATCATGGATGTCTGCCAGGG
>CAYTHW010000005.1:17918-42471 GCA_964437675.1 uncultured Atopococcus sp. | reverse complement strand
GCAGCTGAAATAAAATAATCAAAAAATACGATTTGAGGGAAAATTCTCAAATCGTATTTCTATTTACTGGCTGCAGAGACTTCGTTACGGAACTCCTCGGTATATAATAAATTTTCATCATAATCATAGATATCACGTAATTCGCCAATAAAGAATTGACGGTCACCTGTATTTTGATGGTTGACATAATAGCATTGCATCAAGGATAAAATGGGTCCGTTAAATCGATCCGTCTGCTCGTCCTCAATCATATGCAGGGCTGTGGGGGGAACGACTTCTTGTTGAATCATTTGATATTCATAAATCTTATTTTTATCAGTTATGCGGGCAACATCATTCATTTCCAAATCGCGTAAAGGACCAAATAAGTGCTCGCTTGTATGGGTGTAATGACCCGCCAGAGCATAATTTCCTTGTCCCATAACCATATCATTCCGCATGACAGCTGAACCGGACAAGAGACTGGCATTATTTAATGATTTATAGATAGGAAGATTCATTTGAATGGCTGGGATGACTAATTGACCGATGATTAAATCCGATGAAGGTATTTCTGCTTCATTAAGGGCAATATCCGGACTGACATTATCTACAGCATCAAATTCAATCTCACCTTCAGTTTGCTGATTATGAAAGATTTCATCATGGGATAGGGTCTGAACTGCTCTTTCAACTTCCTGCGCTTGTTGGTTCACGATGAAATCCGGTATGAAATTCCAAATGACTAACCCTATTCCCACGATAATGAGTAAAAATCCAAGTATACGACTGATTTTCTGGATCATATCTATCCTCCTTTTTCATTTAATTATAGGGACTTGTCTACCAATGACAAATAAATAAGGTCCAGGAAAAAGTTCCTAGACCTTAAGGATTAAAGAGTAAGTTACTTAGCGAACTTTTTTCTTTCTAGAAACAGTTGTTAAACCTAATCCAGAGATGATGGAAGCTGCTGCCAGTCCCATCATAGAAGCTGACCCTGTGGTAGGTAACTCTTCTTCAGATTCAACAGCTGAACTTGATGCTTCATCTGCTTCTGTAGAGTCTGAGTCCCTGCTGCTTGTAGAAGCTGGCTGACTCAGATCAATAGCTGCAGGACTTTGAACGTCTTGACCAGCACCTTGACCTGCAGGCACCGGCTGTTTTGTTTCTTCTTCTGTCGGAATAGAATCCTCTCTAGGAAGAACATCTTCGCCGGCATCTGTCGATCTGTCTAAGACAGAATCCAGATAAGCAGTTGCGTTAGCTGTTCCTTTTGAAATAATGAATGTTTCTACTTCGACTGGTTCGCCGCGGTCAACACCTAATTCACCTGAAACCTGCCATAAAGTGACTTCGATATAATCAGGCGTGAAATTATAAGTTGCATAGTTCTGTGTGGTTCCTTCACGGCTGTTTTGGTGGGTATTTACAAAGCCTGGTGCATTCGCCGGCTGGTTTTGGTACATGAACAGGGTATTCCAGTAATCTAAGTTTCTTTGAGCGAGTTCACGGTTGCCTGTGATGACGTTTTCTCCGTCAATATTTTCAACAGTAGCTCCCAGGTTTCTAGCTGTATTCGGACGAACCTTCGCTATATGATCCAATGATTCATTGTAGATATCATCATAGAGCTTTCTTCCGGCAGTATTTAATGTAACAAAAACCGTTCCATCTACATTTTCAAAGGCAGTTATGTTTCCATTTCTAGAAATAAGAGCATTTTCATCCGGTGCAGCATTACCGATTGGTGCCTGAGGGTCATACTTGACAGGCTTAGTGAAGGAGTTGACATGGTCGTGACCGGAAAGTACTACATCGACGCCATTAGCCGTTAATACCTGAATTAATTCATCACGTGAATTTTGAACATCTGTATCTTGTAATGAGTGATAAGAACCTGAAAATACCGGCTTATGAAAAGCAACTACTCTCCAGTCAGCATTTTGAGCAGATTCTGACTGTAAGTCTTGGCGTAACCAAGCCATCTGTGCGTCAGAGATAACCTCAGTCTCTTGGCCCATCTGTGAATCTGAATCGTCGTTCGTATTTAAAATGGTGAAGTGAGTTCCATTATAGTTAAAGGAATAGTACGATCCGCCCCAGATTTCATTTTCATCTGCCTGCGGAACGTTAATGTGGTTGTTAAATGAGTTTAATAAGTCATTGTAAGTATGGACAGAGTATTGGTCATGGTTGCCCGCTATCATGGCATGGGGTAAATTCAGTAAGACATCTTGTGTCTGTCCTAGAATATCCAGCCACTCGTCTTCTGCATGTGAAATCTCTACAAAGTCACCGGAGTTCAATGAGAAATTTAAGCCTGGATTATCACGAACTGCCTTTTCCATCGTATCTTTTGTGTACTGTGGCTCATTCTGGACATTTTCATTCCAGTAAGCATTCTGACTGTCTGTATAGTGGACAAAGCTGAAAGGTGCTGATTTTCCAGCAGCGGTTGTAAATGATCCAACTGGTGACCAGTTTCCTTCACTTCCTACTCTGAAGTAGTAGAGTGTACCGGGTGTAAGGTTTTTGACGTCTGCATGGTAAATCGTCTCAGCAATTTCTTGGGTGATAACTGTTCCACGTCCTGTAGCATTCGCAGCTGATCCACCTGTATAGATAGAGTTGTCTGCTGAAATTTCTTCATCAGTAGAATAGAGATCAAATACTAAATTGCCGTCAGCATCTTTCTTTCTCCAGTTGCCGTCTGTGGAGTATCCATAAATGAGTGCTCCATTTGCTGTCTTTTCTAAATAAGATGAATGTGTTAAATAAGTACGAGGGGTCGTCTCCATGACATTCGAGGAGAAATCGCGGCTTGTCGAGACTTGTACTTTAGCGCCCGCTACCGGCTGAGCTGTCGTCGTATACCAAGAGAAGTTCATCTGTGTAGAAGGATCACTTCCGACCTGGTTAATAATTCGTGAAGGTGTCGAGCTTACTGCGATAGGAGCTACTTCAGGCTTTTCTTCATAAGCCTGAATCTCTTGATTTCCTACTGTGACATAATATTGTCCGCTCTCGTCCTGTCTGTGTTTCGTAATGACATCTTGATTATCATAACGTGAAGGTTCATGGAAATCACGTACTGTTTCGCCTTCTGAAGGCTTCCACTCTTTAATACCAATCTTAATCCCGGCTGGTGACTGATTATCTTGGTAGGCAGCTTCTTCAGCTGCAATAGCTTCATCATTTACAATAGGAGCAACCTGAGCTGCAGTGGCTTGAGAGGTTGTCACACTCACATCAGATGCAGTGATTGTTTCAGCTGAGACAACGTCAACATCCTGGCTTAATGCGATAGATGCCGCTGCAGCAAGGATAGCTAATAAATGACGTCTCGATAGAGATTTATATTTTTTTGACATGTTTTCCTCCTTATAATTGCAAAACAACAACATGAGCTCACAATAGCAAAGCAATATTAAAATTCGAACATTATTAGGTAAACTTTGTAAATATTGTGTTAAAATTTGGAAAACTATCCAGGAAGATAAGCAAAATAAAAAACCGAAGCCAAATTTAAGCTTGGCTTCGGTTCATGATTTTCTCTACTCGTATTCTATAGTTGCAGGTGGTTTGTCTGTAATGTCATACAGCACGCGTACGACCTGTGGGAGCTCATTCGTAATTCTTTTAGATAGTTTTCTTAAAAAATCTTCTTCAAAACCATACCAGGTAGCTTCCTTGGCATCTTCGGAGATGACACCCCGGATGAAAATAGGATAGGCAAAAGCACGTTCCTCGTCAATCTTACCTACAACCTTAAAGTCAGGAATGGCAACAAAATACTGCCAGACATCGTATTCCAGACCTGCCTTGGCCACTTCATCACGAAGAATATAGTCCGCTTCTTTAAGTATTTCCAGACGTTCTTCAGTGATTTCACCTAAACAGCGGACACCAAGCCCAGGACCTGGGAAAGGCTGACGGGCGACCATCGGCTCCGGTAAACCTAACTCTCTTCCTACTGCTCTTACTTCAGCCTTATATAATTCACGTAAAGGTTCTACCAGTTCAAAGTTAACATCTTCCGGCAGTCCGCCTACGTTATGATGACTTTTAACCAGTTTGCCGCCTTCTTTTCCACTTTCTTCGATGTCCGGTGCTATTGTTCCCTGAACCAGGAAGTCATGGTCAGACAATTTTGACTGTTCTTCTTCGAATACACGGATGAATTCCTCGCCGATAATTTTACGTTTTTCTTCAGGATCTTCAACATTTTTTAACTTGGCCATGAATCGTTCTTTAGCATCGACCACGATCAAATTGACGTCAAATTCATTATTAAATACATCTTCGACAGACTCACGCTCCCCTTTGCGCATCAGGCCGTGGTCAACAAAAACACAAGTGAGATGAGACCCTACGGCCTGGCTCACTAAGGCCGCACATACAGATGAATCGACACCGCCGGATAAAGCTAAGATTGCTTTTTTATCTCCGATGGTCTGCTTTATATTTTGAATAGAATTCTCAACAAATTGTTGTATATCCATCTTTTCCCTCTTTTCTTCAGCTTTCGTCTATTTTCTCACATCTACCGGGAATAGAAAAGTCCTTTCTTAATCAGCCGGGTATTTTTCTCCTTTATAGGAAATATCATTTATAATAGTTTTATAAAGTAAAAGTCTGGTAGAATACACCATAATATTCTCATAGAAAGAAGGATGAAGATGAATATTGTTATAGCAGGAGGAGGGGTCAGCGGGCAGACCTTAGCTGAGGAGCTGTCGGAGGAGGGGGCAGACATAGTTCTAATTGAACAGGACCCTGATCTTCTGGAGAAGATCATTGGGCGGATAGATATTGCAGGCGTAGCAGGCAACGCTGCCTCTCCTAAAAATTTGTTGGAGGCCGGGGTGAAAGATGCAGATATCTATATCTCTGTGACTTCTTCTGATGAAATAAATTTGATTTCTGCGATTATGGCGAGAAGTATCGGGGCTGAATTTACGGTGGCTCGTGTGCGGAATCCGGAATATACTGACCATCACAGGGAATATGTGCAGAGAGATCTGGGTAAGGATTTAGGCCTCAGTATGCTGATCAATCCGGAGCAGGCAGCGGCTCAGGATATCGCTCAAATGATAAAATTCCCCGAAGCCAATAGTGTCGAGTATTTTTCTTCTAACAGAGTAACTCTGATTGAATTAAATGTGCCGGAAGGTAGTCCTTTGGATGGAATGTCCTTAAGGGAGTTTGGTCGAGTTTATAAAGATGTGCTGCTGATTACTATCATGCGTGGAGATGATATCCTCGTGCCCGCAGGGGACGCGTTCATACACAGAAACGACACCATCTTTATTATTGGTTCCCGTCCGGCTGTCAACAGCTTTTACAGAAGAGCAGGATACAGAAAAGAACGTATTCATAACTCCATGATCATCGGTGCCGGCGATATTGCTTATTATCTCATCGATTATTTAAATATTAATCATGTAGATGTCAAGATGGTCTGTCAAAATTATGAGGAAGCTTTGAAATTTAGCGAAAACTTCCCTAAGGCAGTAATTGTATACGGGGATACCTTGGATCAGAACTTTTTAAAAGAAGAAAGAATTGGAACTTATGATTCAGTCATCTCTTTGTCCAATCATGATGAGGAAAATATTTTGAATTCACTTTACGCACTCTCCTTAGATGTAGAGAAAGTAGTAGCTAAAGTAAGCAATGTAAGTTTATTGAAAATTTTGGGAAGCTTAGAACTCCATTCGATTGTGACACCTAAATATATTATGAATCATCGAATCCTGAGATTTGTCAGATCGCTAACTGCGGATTCCACCTCAAGTGTTGAGGCTTTGATTCGAATAGCCGATAATAAAGTTGAGGTTGTCCAATTTTTGGTCAAAGAAAGCAGCCGTATCATTGCTAGGCCGTTTAGGGAAGTAAAGATGAGAGAAAATACTATCGTCGCTTTCATCAGCCGTGGGGATGAGTTGATTATTCCAAGGGGTCATAACTCTATCCAGGCAGGGGATCATGTTATAATAGCCACGACACTTCCTCATATTGAAGAGATTGATGATATTCTGGTAGATCGTGGGGAAGAGTAATTATGAACTTAAAGCTGGTACTTTCTGTAACAGGTCAGATTATTAAAGTATTGGGTTATATCATGCTGAGCCCGATTCTTGTCATCTTAATCTATAATGAGCCGAATGGGAATATGATCAACTTTCTTATTCCTGCTGCTCTTTGTCTCCTCCTTGGTAACTATTTATCCAAATCAGGATATGATCCTGAAGATATGCATGCTGTTGAAGGTTTTATGGTAGTGGCACTTTCCTGGCTGATTATGTCCTTGGTGGGCAGTCTTCCTTTTATGCTCAGCGGGGAACTCCCATCCTTTCCTGATGCTTTTTTTGAAACAGCGAGCGGTTTTTCCACGACAGGAGCAACGGTTTTCACTGATGTAGAAGTGGTCTTCAATTCTATTCTTTTTTGGAGGAGCTTGACCCAGTGGCTGGGAGGGATGGGAGTCCTGGTTTTCGTTTTAGCCATCACCCCTTCGGGAAAGTCAGAGTCAATCTATATCATGAAGGCAGAGGTTCCCGGATCTACTTTTGGTAAGCTGCGCTCCCGGGTGTCTTCTTCAGCCCAGGTACTCTACCGCCTCTATGTCACCATGACAGTGATTACCATCATTCTGCTCGTCTTGGCCCGCATTCCTCTTTTTGACTCCATTCTTTTGTCTTTTGGAGCTGCGGCAACGGGTGGATTTACAACCGTCAATGCGGGTATTGCTCATTATGATAATACCTATGTGGAATTAATTTTAGCTTTTTCTATGCTGGCCTTTGGAGTCAACTTTAATCTGTATTACATGCTGATCAACCGCCAATTTAAATCTTTTTTCAGAAACGAAGAATTGAAATGGTATATCTCTATCATTCTGATTTTCAGCTTGTTGATTGCATTGGATCTCTTTTTAAACGACTATAGGTTTCTACAGGCCCTTCATGA
Source organism: uncultured Atopococcus sp. (assembly GCA_964437675.1). Lineage (GTDB taxonomy): Bacteria > Bacillota > Bacilli > Lactobacillales > Carnobacteriaceae_A > JAUNQW01. Next base: position 35,517 of record CAYTHW010000005.1, on the reverse strand, counting down.
TGCTTTCTTTTCTGTTACTTCTATGATGACGACGACTGCTTATGTTTTAGTTGATTTTACCGTCTGGCCTATTTTCCCCCGGATCGTCTTGCTGCTGCTCATGTTCGTCGGAGGGATGAGCGGGTCCACGGCCGGAGGATTAAAGGTGTCGCGGGTGGCGATTATTATTAAGGTGGCTGTTGCAGAAATCCGCCGGGTGACCTACCCCAACCGAGTAGTCAGTGTGCACTTTGAAGAGCAGGCTCAGGATCAAAAATTTATCCGTTCGGTTATTAATTACTTTGTTGTCTATGTCTTGTTTTTTATCCTTGGACTTTCAATCGTCAGCCTGGAAGTACCGGAATTTATTTCCGCTTTCTCATTGGTAGCAGCTATGATCAATAATGTCGGGACAGGATTTGGCAGTGTAGGCCCAGCCTACAGTTACAGCGTTTTCAGCGGCCCCATGAAAATTTTTCTATCCCTTATAATGATTGCCGGGCGCTTGGAAATTTATCCCATGCTTATCCTGCTTTCACCCGGCACCTGGAAACGTTCATTGAGAAGCAGATGATTGACATGACTATTGCTAAAAAGAAAGAAGGCATGATTGTAAATGAAGAAGTTAGTTATATTTGATATGTCCGGTATTCTATTCGACACAGAAAAAGTTTTATTGGAGTCTAATCAACAGGCCTTTGCACAAGAGGATATAGAATTTACTTATGAAGATTACATCAAATATGCCGGAACCAGCCAGAAACAAAATTTGGCTTTGACTATTGAAAAGGTTAAAAACCCAAAGCTCGGTAATAAAATTTATCAGAATGCCCATGAAATCAGACAAAGTATCTACCGCAGGCAGGGTGCACCGAAGATGCCGGGGTTGGATGAGTGTCTTAAAGAGCTGAAAGCTCATTCTATTGATATGCTCGTAGCCTCCAGTAACGATCTGGAAGTAGTCAAGCTGCTCTTAGAAAAAGCAGATATTTCCCATTACTTTAAGGGGATTGTGGCAGGAGACCAGCTGACTCAAGCGAAACCGCATCCTGAAATATTTCTGAAAGCTTTAGAGGTGGGCAAGGTGGATAAACAGGAGGCTGTTGCTGTAGAGGACTCCATTAATGGAGTGGAAGCAGGATATCGAGCGGGTATAGATGTAATTATGGTCCCTAACCTCATCCAACCGACAGAAAGAGAGAAGAAGAACAGCCTGGCTATTGTGGATAGAGTCGATTTAATCCTGCCCTATATTCTTAAAAATTAAAATTTAACCAAGACAAAATAAACTGCCTTTTATCCCAGTGATAGGAGGCAGTTTATTTATTTTGTAAATATTAACGCAGTTAATTAAATATTAATTAACTGCAATTTCACAGGAAGTTAACTGCAAATTTACATTGGAAAGTTAAACTGAAAAAGAATTAAATTTTGAGGTAAAAGTTTGATGGAGTCTATAAGAGAGATCGGCAGACGGCGTACAAACTTTTATTTTACGTAAGGAGAATGAAATGAAAAGAAAAAATAACAATTTGAAAATAACACTTCTATTGTTACCATCTCTGTTATTTTTTGGAATTTTTATGATTTGGCCCACCCTGTACACTTTCTATTTAAGTTTTTTTGATTGGAATATGGTGAGTCCGAATAAAGAGTTTGTAGGTTTGGATAATTACATTAAATTATTCACCGATTCCGATTTTTACAGCGTTTTATGGCAGACATTTATTTATATCGTTATTTTACTCGTTATTAATTTTGCCGTCCCCTATGTCTTCGCCTTCGTACTGGAATTTCTCATACCGAAATTCAAAGATTTCTTTAAATCAGCCTATTTCTTACCATCCTTTATATCGATGGTGGTAGGGTCCATGATTTATTCCTGGTTATTAAATCCCACGTCAGGGCCGGTAGCCGAGATTGCAGGCTGGTTTGGTCTTTCGATTCCCAACTGGACCACATCAGCGAATTTAGTTATCTTCGTTATTTGTTTAATTACAGCCTGGAAAGTTTTTGGATATCATTTCATTAACCTCTATGCGGCTATTGCCGGTATCGATCAAGAGGTGATTGAGAGTGCAAAACTAGATGGAGTAGGGAACACCAAGATATTCTTCGATATTGTCATTCCGATGTCTTCATCAGCAGGGCTGTATGTACTAATTATGACGATTGTAACAGGTCTGCAGTATGTCTATACACCGATAGCGGTAGTGACACAAGGAGGGCCTGACGGAGCTTCCAGTAACTTGATTTACGAATCCTACCACAATGCATTTGTCACTTTTAATACAGGATATTCAGCAGCTTATTCCATCGTTACCCTGGCGATATTTATGGTTCTGCTCATAGTATTGCTGAAGTTCAGTGATAGGAGTGTGTATTATGCGAACTAAGTGGAAAGTTTCCAATGTTATCTGGCTGATTATCTTCAGCGTCATTATTATTGGTTGGCTGTTCCCGGTTATCTTTGCTCTGGGAACATCTTTTCGACCGCTGCAGGATGTTTACAATAATGTTCTAAATATTATTCCCTTAAATCCAACGATTGAAAATTACGTCACCCTGTTTGAACGTCTCCCTATGTTTAGAATCATCGGTAATACTTTCATTATCGCTACAGCAGTCACTTTGTTAAAATTATTTATTTCATTTTTAGCATCGTATGCCTTTGTTTATTTTGATTTCAAAGGAAGCAAGTTACTTTATGCCATCTTGATTTCTACTATTTTTATTCCTTTTACAGTGACAATGATTCCAAATTATTTAATGTTTGCCAGAGTTGGAATTAATGACAATATTCTAGGAGTTATTTTGCCTCAAGTTGCTGATGCAGCCGGTATTTTGCTGGTGAACCAAGCCATGAGGACTATCCCCTATTCACTAATTGAAGTTGCCCAGCTGGACAAGGTAGGAGACCGCAGAATAATGACGGATATCGTCCTGCCTATGATCAGACCACAAGTCACATCAGTTGGAATCTGGTTTTTTGTTAACTCATGGAACGAATTCGTATGGCCGTCTATTATCCTAAGAAGTACAGAGAACTATACACTCCCGCTTGCTTTACAGATGTTTATTTCTTCAGAAGGTGGGACGAACTTCTCAGTTGCCATGGCGGTTTCAGTCGTAACGATGAGTATTCCGTTAATACTTTATCTTATCTTTCAAAAACATATTATCGGATCATTTACATCTTCAGGTATTAAGTAGGAGGTCAGCATGACACAAATAGAATTAAATCATATTAAAAAAGCTTTTGGCGACACCGTCATCATGGAAGATATGGATTTCATTATCAATAGTGGTGAAAGACTGGTTCTTTTGGGGCCTTCAGGCTGTGGAAAATCCACCATTTTGAGAATGATAGCAGGCTTTGAAGAAATCACAGACGGGCAGATGAAATTTGATGACCAGGTGATGAATGAGATTGAGCCTGGTGACCGCAATGTTTCTATGGTCTTTCAAAACTATGCTCTTTACCCTCATATGACCGTAGAAGAAAATATTACTTACGGGTTGCGTGTCAATAAAATTCCCAAAGAAAGAATAGAAGAACGTTTTAATGAGGTAGTAGAAGCATTATCTCTAGAAAAGTATTTAAATCGTACTCCGGCTGAATTATCCGGCGGACAGCGCCAGCGTGTGGCTTTAGCTCGTGCGACAGTTAAAGACTCGAATGTCTTCTTACTGGATGAGCCCCTTTCTAACTTAGATGCTCAATTACGTGTGTCTGCCCGTGAATCATTGATGGATATCCATGAACGCTATGGTCAGACTATGGTCTATGTGACCCACGATCAGATCGAAGCACTGACATTCGGTGACAGAATTGCTTTGTTAAATTTTGGTGAATTACAGCAGATCGATACACCAGAAAATATTTACCGCCGTCCGGCAAATATCTTTACAGCAGAATTTATTGGCAGCCCCCCTATGAATGTAATTAAAAATAGTTTGTATCATGATGGCGCAGTAACAATCGGCAGCCAGGAGATTAAGTTATACAGCAACTGGACCAATTACTTAAATGCGTACGGAGAATCTGATGTCAAATTGGGTATTCGTCCGGAATCGATCATCGTTTCTGCTGAGGAAGGCAAAAACACTATCCAAGGCCGAGTGGTCCATATTGAGAATCAAGGAGCGAATTATGCCCTTATTATTGAAGTAGAAGGTGAGCACATTACAGCCTTAACACGGTTCAGAGTAGCTTCCCGCGGGTCGATTGTTTATCTGTCCTTTATTAATGACCAGATGCATTTCTTTGATGAAAAAACGACGAACAATGTAGGATATCCTGAGAATATTATTGAAAAAATTGAAGCTAACACTGAAGTTACCGGACAGTTAGACAGTTTAATCAAACGTGATGAAGCACGTGAAGCACTCGAAGCCGAAAAATTTTAATAAAAGAAGGAGAGATTAACAATGAATTTTAAAAACATATCAAAAGGACTATTAGCAGTCGTTTCAGCCTTGACATTGGCAGCATGCGGCAACGGAGCAGGATCAGATTCGGGAAGCGGTGCCGACGGAGAGCCGGTAACGATAGAATACTGGCATCCAAACGCCGATACTCAGGGGGGACGGACCGTTGAGGCTCTGGCAGAAGAATTTAACAACTCACAGGATGAAGTGATCGTCAACCCTGTATTTAATGAAGGTATGTACCAAGGAATCATGCAGAACCTCCAGACATCAGCAGCAGCGGGTGATACACCTGCTTTAATCCAAATCGGCTGGTCTTATCGTGAGTACTTTGCTAATAACTTTAATTTTACTGAACCTTCAGTTTATGGAGAAGAAAGTTTCTTTACTGAAAAATTTGAAGATAATATCTATGCTTTAGCAACATCTAATGATGGATTGCAGGTAGGTACACCTTATTCACTATCTGTTCCTGTTTTATACTTAAATATGGAGATTTTAGAAGAAGCCGGTGTTAATCCTGAAGATTTAACCACTTGGGAAGCTGTTCGTGAGGCAGCAAATACTATTGTAGAAAATACAGACTATGAAGGACTTTACATTGCTGAACATGCCGACAACTGGAATGTTCAGGCTATGGTGGAGTCCAACGGCTCACAAATATTAAATGAAGAAGGTCAGGCAGCTTTTGCTGATGAGCAGGGCCAGGCAACTTACCAATTCTATCAAGATATGGTTAACGAAGGTTCAGCTTTACATGCACCGAATGACCAAGGTCAGTCTGCTTTCGTTTCTGGAGAAGTGGGGATGGCTCATATGACAATTGCTCAAAGAACAAATGTTATCGAAAATGGTACTTTTGAAGCAGCAGCGGTAGAATCTCCAGCTTTCGAAGGATATGATAAAAACTTACCAGCAGGTGGTTCTATGTTAGTTGTGACCGCGGAAGATGAAGAGCAGCAGCAGGCGGCTTATACCTTCATGCAGTTCTTGTACGAATCAGACAGTATTGCAGCTTGGACGGAGGGAACTGGATACGTTCCGCCAACAACAGATGCGACTGAGAATGCTGAATTAGATACCTTATTAAACGAAGACCCTATCTTCTCCGCAGCCAACAGCTCGCTTCAATACATGGTTCCTTGGGCACCATTCCCAGGAAATACTGGATTAGAAGCTGAACAGATGATGATCGACTTACGTGACCGCATCTTAAATGACGGTGATGTTGCGACAGAGACACAAACTACTCAAGATGAAATTAATGAAATGATTAATAACTAGCTTTAACTGGATTGAGAGCTTGTCAGCGGGCAATCTCTCAATTCTTTATTTACAAAGATGAGGTGAAGAACAGAGTGGCGCATGTAAAATTTTTACATATTTCTGATACTCATTTCAGAAATGATTATGAAGGAAGCCTGGATCCCTGGGAGCTGGACTATGATCCTGTAGCGATCTTTGAAGAGTTTTTAGCAGGTTATGATTATACAGATATTGATTTTGTGGCTCATACGGGTGATTTAATTCATGATGGGACACAAGAAGATTATCATTCTTTGAAAAAGCTGATGGATAAATATATTCCACAAGAGATTCCGTTTTTTTGTTGTCTAGGAAACCATGATATAAAGAAAGATTTTTATCGGGGCTTTCATGGTGTTGATGAAGAGGGATTATACTGCCATCAAGAGACGATTAACGGTTACCGGTTGATTTTCTTAGATACTTCTCAAGAAGGCAGTCATGATGGCATCATCGACAGCACTCAAGAGCAGTGGTTGTTTAATATTTTAGAAGAGCCTTCAGAGAATGGGACCTTAATCTTCCAGCACCACCCCCTGGAAATCTCCTGGGTTTCCGGGCTGGAAAAAACACAAGTCTCTGATGACTATATCGACAAACTGAACGAAACAGACATTATGGGCATTTTTACCGGACATCTTCATCAAAATCGTCATGTCCTGTTAGGAAAGATTCCACAGCATACAGCAAATTCTTTTGTTTTTGGAATTAATCGTATCGAAGGTCAACTTTGGAATACTAATTGTTTAGGATTTTCAGAAGTCGAAATAGATGATCAGCAGCTGGATGTATATACAGGAATCGTACGGCCTGAAGTTAAAAAATTTAATACTGACATCATTTAAAAAATAATTAATAAGAAGGAGCAGCAAATGAACAATAAAACCTTTAAAAAAGGATTAATCACAATGGCAGCAGCGCTGGCACTCTCTGCCTGTGGTGGAGAAGCCAGTTCAGAAGATGAAAGTACTCAAGGCAGTGCAGCTTCCGGAGAAGCAGTAACTATCGAGTATTGGCATGGAAATGCAGATACGCAGGGTGGACGCCAAGTTGAAGAGTTAGTGAATAAATTTAATGATTCTCAAGATGAAGTTATTGTAGAGCCGGTTTATAATGACGGCTTGTATGTAGGCTTGATGGAGAATCTGCAGACATCAGCTGCCGGAGGAGAATACCCGGCTGTTGTACAAATTGGCTGGGCCTACCGTGAATACTTCCAGTCTAACTTTGAATTTACTGATCCTGAGACCTTATTGTCGACAGTCGGTGAAGAAGGCAACGATACTTATTTAGAAGACAAATTCCCGGAGCCAATGTTAAATTTAGCGCGTGACTTTGCAGGTAATCTTCTGGGCTTCCCTTATTCAGTATCCACGCCGGTTATTTATGTCAATAAAGAGCTTGTGGATGAAGCTGGTGTAGACCCGACAACAATCACTTCCTATGAAGAGTTATATGAAATGGCTGGTCAAATCACAGAAGCGACAGGTAAACATGGTCTCTATATTACAGAATCGAATGATAACTGGTCTACTCAAGGACTGATTGAAGCAAATGGAGCTGTCACTGTTTCTGAAGACGGCCAGGCTGAATTTGCCAGCGAAGAAGGGCAAAAAGCACTACAGGACTGGGCAGATTCTATTGATGCAGGCCACACGTTACATACATCAACCGACCAGGGACATCAATCGTTCATTTCTGGAGATGTGGGCATGGTATGGACGACAATCGCACAACGTACCAATATTACAGAGAATGCGAACTTTGAATCTTATGCTATTGAATTGCCGCCATACGAAGGAAATGACCCTGCGGTTCCGGCTGGGGGTGCTTTATTAGCAGTCACAGCTCGAGAAGAAGCTGAGCAGGCAGCGGCGCTGAAGTTCATCGAATTCCTATATGAGCCGGATAATGTAGCCCTTTGGACTTCTGGAACAGGCTACCTGCCTCCAACCAATGATGCCACTGAAAATGAGGATTTAGCGGAATTGATTGAAACAGACCAGATGTTCCAAACTTCTTATAATCAGATGGAAAACTTAGTTCCATTTGCTTCTTTCCCGGGGTCTCGTGGTTTAGAAGCCTCTGATATGTATAGAAATATGCGTGACCGTGTGTTTGGTGGAACCCCTGCATCAGAAGCCATGCCGGAAACTCAAGATGAAATCAACGAATTACTTGGAAATTAAATTCATTTATTGAAAGAATCAGCAGCAGACAGGTGCTGACTGGTAATTGAATCCTAAAAAGACCATACTGAATGTGTATGGTCTTTTTAGGAAGAAAGTGTGGAGGAAAAGATAAAAATGCTTGGAGATATTCATGAGGAAGTTTTAAGCTGGTTTCCAGAAATAAAAGAAAACATTGAGAATTTATTTGAACAAGGCTTTCATCAGGGCGAAAAAAAGGATTTTAGAGATTTAGTGAGTGATATAGATTTAGCAGTTGAAGAGCTGATCATTGAAAAAATCAATGCGCTTAAGGGTGAGCAGACTATACTGGCAGAAGAATCTCATTCGGATACTCTCGAAGTTGACGCAGATCGTCTGTGGTGTATTGATCCTATCGATGGAACAGCGAATATGCTGAAGCAAGGACAGGATTACGCGGTGATGATTGCCTATTTTGAGAAAGGCGAAGCTAAATTAGCTTATATTTACGATGTAGAAGCCGGCAACTTATTTCATGCCGTAAGCGGAGAGGGAGCCTATTTAAATGACTATCCCTTGGATCGAGTCTCTCTTAAGCTGAATGACTCTCTTATTTCGATTGATCCGCAAAAATATCTAAATCATCCTGTTTTAGAAGCCTTAGCCCGTCAATCTTTTCAGATCCGCTATTTAGGTTCTTCATCGGCCGACTCAGCCCGGGTAATTGAAGGAAAATTTGGAGCAACTTTCTGTCCGTCCTGCGGCCCGTGGGATCGAGCACCTTTAATTTTGTTTGCTCAGGAACTGGGCTTGAGGCTATCCAGGGTGGACGGCAGTCCAACAAGTTTACTAGGTACAGAGGACTATTATTTTGGCAGTCAAGCTGTATTTGATGAAGTACAGAATGGGATAAGTAAATAGATGCAGGCAGGAAAGGATAAAAAAATTAATGGAAAAAACATCCTGAAATTTATTTTTAATCTTTTAGGAGATATTTTCAAACCCATTCTCCCGGCTATTACTGCTGCCGGGATGTTACAAGGGCTCCTTGCCTTGGTCCGAGCTGTGACAGACAGCAGTTTTGAGGAATCCTCACTGTATATCCTGTTGCTGAGTATGAGCCAGGTTGTCTTTCATTATCTGCCCGTTCTGGTGGGTCTGAGCGCAACCAGAATTTTTGGCGTCAATGGCTACATTTCTCTTGCAGTTCTTCTGCTGTTATTTTATCCTGAATTTTTATCCCATGTACCGGCGGAAGCAAGTCCGAATATACTGGGATTAACTCTCTCTGAAATAGACTACTCTTCCACTGTCTTCCCGGCAGTCTTGATTGTCTGGAGTCAAAAATATGTGGAAAAATTCTCTCGAAGACTAGTTCCTTCTTTGATAGAAGGAGTAGCCGTGCCTATTATTAACCTGGTGGGGACAGCTGGGCTGGCCTTGTTTATTTTCGGCCCTCTTGGCAATTCGATAGGTTTTATTTTATCTTCAGTTATCCAGTATATCGGCAGTTTTGCTCACTGGCTCGTTCCTACTTTATTAGGTGGTCTGGGTATATTCGCCGTCATGACTGGTGCTCATTACCCTTTGTTTCCTCTGATGCTGGAGCAGTTAGCTAATCAGGGCTATGAAGACTTTTTTTCTGCGGGGATGATTGCAATGAACATTAGTTTAGCGGGGGCCACATTGGCCGTAGTCCTCAAAAATAGAGATTCAGCATTGCGTCAATACGGCATTTCAGCTTTTATTACTGCCTTGTTGGGAACCAGCCAGCCTGCTATCTATGGTATCGCTTTGAAGTATAGGAGTGCTTTGATGGGCTCTATCTTAGGCGGCTTTGCCGGAGGCTTGTTTGCAGGAATTACCCGCTTCGCTGCTTACGGTTACGTTAATCCAGGGCTGGCAGCTTTACCCGTTTATATTTCTCCTTCCGGGGATTTAACTAATCTATTTAAAGGATTAACTGCAATGTCGATTGCCTTCTCAATTTCTTTTTTATATGTTTGTTTTTTCGGGCAAGGAAGTGAGAAATAACTCACAGTTATCTAATCAAAAAAACAAGTTCAAGCTGAGAAGAAATCTCTCTCTTGAACTTGTTTTTTAATTCCGCTGTTTTTAAACGCTGTAAAGAGCTTTATTCTGTTTAATATAACTGGTGAAAAAATTAATAAAGTGATTCATCTGCTGGGAAAGAACAGAGTTTTTGCGGGTAATCAAATAGAAGTAACGGTAAGATTCAATAGCATCAATATCGAAGGTGATCAAGTTATCTTTGCGTACATCATCCAAGACGGCAATTTCAGAAATGATAGAAATGCCGAGCCCTGCCTTGACATAGTTAATCAGCGCCTCGTTACTATTGACTACTGCGATGGTCTTAAAGTTTGCAGGATCGATGTCGAGGGCGCTCAGCATCTTTAATGCTTCTTTTAAAGTTCCGGATCCTTGTTCTCTCGAGATGATAGGCTCCTGTAAAACTTCTTCCAGAGATGCTCCGCTTTCTTTCATATCCAGGAAATAATCATTGTAAGGAGCAACGATGACTAATTTATCCTCACATAATTTTTCATATTTCAAGTCACTATTCATTGAAACACTACCCACGATGCCTACATTTGACCGTCCTTTTAAGACACGGTCTGTAGCGTCTATACTATCTGTCTGATCGACTGTAATCAGCACTTCAGGCACCACATCATGATAAGCCTTGATTACTTCTGGCAGTAAGTAAGAAGCGGGTATAGATGAAGCTGTAATTGTCAGATTAGAAGACCCCTTATTTGAAAAGGTATCTTTAGCATTATTGATGATATCGGAGATGGATTTGGCATAATTATAAAACTCCCGTCCATCTTTAGTCATTTCAATGCTTTTAGTCGTCCGTTTGATGAGCTCGGTACCGAATTCTTCTTCTAATTGTTTAATATGGACGCTGACTGTAGGCTGGGACAGATATAAATGTTTAGCCGCATCTGAGAAACTTCCCCATTCTACCACTGTCATAAAAGTTTCCAATTGTTTTAAATCCAAGACTTTCACTCCCATTTCTGTACATTAATTAATATATTGCCAAAATGCCTTTGGCTTCACAGAGCATTATAGATTTGAGATTTCCTTCATTCCTCATTATATCATCTATTATCATTTCCTTTAAGTATATTAGAAAAACTAATAAATGCTACCTAGAAAAGAGCAAAAGGGGCACTTATGCCTTAAGCTGATAAACAGCAATCATTTATTAATAATGCAAAACTGTAATATCTCAAATGGGTTTGAAAATCCCCCCGGGATAAAATATACTAAGCTATGCAATACATAAATATTATGAGGAGGATTATAGTGAAAAAATCTTTGAAGAAAGTATTACTTATGGTCGTTGCTGCTTTTGCTCTTGTTTTAGCAGGGTGCCAGACATCTACACCGACAGATACTGAAGCAGGTGTTGTAGGTGAGATGGCAGGCCAGGAATTGGAAGATATCCAACAGGATAATGATGAGAAGGAAAAAGTTTTAGTAATCGATGTTCGCTCTAAAGAGGAATACGATGAAGGCCATGTGAAACATGCAATTAATATTCCATTAGATGAACTTGAAGCTAATTTAGATCGTCTGGAAGATTATAAAGATGAGCCGGTGATTACTGTTTGTAATACTGGAAACAAATCTGAAGAAGCTGCGCAGATTTTAATCGATAATGAATTCACAGATGTGACAAATGCAGAAGGTGTTAAAGACTTTGAGGGCTATGACCTGGTTCAATTTGAATCTATCTTAATCGATGAGACCGAAGAAGCTATTGCAGACTATAATGCCGGAGAAGAAATTATTTTTGTTGATGCGCGTGAGCAGGAAGACTTTGAAACATCAGCATTTCCTGGTGCAATCAGTGCAGATCCAGAAAATGCAGACGCTGTTTTAGCTGAATTACCTGAAGACAAAGATGTACGCATCGTAAACTACTGTTACTCTGGTAACCGTTCAGCAGTTGTCGCAGATGCGATTGCAGATGCAGGATACACAAATGTTCAAAATGCTTTATACGGTACTAAAGAGTATGAAGATTACGAACTAGAAGAGAAATAGATGCCAGGAAAAGCTTTAATTTATTTTCTGAGAGTCCCTACAGTTGGCAATGGAAAAACACGTTTACGTAATTTCTTAACAATAGAAGAGATTCAGAAAATGAGTGAGTATCTCGTCCGGAAAAACTTTAACAGCTTATCCCAATATGATGCGGATTTATTTCTATATATTCCTTCAGATAATACTGCAGGAGCCCTTACAGATTTACTTCCGGTAAAAGAAGATCATATATTTTATCAGCAAGAAACTGATTTAGGTAACCGTATGTACCAAGCGATTGCAGAAGTGTATGCACAAGGTTATGAAAAAATAGTTCTGGCTGGATCTGATCTTTATAATTTATCGCATGAGATATTAGAAAGTTTATTTGAAGAGCTGGATACTCAGGATGTCGTGATAACTCCGAGTATAGATGGAGGATATGGATTAATCGGTATGAAGGAGCCTCTTCGCGAGGCTTTTTCTATTGCAAATTATTCACATGAAAAAGTAACCGCAGAGACTATCCAAGCTGTCGAAGCTAGCGGCTACTCAGCCTCTTGTATAGGGGAAATATTAGATATCGATGACAGAGAAGATGTAGCGAAGGCACTTTCAGGAGACTTTGAAGCCAGTTTTCATAGTCAGGGAGAGTATAATGCAAATTTTCTCTTTGATAAAGGGCAAAAGCTGTTAAGAGTTGCTTTAGGTTCGCAGTTGCATCTCGATAATCAGATTGCCTATGAATACCATGCTTTAAAAGCTCTACAGTGTTCTGGTGCTGTTGTTGAAGTTTATGAATTAATTGAAGAGACTGACTTAATAGGTAAGGGTTATTTGGTAGAAGAATTTGTTGAAGGGCGGTCGTTGGATTATCAGCAGGATATGGATACAGCCGCTGATTTATTGGCTAAAATCCATTCTGTAGATCCAGCCAAGGGCTCTCATCTCATCAAAGCAGAGTATCCCTTTAAAGTCATGTTTGATGAATTCACTACGATGTTCCAACATTATAAAGACTGGGCGGAACGGGATAAGCAGGTAGAAATGACGATCAGCAGTATGCTTGAGAATCTTACACAGTATGATATGACAACCCCTGTCGAAGAGCCCTGCATCATTAATACGGAACTGAATAGTGGAAACTTTATTATTAATCCTCAAGGCCGCTCTTATATTATAGATTGGGAAAAGCCTCTGATCGGTGAGAAAGAGCAGGACCTGGGTCACTTTTTAGCTCCAACAACTACTTTGTGGAAGACTGATATCATGTTGGATTTAGATGCTGTTTTTGAATTTGTAGACGCCTATGACCGCTTGGCTGTGCGCCCGGTGGACAAAAGAAAGCTGGTACAGTATCTGCAGTTTACCTGTCTACGTGGCATCACCTGGTGTGCGATGGCCTATGTTCAGAATATAGAATCAACTAAAATAGAATCAGACTCACAGACATCTGAAGTGATTAAAAGATTTATCAGTCCGCCATTTTTAGAAATGATTCAAGATTATATCCATAGAGCGGACAACTACTTATAATAATAAAAAATCATATGTCAATTTAGGGATTTAGGAAAGGAAAGATAAATGAGTAAAGAAAAACTTGTTAAGAAACATTGGGGGTTAACTCAGCGTCAGTGGGTTTCAGTCGGACTTATTTTACTTGTAGTATTAATTTATTTCTTTGTACCGAGTGTCAATAACTGGGTAAACAACGCTGTCGCTACTCTGACAGGTACAGGTTTAGACGGAGTTATTGAGTTTATTCGAGGTTATAAAGGTTTAGCCGCGATTGTTTCATCGGCTTTGATGATTTTGGCTTCTGTATTAGCTCCAATTCCTCAGTTCATCATCACATTATCTAATGCTGCTATATTTGGCTGGTGGCAGGGAGCAATTTTATCATGGTCTTCTTCTATGGCCGGGGCAGCTCTATGTTTCTTCATCGCCCGAGGATTAGGGCGTGATGTAGTTATTCGTTTTACAGGGGAAAGAGCACTTGATTCCCTAGATGGATTCTTCGAGCGTTATGGAAGACATACTATTTTTGTTGCCCGACTCTTACCTTTCATGAGTTTTGACTTAGTTTCCTACGCTGCTGGTTTAACTTCTATGGGCTTCTGGTCATTCTTCCTCGCGACTGGAATTGGTCAAGCACCAGCTACAGTTCTGTATTCTTATGTAGGCGGCCAGTTTGATGGTGGAGCTCAAGGATTATTCTACGGATTAACAGGACTATTTGTTATAACAGTTATCATCTGGGTTGCCCGTGATATCTGGAAGAGACGTAACAAAGATATCAAACTTGAAGATTAAAAAGTCATAGATTAGTAAGGGAGGTTTAAGGCCATCGAGGATTTAGATCATCAAAAAAATTTAAGAAAAAAAGCTAAAAAAGAAAATAGAAAAGACATTCTCCAAAAAGTTCTAGTCTTAGCCTTTGTCATTATATTGACAATAGTCATCTATCGTTTTGTTAAACCCGATGATATCCGCGACCTCATCTTATCATCAGGTGCCTGGGGGCAGTTAATTTATGTTATTTGCTGGATTTTTTTACCGATGGGTTTTTTCCCTGTAGGTATTCTGGCTGTGATTGGAGGGATGGGCTTTGGTTTTATAAGAGGCTCAATTTTGACATTCATAGGGGCAGCTTTTAACTTAATGTTTATGTTTTATATTTCCCGTTATTTATTCAGGGAGCCGATTCAGCGCTGGCTTAAACATAAATATCCAGCTATCCTGTCAATGGCCCAAAATGACAGGAGACTTAAACAATTTCTTATTTTTGCCAGGATAGTTCCTGTTATCCCTTATACTGTAGAAAATTATGTTTTTGGTTTGACGAGTATTAATGCCTGGGAGTACCTTTATTTATCCTTAATATTTATCCTTCCTGGGACTTTTATCTATGTTAACATTGGAGATAAATCTTTGGATGTCTCTAGTCCAGGATTCATAATAGCCGTCGTCTTATTAGTTTTGATTTCCGTCGTACCAATTGGTGTAGAAAGATGGCGTAATAAAAAGAAAAAGGATAAAACAGAAATAGATGAAGAAGAAAAAAATACTTAGTATTATTATCCCTGTGTATAATGAAGAAAAACAGATTGACCGTCTCATGAAGCACTTGACCGTCTTTGACGAAGAGGCGGTCAATCTTATTTTTGTAGACGGTGGCAGTGAAGACAGAACGGCCGATTTATTAGAGCAATACGGGCAAAATGTTATTTCTAGTGGTAAGGGCCGAGGTAAACAATTACATGCAGGAGCTCTGGCAGCTGCTGGTGACCACCTGCTCTTTTTGCATGCTGACTGTTACTTTGAAAAGTCACCTTTAAAGGAGATAGAGAGAATTTTATCCCAGCATGAGATGGGAGCCTTCAAAGTGGAATTTGATAACCCTAATTTATTATTAAAGTTATTAGCCTGGGGTTCTAACTGGCGGCTGAAGTACAGAAAAATCGCTTTTGGTGATCAAGGCATGTTTATGACGAAAGACTTTTACCATCGAATGGGAGGCTTCAAATCTTTACCTTTAATGGAAGATTATGATTTTTCTCTGCGGGCAAAAAAAGCCGGCTGTCCTGTGCGGTTCAGCCGGCAGAAGATTATTACATCCAGTCGTTTTTTCGACCAGCATGGTGTAGTGAAAAGTTTATTAATCATGCAGAAATGTCAGCATATGTACCGTCAAGGGGCGCCGATTGAAAAGATACAAGAGCTCTACCGCACATAACTACGGCTTCACTACGGGCAGATTTTTATTGTGCCAGTCATTTAATGAACCATCATAAACTTTTACTTGGTCCTGGCCGAGAGCCTGAAGTAAGTATTGAATCCAAGTCGCTGCTATACCAAATCCGCAGTAAGCAATGATTTCTTTATCAGGATCCAAGGCTCCTATTTCCTCGAACTGCTGTTTGATTTTTTCCGGTTCGATTAAAGTACCGGTTTCAAAGTCATTGAGCCCCGCAAAGAAAACATTTTTACTGGAGGGGATATGGCCGGCTTTGTCTTCGCCGTAAGGGTTATCTTCACCAGCATATTGCTGGGGGGATAAGCAGTCAATGATTAAAGTTTGGCTGTCGCCGATACTTGCTTGCAGATCCCTATCGTCTGCTATAAGCTTTTCATCAAAATGGGGCTGAAAGCTACTGGCAGGATAGGATTCCGGTCCACTTGCAAGTGGCCGCTCTTCGAGGATCCATTTTTGGAAGCCGCCATCTAATATCTTGACGTTAGTGACTCCAATAACCCGGAGCTGCCAAGCCAGGCGGGAGGCCCAGAAATTGGAAGGCAGGTCTATACCTACAAGAGCGCCGCGATCATAAATAATGGTGGTGGTATCAGCTGAGCCAATGCCTAATTCTTGGATTTTTTCAGCAAAAGCCTGGGGATCTGAAAAGGTAAAGGGTACTTCCGCGTCAGCTTCGTTGAGTTCAAAAAGATCAGCGAAAACCGCTCCTGGGATGTGTTGATCTAAGTATTCCGGCTCTCCAGTGTTGAGATAGCCTGGATCATTTTCATCTTGTGATGGATCATATAGAACCGTTGCATCGACTATTCTCACAGATTCATCGTCCAAGTGTTCTTCAAGCCAAGCAGTTGATACAAAATAATTGTTTAGTGATGTCATATAATACGCTCCCTTATAGTAAACTGAACCTTATCATAAAATTTTAGTTGAAATAATTCAAACACTACTTATTTATATTGTTAATAGAAAGGGGGGATAATCATGGCGAAAAGAAAAGGAATAGTCGAGAAAGCTTGGGGTAAAATTGCTGAACGTCTGGTTCGGTCCGTTGATGAAGCTCCTGCTTGTGCAGAAGTTAAGAAAGATGTCAGTGAATCGAAAATTGCTTTTATCACGACAGCAGGTGTGCATTTAACAGGGGATGAGCCTTTTAATACCGATGGGGATCATACTTATCGTATGATACCGGGTGATTCAAAAGAAGAAGAATTAATGATTACTCATACTCACTATGACCACGAGCATGCGGACAAGGATTTAGATGTCGTCTTTCCCCTTAAATTGATGCAGGAGCTGGCTGAACGTGGAGTGATAGGTTCTGTCGCTCCTAGAAACTATGGGTTGATGGGCTATATTCCTCAAGTTAACCGTTTAGTCAGCGGAACAGGGCCTGAAATGGCGGATGCCTTAGTGGAGGATGGAGTAGATATTTGTCTCCTTTCTCCCGGTTGATATATCTGCCA
Organism: uncultured Atopococcus sp.; assembly: GCA_964437675.1. GTDB lineage: Bacteria > Bacillota > Bacilli > Lactobacillales > Carnobacteriaceae_A > JAUNQW01. The sequence continues at coordinate 18,370 of CAYTHW010000005.1, read as the reverse complement.
CCAGTCCGTGGGCTATATACAGAGATTGGTCGAAGAAAGAGGCATTCGTACGGCCTCCATCATGCACTTACCTAAGGTGGCTAGAAAAGTCCGGCCGCCGCGGATGCTGACGATAGAAGCACCTCTGGGATTAACTTTTGGGGAAGCTTTTGAAAAAGAGAAGCATGAAAAGGTATTCATGGAATTATTAGAACTTTCTATCAATGGGGGTCTGGAAGAAGAGCGTCCCTCGCTCTATAATTAATAAAATTAGAAAAATTATATCTATGAGAAATAAATTCTAGATATAGAAGGAGAGAAGTAAATGAAGAAAAAATTATGGATAGTCAACTTATTTCTTGCATTAGTGTTAATTCTTGCAGGGTGTGGTGCTGGAGAAACATCAGATGATGCCGCATCTGAATCAACAGCAGAAGAGTCGAGTGAAGAGAGTACAGAGGAATCTTCAGAGA
>CAYTHW010000005.1:3955-17818 GCA_964437675.1 uncultured Atopococcus sp. | reverse complement strand
TCTGAATCAACAGCAGAAGAGTCGAGTGAAGAGAGTACAGAGGAATCTTCAGAGACAGAGGCTGATGAAGCAGCAGTGGAAGAAGTTCCAACAACAACAGATACTGAAATTAATGATATCGACCCTGAAAAACAAGTTTATGTGACTCCTGAGTGGATAAACGACGTTATTGAAGGAAATGAAGATGTCGGTGAATATGTAATAGCGGAAGTTACTTGGGGAGAAGCAGCTGACAGTCCTGATTATCTGGATAAACATTTACCGGGCGCAGTTCACTTTAATACAGATGCTATCGAAGAAGGACCTATCTGGAACGTAAAAAGTCCGGAAGAACTTGAGCAGGCCTTATTAGATTATGGGGTTACTTCAGACACAACACTGATTCTGTATGGTCCGGACACGGGTGTTGACCGTTTTGCTTTTGCAGCACTTTATACTGGTGTTCAAGATGTTAAAGTTCTAGACGGCGGCCTGCCGGTCTGGGAAGCTGCCGGATATGAAACAGAAGAAGGCGAAGTAGAACCTGTACCAGCTGAAGGGGAATTCGGTGTAGAGGTACCTGCTCACCCGGAATACATCGTTTCATTGGAAGATACAGTGGACCGCTTAGAAAATGATGAGGATTTCCAATTAGTTTCAACACGTTCTGAAGCTGAATGGAGAGGAATCGAGAGTGGATACAGTTATATTCCTAAAGCCGGCGAGCCAAAAGGTGCTCTATGGGGGCGCCCATTATTGAGAAATTCCGGCGAAGCCAACGTTTCTGACATGGAAGACTACAAGAATGAAGACGGAACAAATAAAGACTTTGAAGAAATTGTAGCTATGTGGGAATATGAGGGAATTGACCTTGACAAGACAATCGCTTTATATTGTGGAACAGCATGGAGATCTTCACTGCCTTGGTTAATGATGTATGAACGTGGTTATGAACCATTGCACTTCGACTCAAGCTGGAACGACTATCAAATGCATGATGAGTTACCAGTTCAGATCGGTGACCCTAAACAAGATGAAGTAGAATACACGACAGTTGGAGAATTATCTGACGATAAAGCTTCTGAATAATTGATAAGGGCCTGGTTGCTTTATACAACTGGGCTTTTTTCATGAAAAAATGCTTAGATATAAAAAAACAAATAGAGGGGCGAAAATAAAAATGTCTGATAACATAAGGTCGGCTGTCTATACCAATACTTTTGAAGAAAAGATCGAACCTGAATATAGACAAACTGAAAATATCAATATTTTACAAGTCAATATCGGGAAAATATGTAATCTGCGCTGTACTCACTGCCATGTCATGAAGGACTCTCATAATGAGATCATGTCTAAAGAAACGATTGATACATGTCTGGAATTTATCCGCAATCACAGTCAAATCGACACTCTGGATATTACAGGCGGGGAGCCTTCTATGCATCCTTATTTCCAATACTTTATTGAGGAGGCCTACCCTCTAGTCGATCATCTTATTGTCCGTACCAACGCTACTTTTCTCCAGGGCAAGACCTTGGATATGTATGAAAAATATCCTTTAGAATTGTTTATTTCTATGCCCTGCTATACAGCAGATAACACGGACCGGGTTCGCGGTAATAAAGTTTTTGAGCGTATCTTAAAAACTATGAAACGTTTAAACAGCGTCGGTTATGGGGTAGATGAGGACCGCCCGATGCATCTCGTTCACAATCCTTTAGGAGCTAATCTGCCGCCTGAGCAGGGAGAATTAGAGAAAGATTATCGCAAAAATTTAGCAGAATACGAGGTCACATTTACGAGTCTTTTGACCATAACGAATATGCCTTTAGGCTATTTTGAGGATTTTTTACATTTAACCGAGTCTTTTGATGAATATATGGCTATCTTAAAAGAGGCTTATAATCCAGCAACCGTTGCTAATATGATGTGCCGCCAACAGCTGTCTGTAGGTTGGGATGGCCAAGTGTATGATTGTGATTTCAATCAAATGTGCAATCTCCCTGTCGAAGGTCAGCGGACTATATTCGACTTAGTGGATGAGCCTGATCTCGATAGAAATATTGTTTTCCGGGATTACTGTTTTGGTTGTACGGCAGGCAGCGGATCAAGTTGCGGCGGGCAATTGGAAGGAAAGGCTTTTTAGATGAATATTTTAATTGACTTTGATAATACGTTTTTCACCGATAATCGGGATGTAGATGACGGCCTGGCTCTTATTTATCTTTTAGGGAGCTTAGATGTCAATGTTGTCGGTATAACCTCGACATTTGGGAATTCGACACTTGAAGAGGTCAACCGCTGCACCGAGATTTTAATGGATAAACTAGATCTTTCTCCTGATTTATTTCGCAGCGGCGCCAGTGAATGTGGAGATTATTTGACTGATGCCAGCGAGTCGATCGTAGAGAAGGCAGATGAATATGCCGGCGATTTGTCGATACTGGCTCTAGGTTCTATGTCCAACCTGGCCGGGGCCTGGCTCAGAGACTCGGAAGTCTTTGAGAAAGTGAATCAAGTTGTACTGATGGGCGGCAAAACCGCTCCTCTGACTTTTGCCAAGCAGGAAATGCTGGAGCTGAATTTTTCAGTCGATCCGCATGCTGCATATATTACGCTGACTAAAGCACCGAGAGTGAGTATCATGACGGGCAATCATTGTCTGGATTTATTGTTTACCCGTCAGCAGTATGAAGAGATGTTTGGAGGGGCAGGGGGAGATGTTGCTCAAATGATTCAAGAGTATTCAGACCCATGGTTTAGAGATAATGATATCGAGTATGGTATTAAAGGCTTTTATAATTGGGATACTTTAGCAGCGGCTTATCTGGTGAACCCTGAATTTTTTGCTGATCAGATAGATAGCTATCGAATCAGCATCAATTCGCTGTCAACGGGATCGTTGATAGCTGAGGATCATGATCCGACATCTTATGTGACATCGAAGCCGATTCGAGAAGTAGAATTGAATCTGCCGAAGATTGCTCAAAAAGAGTCCTTAAAGCAGCATATTTATCAAACTTGGTTAAATGTCGATGAGAAATAATTAATTTTGTGAGGAGTTGTGAAGAATTGGCACATTTAATTTATTTAATAGTGGAAAGTGTCATTTTAGCAGCAGCAGCCTTTTTAAATTGGTACAGCGACAAGCGGATGGGCCTTAACCGTCACTTTCTTTTTGAGCAGTACCGATTTGAACAGTGGGCTGAGGCATCTAATTTTACACTCATTCTGGCAGTCCTGGTGAGTTTCTTAGTCTTATTAACTGTCATTATTATCGTCATGCGGCGTTCTGACTTTTCCAAGTGGGGCTGGGCGCATCTTTTCTTTACCGCTGTTCTTTTAATCGGCCTCGTGGTCATGGGCTCTACTTCTCTGGGATTGGATATAATAATCTCACCTTACTTGTTCATAGCTTTCCCAGTTTTGATTCTGGGGAACACTCTCGGCCTTTATTTTGATTTAATAAAGTGAGAACTGCTGAGTTTCCCCAGGCCACAGGAAATTTAAGTTGATCGGAATTAAATCGAGTGCCTCGCTTTGTTAAATGACCGAAGATAAGGCACTCGATTTTTCGCAGAATAAGACCCCTCAGAAGTCTGGAGATTTTTGAGGGGTCTGTTTAATTTATTATTGATCTTCAATATCAGCATCTTTTAAGGCCTCGTCCAGCTCGTCTGCGGGGATAGTCTCATCACGCCCCGCATCAAATTTACTACCAGTAATATTGCCGTGGGCACGGTCCTTGAAAGTTATCTCACCGTCTTCTGTCACCAGCCTGTCTGCCTGTCCGCCGGGACGATTAGCATCAATTGTTTCTTTTGTGGCGTCATAGCTCGTGCCGGCTACGTTACCGGAGACCTGATCCACAGCTGTGACTTCACCGTCTTGGGTATAGGCAACTTTTTGATCGACTTCGATGTGGGCTTCATCCTTTTGGAGGTCAGCTTTTACCTGCTCCTTTTCTTGTTGGGCCTGGGACTCTACTTCCTGGACAGCTTCTTTGATATCTTGAGCCAGGTTATCAGCATAAGTCTTCCCCTGTTCCTTATACTCATCAGCTTTCACTCTGATATCTTTACGCAGTTCTTTCCCGGATTTTGGTGCAAATAAGAGAGCAGCGCCTGCAGAAAGACCTGCTAATAAGAGGGCGCCCAAAAAGTTACTTCCGTTTTTATTTCTGTTTGACATATTAATTACCACCTTTTTTATGTCTGACTTTAACTGATGAAAAATATTTATCTTTATTGAGAGTATCTTTGCTTTTGTTTTTCCAAAGTCTTTTTAGAAACGAGTTTCCACTTGTTAAATTGGCGGGGAACCTCACGCTGAACATAAACTTTACCTTCTTCTAAAGCTGTCTGGAGAACTTGATCTCTCATACTTCCAATATAAGACAGTTGAGCTGCTAACTTCTGACTTTCCTCCTGAAGGCGATTAAACTTTTCCACTTCCATTTGAGACTGGTCTGCCAGTATACGTGCTTCTTTAACCTGACCATCTAATGTATCACTCAAGTATTGGATTTCATTTTCATAGAATTCACTTGTATGTTTGACATCCTCCTGCAAGCGCTTGAGTCTGTCGATCGGCTCTGAAGCTTTATTCATTGCAATAAAGATACCAATGATAACAGCTAGAACAGCTATTATGAGAATAGCAAGAGCTATCCAATAACCAAGTGCCATACGATCACTTCCTTCTGCTTATGATTACAATTTAAATATAACATGGCTCAATAAAAAATGATAATATAACAAATCGAGAGTTACAGCTCCTAATCTTAGGTTCAAGCCTTTGATTCAGTTTAATTTTTGATGATTCAAAAAACAAATAAACAGGATTTTTTCTTTTTTATTTTCAGCTAAACGACGTATAATTGCTTAATATTCCTACTTTTTGTATAATGATGAGGTATGATAAAAATTATATTATAGTAGAAAAAGATGAATGATACCTTAAGGGGGTAGTGCCGTGAAGCAGATATTAGTAGTGGATGATGAAAAACCGATTTCCGATATTGTTAAATTTAACCTTGAAAACGAAGGATACGAAGTCATCACTGCATTTGACGGTCAAGAAGCATTAGATATGGTAGAAGAGCATGTTCCGGATTTAATCTTATTAGACTTGATGCTGCCAAAAGTAGATGGTTTGGAAGTGGCGCGTGAAGTCCGGAAGACCTATGATATGCCCATCATTATCGTTTCCGCTAAAGATCAGGAAATTGATAAGGTCCTAGGTTTGGAATTAGGAGCAGATGATTATATTACGAAGCCATTTTCTAATCGTGAGTTAGTCGCAAGAGTCAAGGCTAACCTTAGAAGACAGGGATCCAACCAGGCAGCTGAAGAAGTTAATGAAAATCAGGATTTGGCTATTGGTGATTTGATGATCCACCCTGCCCAGTATAATGCAACGAAAAATGGAGAAGAATTAGAGCTGACTCACCGTGAATATGAACTATTGCTCTATCTGGCCCAGCATGTTGGAGAAGTAATGACCCGGGAAGATTTACTGGAAACTGTCTGGGGCTATGATTATTTTGGTGATGTCCGCACAGTTGATGTGACTGTCCGTCGTTTACGTGAGAAGATCGAAGACAGCCCAAGTCATCCGACTTATTTAATTACACGCAGAGGAGTAGGTTATTACTTACGCGATCCTGAAGCACAGGAGTCTTAATTTGAATGAATAAAAAACAAAATAAAATGAAATGGTACCAATCAATTAACATTAAAATTGTGATGGTTATTGTTGTACTGATTATATTCGCCCTGCAGATCATCGGGGCGAATTTTATTACTGAATTAGAAGATCAACTGCTTGAAAGTCACAAGCAGGACCGCCAGACACAAAGTGAATTTATAGAAACATCTGCGGCTCCGCATATGCTGGTCATTCAAAATAATAGACAGGATTCCCAGGAATTCTTGAACGCCCAGGCAGAAATCAATGCTCTGTTGAGTGACTTTTCAGGGCAGGGAAATATCAATATCCAAGTGATTACACCAAGCCTCGTTATTGTCGGTACGAGTAACCCTGCGGAACAAACAATTACCAATCAGCGGTCGAATGATACAGAGGCAAGACAGGCTGTTTTAACTACAGAAACAATTACAAGTGAATACCGTGACGCCGAAACCGGTAACAGACGTTGGAAGATGGTCACGCCTATTTATGCTGAAGAAGAGAGCGATCAGCTGCTGGGTGTTATCCTATTAGAAAGTAATATCGAAACAGTATATGATCAAGTGAAGGAAATCTCTCTCATATTTGTTCAATCCTCGCTTCTTGCTATTGCCATTACCATGTTGCTGGGTTATGTACTGTCGCGGGAGATTGTAACACCCATCATTGCCATCCAGGAAAGTACGAAAAAAATTGCTGATGGGGACTATTCGATCAACTTACAAAACGACAGTCAGGACGAAATCGGTCAGCTGACCACTTCTATCAATGAATTAGCTTTAGATGTTTCCAGTGCCCAGGAGTCTATTGATCAAGAAAGAAGACGTCTGGACCGTGTTTTGATTCATATGTCAGACGGGGTTATTGCGACCGACCGTGTGGGAAAAATTACGATCATCAACGATGCAGCCAGAGAGATGCTGTCTCTACCCAAAGGTCATGCAGAAGGCCTGGCTATATTAGATGTTCTAGATCTCAATGAAGAAATTTCCATGAGTGATCTCTATAAAGAAAAAGGCGAAGACCATAAATTAAGCCTGGGTGAACGTTTCATCGATTTAAAATTCTCTATTATAGAAAGCGAAATGGGCTTTATCCAAGGGATAGTCTGTGTGCTTCATGATGTGACAGAAGCTGAAAATATTGAGCGGGACCGTAAATCTTTCGTATCGAATGTCAGCCATGAACTCCGCACGCCTTTGACCAGTATGCGTTCTTATGTAGAAGCTCTGAATGATGGTGCCTGGAAAGATGAAAAGATTGCTCCCCAGTTTCTGTCCGTTATCCAAAATGAGACCAACCGGATGATTCGGATGGTGTCCGATCTTTTACAATTGTCGCGCATGGATGCCGGGACCGAAGATTTTGAAAAAGAACTCATCGATCTGCGAGCCTTATTTAACTTTGTCCTTGATCGTTTTGATATGATGATTCAGTCCGATGAAAGTAAAAACTTTGTGATTGTAAGAGACATTATTCCTGACCAGGTGTGGATTGAAGCCGATCAAGATCGTATGGCCCAGGTCTTGGATAATATTCTTTCTAATGCTATTAAATATTCACCGGATGGGGGTACGATTACTGCAAGTCTTTCTCTTAGAGACGGCGATGCTTTATTGAGCATCGCAGATGAAGGCTTGGGAATCCCTAAAGAGGAGCTGCCCCGCGTGTTCTCCCGCTTTTACCGGGTCGATAAAGCACGCTCACGGGCTATGGGGGGCACAGGGTTAGGTTTAGCTATATCCAAAGATGTCGTTGTAGAGCATGGTGGTAAAATATGGGTCCGCAGTGCTCTCAATGAAGGTACGATTTTTTATGTATCCCTTCCTTGCGAACAAGTCGAGGTCTCAGAGGAGGATGATTGGGTTTAATGAAGCAGACACATCTTAGACAATTGACTTTGTTATTTCTTATCTTGTTGAGTACAGTTTTAACAACGATGAATTTTACAGGAAGAGATTTCAACGAGACAACCAGACCGCAGACGACTACAACCACTCCCCAGACTAACTTAATGAGGAGTAATGTCAATTTTCTGACCCCGTCTCAAATTGTTTTTCACTCAGCTGAGGGTATCGAGATGCTTAATACTCAGTCAGTTTTCGATTTAAATACCCCGGAATTGATGGCTGAGGAGAATCTCAGCCAATTACAAGTAGAAGCAACCGGGATCTCCCCCCAGCAAGTTTATAATTCATTTCAATCTGAACCGACAATCGTTTATACTTTCGACCATCCCGTTCCTTTCTTTTTCTATTCTGAGCTTTTTGAGGAATTGGATGAGGATTTAAGGAGCGAAAGCTTTGACTTTATGATTTTCCCTATGGGGCAGACGGAGAGGGTCCGGTTTTATAATTCAGAGAATCAAACCTTATATACGAGTGATTCTACAGGAGAATTTTTGCAGAAGGTCACCGCACAAGTAGATTTGGATCAAGTAGAAACACGTGAAGTATCGACTTACTTTGTGGGAGGCACTCCTATTTATCTGCCTGTCGATGAAGTTGAAGTAGCTAATCGCTACTATTATCTGGAACGTATTCCTAATAGTGTTTTTATTGAAGCATTGTTTGATGAAACTTCTCAGGTAAATCCTCGGCATAGTAATAACATTTTAACTTTTACAGACTTCTATTCTCAGTTAAAAATCAATGAGGCCACCAATTTACTGACTTATGAAAAACAGTATGAGGGAGGAATAAGTCCCACCCTCACCCAAACCTTAAACCAAAGCTTAAGTGTGCTGAATAATTACGAGAATTGGACACTGGGCCTCCATTATAATGACTCCGCCTTTGAGGAAGGTGAGATTAGCTTTAGAAGGTATGTCGAGGGCTATCCAACCTTTGCTAACCATGGAGAGGATGTTGTCAGAATACGTCTCAACAATAATGAGCTGACTTATTTGCAGCTTAATATGAATGTCGCGCAGGCACCTATCATTTCTCATGAGCAGAACGATACGGTCACCCTGATGAAGGGTTCTGAACTGATGGAGGGGATTAACTCAAGTAACTTAAACCAGGACAGTATTGACAGCATCCGGATTGGCCTTAAGTGGAATTACTCGGATGACAGCAAGCGGGTAGCTGAGTTTCATCCTACATGGTTTATTCGATATGAAAATGTTTGGCATGAATTAGATGAATTATTAGAAGACTAGCTCTGAAAAGGGAGGTTAGAAGTTGGATTTTAAGAGAATAGAAAGAATCCTTATCATTGCCTTTTTATTGTTGAATATATATCTGGTATATATACTATGGGATCAAAGGCAGGATGTAGTGAATACCAATGAGAATCAGTCACTGAATTTAATCCAGGAGATAGAAAATAACAACATCAGTTTACCCATTTTTTCTCTGGAGAAAGAGAGCCTGGGTTATCTTCAGGCTAACAAGGATACGAATATTCAAGAACATTTTTCTGAGCTGAATAATTTAATGGAAGAAATCAGCAGTGATGGTTCTACCTATACAGCAACTTTATCAGAACCTCTTCAGCTTTCCAGCGGCGGTGAAGACCTGACTCCTGCAGATTTGGCAAAGATTGACCGATTGGTTTCTTCAGAAGAGCAGATTGCTTTCGGTGAAGAATATGAATATTTAACTTACCAAAGAAATCTCAACCAAGTAGTCTATACTCAAAGGGTAGGTGATATACCGATCCTGGATGGAACCGCCAGCATCCGTTTTGCGGTTGACAGCAACCAGAGGATTATTCAATTTGAGCAGACCTATGCGGGTAATTTAGAGATGTCTCAAGATGTCAGTCGAGAAATCATCACTGATAAACGTGCGGTAGAAATTTTATATCAAAATAATAGGATTCCATCCGGTGCGCGGGTGGACCGTCCCGTTCTGGCCTACCATCGGACACTGGATCTGGAAGAGATCAGCATGTATATTCCAGTCTGGTATATTCAGATAAATGAGACAAATCTGGAGCGGGTCAATGCTTTTGATGGAAGTATCATCATCAGCTCAGCACCGGCTCAAGAATCTACGGGACCATCTCCCGAAGAAGATAATGAATCTGAAACAGCCTCGGATGAGGCAGAGAAGGAATCTGGTGAATAAAGGAAAAGAAAGGTAGTTTTGTAATGGAGGAACTGAAGCAGTCTGACTTCCGTGTGAGTATTTTAGCCAGCGGAAGTACAGGAAATTCTGTCTATGTTGAAACCAATCGAATTAAACTTTTGGTAGATGCTGGACTTAGTGGTAAGAAAATTGAAGAATTACTGAGATCGATTGGGCGGGATGCAAAAAACTTAGACGCTATTTTAGTATCACATGAACATAGTGATCATATCAAAGGAGTAGGTGTTCTGGCCCGTCGGTACAATCTGCCTGTCTATGCGAATGCCAAAACCTGGCAGGCCATGGAAAATAAGTTAGGCAAATTAAAAACAGAGCAGAAATTTATTTTTGGAAAAGAGAAGGTAACCACCTTAGCAGATATAGACATTGCAAGCTTTGGTATTTCTCATGATGCGGTGGATCCACAATTCTACAGTTTTCATAAAAACGATAAAAGCTTTGTCATTTTAACTGATACAGGTTACGTCAGTGACCGGATGCGTGGAATGCTCAAAAATGCCGATTGCTACTTATTTGAAAGTAACCATGATGTAGAATTGTTACGCTACGGATCCTATCCCTGGCATTTAAAACAAAGAATTTTATCTAATAAAGGCCACTTATCCAACGAAGATGGAGCCTTAGCTTTAGCCGAAATGGTAGGAGATAATACGGAAAGAATTTATCTTGGGCATTTGAGTCAGGAAAATAATGTAAAAGATATTGCCCGGACAACAGCTCATGATATTCTCACGGAAAAAGGCTCTGGTGTAAACCACCAATTCTGGCTGTATGATACGGATCCGGCTGAAGCAACCGCCTTATATACTTTATAATTTGGTTAAGAAATTCTTACATTTAAGCGGAGTTGACCGTGAATAGTTTTCAATATGTTAGAATAAATTATACAGACAAACATAAAGGGGACTGCTAAATGAAGAACAAACAAAAGTTATTTCTTACACTCTTTTCGTCACTCGTACTCCTTACAGGATGCGCCACAGGAGCCGATCAGAACCAGTCAGGATCTTCCAATGAAACTGAAAAGCAGGGAGATACTATAACTATTACTGAGGATAAAGATGGTACCAAGACCGATGTGACAGTCGAAGTTTCTTCCGGTATCACAGAAGCTGTCCAAGTAGTTGATGAAGCAGTTGTTTCTGTTTTGAATATGCAGGCAGGGTCAGACCTGGGCTCCTACGGCTATCTATTTGATTTCTATAATATTCCCGCCCCTGAAAGTTCAGAAGGAGCAGGAGAGGGAGATTTGGAAGAGGCCGGATCTGGAAGTGGTGTAGTCTATAAGACAGAAGGCGGAGATGCCTATGTTGTGACTAATAACCATGTGGTGGAAGGATCAGATGCTGTGGAAGTCATGTTCATCAATGGAGAAAAAGTGCCGGCAGAAATTGTTGGCTCAGATATATGGACCGATTTATCTGTCTTAAAAATCTCAGCCGAGCATGTAACTAAAGTAGCGGAATTTGGGGATTCGGACAGTCTTGTTGTGGGTGAGCCTGCGATTGCGATCGGCTCGCCGCTGGGCACAGAATTCGCTTCTTCAGTAACTTCTGGTATTATTTCAGGTAAAGGCCGCTCAGTCCCGGTAGATATTAATGGGGACGGTATACCGGATTGGAATTCAACTGCCATTCAAACAGATGCAGCGATCAACCCGGGGAACTCCGGGGGGGCATTGGTTAATATCCAGGGCCAGCTGATCGGTATTAATTCCATGAAGATTTCGACATCTACAGTAGAAGGTATGGGCTTTGCTATTCCAAGTAATGATGTAAAGGAAATCGTAGCCGAACTTGAAGAAAATGGTGAGGTCATCCGTCCTTATCTAGGTATCCAATATCAACCGCTGTCTCTTATTTCAGAGACAGATAAACAGAATGTTTTACAGCTGCCGGAATCTGTGACGGAAGGCGTAGTGATCACGAGCGTTGTTCCAGGTTCGCCCGCTGATGAGGCAGGATTAGAAGCCTATGATGTTATCGTTTCTTATAATGGTGAGCCGGTAACAGATGAAGTCAACTTAAGACAACATATTTACAACACTGACGTCAACACGACAGTAGATATCACTTTCTACCGTGGACCGGAGGAAGACACAGTTTCCGTCGATATGGAACCTGCCGGCGATGTGTTAGATCGTTCGAATTAAATGAGAAAGCCAGCCAACAAAATAAATGTTGGCTGGCTTTTTAATCGGCCTCACTTTTAATAAAATATTATCCACTGGATAAGTCTCTTCTGTGGATAACTCCGCAGGAATTTGGAATACGAACGTTCTTAAAAGGAAAAGTTATCCACAAGATATAAGAGGTTCGGGATAAGTTTAGATAAACAGAATTATTATTGGCCACAATCCTTCTTCTATAGGCGTTCCTGGTCTTTCCAGAAAGAGGGTGGACAGTCTGTGGAAAACTGTGGATAACTCTCTGGTTTTCAATAAAAAACAGAAAAAAACAGTTAAAATGCTTTTAATACAGGGCTGGATAAAGCAAGGGTCTGTGGAAAGCTGTGCATAACTTATTTCTCAAAAGCCTGAGGGGAGAAAAGATACCATGGCTGTTTAGCTTCTGGACGGCTGTGGATGGTAACAAATTCATCTTTCGTTGGATGTTTAAATGTAAGGTCAGTTGCCCATAAAGCAATCTGCTGCCCTACTTTATTTACTTCTTGACCATAGCGCTGATCTCCCCAGATAGGATGGCCCATATGGCTAAACTGGACACGGATTTGATGAGATCGGCCGGTATCCAGTTGAACTTTTACCAGGCTGAGTCCTTCCGCGGATTCAAGTACTCGATAAGTTAAGCTTGCTCGTTTACTTCCTTTTTTGGTTGGCGGCACGACAATGGATGTATTAGTCTTAAAGTCTTTATACAGATAATCTTCGAGTTGCCCTGTCATTTTTTGTGGCTTACCATGCACAACAGTCAAATAGGAACGCTTGAATTGACCCTTCTGTAAGGAGGTGGCTAAACGTGAAGCTGCCTTGGATGTCTTGGCAAAGACCATGGCTCCTCCTACAGGCCGGTCCAGCCGGTGTACTAAAGCGAGGAATACATTGCCAGGCTTTTCATCCCGGACCTTGATAAAATCTTTTAAGGCTGTTAATAAGTCTAAGTCTTTCGAATCGTCTTCTTGAACAGGTATATTGACTGGCTTTTCTACGCAGAGCAAATGATTGTCTTCATATAGTATATTTATTTTCATCATATATCCTTCCTTAATCACATCTTAGGTCCTAGTTTAGCATAATCCTTCTTGTTAAGGGGAGAGAAATGTGTTACAATACACTGCATATGTTAAAAGAAAGAAGGGTTTTTTGTGGCGGATAAAAAAGTACATTTAGCCTGTGTGGAATGTGGACATAGGAACTATGCCACGGCCCGCAGCCAGACAGCGGTTCGGACAGAACGCTTAGAATTGAGAAAATTTTGTAAACATTGTAAAAAGCACACCCTGCATAAAGAAGAGAAGTAAAGGAGACGATTATGGGATTCTTTAAAGAAGTTAGAGAAGAATTTGGGAAAGTAGAATGGTCAAGTGGTAAAGAACTGGCCAATGATTCAACTACTGTTTTCGTAACAATTGGTCTGTTTGCTGCTTTCTTCTTTGCAGTGGACTGGTCGATTCAAAAGCTTTTAAGCTATCTCATTCGTTAAATAGAGATATTTTTTATTGAGCAGCAGTAGGACCTGTGATATAATCAGAGAAATGAAAGCGAGAGAACCTTCTAAGAGAGAGGGTTTTTTTATTTATATAAAAGTAGTATTGAATCTGACAGAAAGAAAAAGGAGAATATGATGACAGTAAATAATGCAGATAAAAGATGGTATGTGTTACATACTTATTCTGGTTATGAGAACAAAGTCAAACAGAACTTAGATTTACGAACAGAAAGTATGGGTATGGAAGAAAATATCTTCCGTGTACTGGTGCCGGAGGAAGAAGTAACAGAAACTAAAAACGGTGAAGAAAAAACGACTGTAAAAAAAATATTCCCGGGCTATGTGTTAGTAGAGATGATCATGTCAGATGAAGCATGGTATGTGGTCCGAAATACGCCGGGTGTAACTGGCTTTGTCGGCTCTCAAGG
>CAYTHW010000005.1:0-3855 GCA_964437675.1 uncultured Atopococcus sp. | reverse complement strand
TTTTCATAAGCTGCACCATAAACTTCACAGTCGACTTCTCGATGGGCGAGTTGAAGATTCGTCCCAATATAGCAGCGGGGCAGGTGATCTAAAGATGAGACAACAGCAGCTCGTGTAACATTCTTCTGCTTGATTGCTTCAGTGATAGCAAGGATATTACCTACAGTATCTTTAGCAAAAGGATCGATAATAATCCTTTCTTCTTCCAGACCTCGTTCCATCAGCCAGTTTTTTATGCCCATAGCTTCGATGTAAGGGCTGTTGACTGCACCGCCGGATATCAAGACATCGGCATCTGTATAACGCTCTGCAAGCTCGAGAGCCTTAGAGGCACGTTTAGCAGTTGTTTCGGCGAGGCTGCCGTCAGCTTTTACTAAGTAACCGAACATCCCGATGAACTCGATATCCTGAATATCGTTTAATTCATACTCGAAATCTGTGCGCTGGGAGTTCGTTTCTACGAACTCTTTTAAATTGAGAAGGCGGTAGGCTAATTCAGGATGAACTTGATCCAACCGTTTAAACTTGGTATTGTTTTCAACTTTAATTCCTTTGATCTGGCCATAAATACTCGTCAAAAAGAGGGCCTGGGGATCATCGGGCAGGTAGTTTAAGATAACTTCGCACTGGTTATATAAGTCCTCATACTTGTCATAGAGTCCAAATATTTCTACTTTTAATCTCCAAAGCTCTACTGTCAATTGAGGTTTTCTCTGGATGAGCTCATCGATTTTTTCAAGAGCAGTCACAAGCTGCCAATTATTTAAATCATATATAATTTCTAAACATTCTGGAATATTCATATAACAGGTCCCTATCCAAGGCCGCAGTGTACTGACATTATTTTGGCCCAGATAATCTTCTAAAGGTCTGGTGATAATTGTTGAGGTATCTGACATACAAAAGCTCCTTTCAAGATAAAGTTATATTTTTTAAAAATTAAACAGTATATTATTTATAAAATGAAAACGGAAAAATGGACGATATATACTCGTCCATTTCAAAAAAGAGGTGTGGTTAAAGAAACACATATCTTATTCTTTGACATGTGATTGTATTATAGATGAATCCTTCCTGAAAATGTAGCAAAGTGCGGTCTTATGCATAATTAGAATAATTGAAGCGGTCTATTAATAAAAACAATAGCTGTAAAAGGAAAAAGTCTATTTTTCGCTCTTGCTATTTCTATCCGACTATGTTATTTTAATCGAGTACGCTTATTTGCTAGATATTTTTCGAGCAGTACGGTGTGCACTTAGATTGTGGGAGGAGTGACTCGCTCCATTGAACCACACACTGACACAAAAAATATAAGGAGGTATGTCACGTGGCACAACAAGTAGTAAACGTAGTAAAATTACAAATTCCAGCAGGTCAAGCAAGCCCGGCTCCACCAATTGGACCAGCTTTAGGACAAGCAGGGATTGACATTTCAGGTTTCACGAAAGAATTTAACGAACGTACAAAAGAATCAATGGGAGATATCATTCCAGTAGTTATTACTGTATATGAAGATCGTTCATACTCTTTTGTTACAAAAACACCACCGGCTTCAGATTTATTGAAAAAAGCAGCGGGCGTTCAAAAAGGTTCTGGTGAACCAAATACAAATAAAGTTGCGTCTGTCACAAAAGCACAAGTCCAAGAAATTGCTGAACGCAAAATGGAAGACTTAAACGCAGCAGATGTAGAAGCTGCAATGCGCATTGTCGAAGGTACAGCTCGTTCTATGGGATTCACTGTCGAAGGATAATGCAGCCAGTTTGCATGTAACAGTTCAGCACAGCGCTTCAGGAATTGAAACAGATTCAAGCGCATGTGGAAGAAAGACTACCACTAAAGGAGGAAATATTGTGGCAAAAAGAAGTAAAAAATATATTGATGCGGTTGAAAAAGTAGACCCGCATAAAGAATATAATGTTAAAGACGCAATTGAATTAGTTAAAGAAATCGACTTTTCAAACATGGATTCATCAATCGATATTGCTTACCGTCTGGAGTTAGACGTTCGTCAAGCGGACCAACAATTACGTGGATCGATTGTATTACCTAAAGGTACTGGTAATACTCAAACAGTAGTTGTTTTTGCAAAAGGCGAAAAAGCTGAAGAAGCTAGACAAGCGGGAGCAGACTTCGTAGGTGAAGAAGATTTAGTTGAAAAAATCCAAGGCGGCTGGTTAGATTTTGACGTCGCTGTAGCAACACCGGATATGATGGCTCAAGTAGGTAAGTTAGGTCAGATCTTAGGTCCAAAAGGATTAATGCCTAACCCTAAAACTGGTACTGTAACAATGGATGTTGAACAGGCTGTTAACAACATCAAAGCAGGACAAGTAACTTACCGTACAGATAAAGAAGCAAATATCCATGCAGCTATCGGTAAAGCATCATTTTCTTCAGAAGATATTTTAGAGAACTTAAAAGCTCTACATGAACGTTTAATTCAAGAAAAGCCGGCTGCTGCAAAAGGTGACTGGATGCAGAACTTATCAATCTCTACTACATTCGGCCCGGGAGTCAAAATAGATATCAACTCTTTATCAGCTGAATAGAGTATTGACAAGTCTGTTTGACCGTGATATTATCAACAAGTCGAATAAAATTAAATATGATATTTGATGCCGAAGACCGTAAGGGGCGCAAGCCGTAATATACCACCTTACCGAGGAAGAGAATATACACGAAAAAGGATACAGTTTTTCTGTTTCCGATTAAACATGTATTTGATCCTCTATGTCTTTGGTGACATGGAGGATTTTTATTTTCCATATCATTCGAAGCATTTTCAAGTTGGAGGTGACATTTTTGGCAAACGAAAGTATTATCGCACAAAAACAAGCAATTGTTGGAGAAACAGTTGAAAAATTTGAAAACTCTGTTTCAACAATTATCGTTAACACACGTGGTTTGACTGTTGAAGAAGATACTAAATTACGTAAAGATTTACGTGATGCAGGTGTTGAATTCCACGTCATTAAAAACTCTATGCTGCGTCGAGCAGCAGACGAATTAGGTTACGAAGGTCTGGAAGAAGTATTTAAAGGACCTACTGCTGTTGCATTCAGTAGTGAAGACATTGCGGCACCAGCTAAAATTTTACGTGATGCTGCAAAAGAAAACGAGCAGATCGTAATTAAAGGCGGCGTCGTTGAAGGTAACACGATTGATATCGCACAGATCGATGCTATCGCTGAATTACCAAGCCGTGAAGATCTATTATCTATGGTTGCATCAGCTGTTAAAGCACCTATTCGCAAAACGGCACAAACATTCAACGCATTGGCACAGAACCCATTGCGCGATGCTATGCTTACTATCAAAGCATTGGCAGAGAAAAAAGACGAAGATGCAGCATAGGTTAAAAGCTGCTGTCTAAATTTAACTATAACAAACAAATATATATACATTCATGGAGGAATATAAAATGGCTTTAGATATTCAAACAATTATCGATTCATTAAAAGAAGCAACTGTAGTAGAATTAAACGAATTAGTAGAAGCAATCGAAGAAGAATTTGACGTAGAAGCGGCAGCTCCTGTAGCAATGGCAGCAGGCCCAGCAGCTGGTGGAGAAGCAGCAGAAGAACAGACTGAATTCGATGTTGAGTTAACTTCAGCTGGACAAGCTAAAATCCAAGTTATCAAAGCAGTTCGTGAAGCAACTGGTTTAGGATTAAAAGAAGCTAAAGACTTAGTAGACAACGCTCCTGGAAATATCAAAGAAGGTATTTCTAAAGAAGACGCTGACGCATTAGTTGCAGCAATCGAAGAAGCTGGAGGATCAGCTGAAATTAAATAATTTCACTGACCGGCTAATAGAACCACCAATCTGTAAAAAGATTGGTGGTTTTTTTA
>CAYTHW010000004.1:45281-47638 GCA_964437675.1 uncultured Atopococcus sp. | reverse complement strand
CACTTAGACCAAAGTGAATACCCTGCCGGTGCCTTGGCTGCTGCCATTTATATTGCATCTGGAGCGCGTGGTATGGAACGTGGGACGATGTCGGAAGAGCGTCAAGAAGATGGAAGTGAAACATTTGCTAATATGGAGCTGGTACGTATGGCCATGCCAAGACGTGTGTTCACTCTATCTCAGGTGGATTATATCGTAGACCGTATTACTTGGTTATACGAAAACCGTGAACTGATCGGCGGAATAAAATACGTGGAAGAGCCGAGTGTCATGCGCTTCTTCTTCGGAACAACAGAAGCTACAAGTAACTGGGTAGAAAAATTAGTTGCTAAATTTAGAGAAGATTTTGGCGATAGTTTATAAAAACAGGAGTAAAGGGAGGAAAACATGTCAATTATTGAAGAACTAACATGGCGTGGGGCGATTAACCAACAAACAGATGAAGAGGGCTTAAAGAAGCTTGTCGAAGAAAAGAGTGTTTCACTCTATTGTGGTGTCGACCCTACAGCTGATAGTCTCCATATTGGCCATTTAATTCCTTATATGGTATTAAAACGTTTCCAATTAGCCGGTCATCGGCCGGTCATCGTCATAGGAGCCGGGACTGCTACCATTGGAGACCCATCAGGACGTAACTCAGAGCGGGAACTTCAAACAACGGAAACTATCATGAAAAATGCAGAAGCTATCTCTCAGCAGATGGTTCATCTCTTTGATGCCAACGGTTCGAATGGAATCAAGATGGTCAACAACTATGATTGGTTAAAAGAGATTTCATTTTTAGACTTTTTAAGAGATGTAGGTAAAGATTTTTCAGTCAACACCATGCTGTCTAAAGAATCTGTTCAAAGCCGTCTGGAAACAGGGATCTCTTTCACAGAGTTTACTTACCAGATCATCCAGGCGATGGATTATCTCCACTTATACCGTGAACATGATGTACAGCTGCAGGTAGGCGGAGCGGATCAATGGGGGAATATTACCGCCGGTCTGGATTTTATCCGTAAGAAGGAAGGGCCGGAGGCAGAAGCTTATGGGCTGACCATACCTTTGTTGACTAATGCAGATGGCGAGAAGTTTGGTAAATCAGCCGGCAACGCGGTCTGGCTGGATCCTGAAAAAACCAGTCCATATGAGTTTTATCAGTTCTGGATGAACCAGCAGGATGAGGATATCGTAAAATATTTAAAATATTTCTCTTTCCGCTCGAAAGAAGAGATTGAAGAAATAGCTGAACAGATGGAGGCAGAACCTCACAAGCGTCATGGCCAAAGAGCCCTGGCGGAAGAGATGACAGTCTTTGTCCACAGCCAGGAAGATTTAGAAGAAGTGCAAGTCCTGACAGATGCTCTTTTTTCCGGCGATGTGGCGAATTTAAGTGTAGAACAAGTTAAAAATGCTTCTTCCGCTATGGAAAGCCTGACTGCTTCCAGAGAAAGCCAAAACATTATAGATTTTCTCGTTGATACAACGGGTATCGTTAATTCCCGGCGCCAGGCACGTGAAGATATCAATAACGGCGCTATTTATATTAAAGGTGACCGGATTACCGACCTGGATTATATGATTGATGAAGAAGATTCCTATGAGGATCAGTTCATCTTAGTCCGCCGTGGAAAGAAAAGATGGTTCTTAGTCAATTTAGAAGATTAATAGACGAAAAGAGAGTGCCGGCAGAATAGTCGACACTCTCTTTGTTACTCTTCAATCAGAGATATGGTATTTAAGGCTTGTTGAATATATTCAATGATGGGCAGGGATTCGCGGACGTGTAAGTCAATTTCCAGCTCTTTTAAAATCTCTTCAAAATAAGACTGGGCATGCATGCATCCGTTTTTCTTATGGATACAGATAGCTGTAGGCCGGACATTATTTTTGATGAAGAGACGGACTAAATTTCTTTGGAAAGCAGCCACATCGTCAGCTTTTATCAGATCCAGGTAAAGCGACTCCTGAGTTGCTTCGTCTGCGACGATGAAAAGCAGAGGGTAGTAAGGGCGGGAGCGGCCAGAGCTTGCCGGGTTTTTTTCTGCTGGAGTCCGCACATGATGGAGATCCAGCTCCCAGATGGTCCGTTTTACAGGAACTTGTTTCGCTCTCAGCATCTCAAAGTTAGAGACATAGATAGGATGTGAACCCATATAGTCGCTAGGAATGCCTTCCCGATAGATTTGAGGGACTTCAAACAATTTTGTTTTATACTGTCCGTCATAGCCATATTCCCGTCCTACAAAGGCAGTGAAATTTACGACTTCTTCTTTATCAAAAATAGATAGATTATCAATAAATTCTTGGGCTGTGTCGTAGAATTTTTCCAGGGCACTGATGAGCCAGAGGAAATCACTCTCTTCATAAGG
>CAYTHW010000004.1:38737-45181 GCA_964437675.1 uncultured Atopococcus sp. | reverse complement strand
GCTTTTGTTTTTTGACCAAGAGTAGAAATAAAGACAGGCTCTTCCTCTTGCGGCAGTTGGATAACGATTAATTGTGAACTATCTAAATAATCCCAAAAGTTTGCATCGTAACATTTTTTGATGATTGAAAAAAGACTTTTATCAAGAAGATTAGACACCATACGCCTCCCTTCAATTTTATAAAGAACTGACTGAGCTTGCTGTAAGTTGAATAGAGGATTTGTGGACGACCTGGGATAGACCAAACAGAGGTTTGGATTAATTTCTGAAAAAAGACCCTCATTTTTATCATTTTGCTCTGACAAAAATAAGAGTGCCCGACAATTTTATGTATCTTAATTTCAGACTGATTGTAACACAAATAGAATTCAATAGAGATATAAAATTAAAAACCATATGGAGAAGAGCGGAAAATTTATGATTATTTTAACTTAACATCATTAAAATTAAAAAAATAGTGGTAATTCCTGACTTTTTTGAACTTGTGCACAAGGAAAGATAAACATGTTATAATAGTGAAGTACAAAATTAGTAAGTAATCTAATTTTAACTAGTCGAGGAGGATTGGAATGGCAGAGGACAATACATTTTATATTACAACGCCTATTTATTACCCGAGCGGTAAATTACATATCGGGAATGCTTATTCTACTATTGCTTGTGATGTTATGGCACGTTATAAACGATTACAGGGATATGATGTTTATTATTTAACAGGTACAGATGAGCATGGGCAGAAGATTCAGGAAAAAGCTGAGGAGTTAGGGATTGAACCGCAGGAGTATGTAGATGGTATGGCAGAAAGTATGCAGCGCTTGTGGAAAAAGTTAGGTATCACTAATGACCAGTTTATTCGTACAACCGACCCTCAGCATAAAGAAATTGTTCAAGACATCATGGAACAGTTCATTGAGCAGGGAGACGTGTATCTGGGTGAATATGAAGGCTGGTATTCTGTCCCGGATGAGACTTATTATACCGAGTCTCAACTGACAGATGTAGTCAAAGATGACCAGGGTAAGATTATCGGAGGGAAATCTCCGGAGAGCGGCCATGAAGTTGAACGGGTCAAAGAAGAGTCTTACTTCTTTAAGATGAGTAAATATGCTGACCGACTGCTTCAATATTACGAAGACCACCCGGAATTTATTCAGCCTGAATCCCGTAAGAATGAAATGATCAACAACTTTATTAAGCCGGGTTTAGAAGATTTAGCTGTTTCAAGAACGACTTTTGACTGGGGAATTCCTGTGCGTTCGAATCCTGACCACGTCGTGTATGTGTGGGTCGATGCCCTAGCTAACTATATTACAGCGCTGGGTTATGGCACGGAAAATGATGAGAAGTTTAGAAAATACTGGCCGGCGAATCTTCATATGGTAGGAAAAGAAATCGTCCGCTTCCATACGATTTACTGGCCGATCATGTTGATGGCTCTCGATTTACCGCTGCCTAAACAGATATTTGGCCACGGCTGGTTATTAATGCAGGACGGCAAGATGTCCAAATCAAAAGGAAATGTAGTCTATCCTGATACTCTCGTGGACCGCTACGGTCTGGATACTTTACGTTACTACTTGATGCGTGAGGTTTCTTTTGGAAATGACGGTGTTTTCACACCTGAAGACTATGTCAACCGTATCAACTTTGACTTAGCCAACGATCTTGGGAACTTATTAAATCGTACAGTGGCTATGATCAATAAGTACCGGGATGGAGTCGTTCCCAAAGAGGCAGGCCTGGTAACTGATTGTGATGAAGATTTGAGACAGAAATCAGCCGAAGCTGTTGAAAAATATTATGCCAACATGGATAATATGCACTTTTCTCATGCTCTGGAAGCTGTGTGGACCTTTGTCTCCCGTACAAATAAATATATCGATGAAACGGAGCCTTGGGTTCTGGCTAAGGATGAGAGTCGGGCAGAAGAACTGGACAGCGTACTTTATCATCTGGCAGAAAGCCTGCGTATTGCGGCAGTCTTAATTCAGCCTGTCCTTATCGAAGCACCGGGCAAAATCTTGGCACAACTGGGTATAGAAGAAGATCCGAAAGACTTATTTAAAGATTTAGCTTTTGGTCAGTATGCCGGGGGGACAAAGACAGTCTCATTCGGAGAGCCTATTTTTCCTCGACTTGAGGTTGAGGATGAGGTAGAGTACATCCAGGGTCAGATGGGGTCCGGCGACAGTGAAGAGTGGGATCCAGAAGAAACGGAGCTTAACATCACGAAAGAAATTGAATTCAGTCAATTTGAAGATGTTGAAATCCGTGCAGCTGAGATCACTGACTGTAAGAAGGTGGAAAACGCTGATAAACTTCTGCAGTTTAGATTAGATGCAGGCGACAGCCAGGACCGCCAAATCTTATCAGGAGTGGCTGCCTACTATCCAAATCCTGAAGAGCTGATCGGGAAAAAAGTAGCTATCATCTCCAACTTAAAACCACGTAAAATGCGCGGTGAAATCAGCCAGGGAATGATCCTGTCTTCAGAAGACAAAGATGGCAATCTAAAACTCTTAGAAGTAGATCCATCTGCTGAAAATGGCTCAGCAATTTCATAAATTAAGGTAAAAGGCCTTGCATCAGTAAGGCCTTTTTTTATTGAAAAGGAGAAAGATATGATTTTTGACACACATACCCATTTGAATGTAGAAGGATTAAAGGAAGAAGCCGATGTCATTGTTAAAAATGCACAAAAAAAGGGTGTGGATCAGATGGCTGTAGTCGGCTTCAATCATGACACGATTGAAACAGCATTAAGACAGGCTGCCTTATTTGAAGGTGTCTATGCCATAGTCGGCTGGCATCCTACAGAAGCAGCTGCCTATGATGAAGAAGTGGAAGAGTACCTGAAAGCCAAGCTGCAGCATCAGAAGGTAGTGGCCGTCGGGGAAATGGGTCTGGATTATCACTGGGATACGGCGCCCCATGATGTCCAAAAGGATGCTTTTCGTAAACAGATTCATCTGGCAAAGTCCGTCAACCTTCCCATTACCGTTCATAACAGAGAGTCTACAGAAGATGTTTATCAAATTCTAAAGGAAGAAGACGTGCGTGACATAGGCGGTATCATGCATAGTTTTAATCTGGATCCTTCCTGGGCTGAAAAGTTTCTGGATTTGGGCATGCACCTTTCTTATAATGGAATCATGACCTTTAAGAATGCTGAAGAAGTGAGGGCATCTGCCAGGATGACACCCAGGGACCGCTTATTAGTCGAAACAGATGCCCCTTATCTGTCTCCTGAACCTTACAGAGGGAAGCGAAATGAGCCTGCGTATGTCTATCATGTGGTTGAGCGTTTAGCCGAAGTGCGCGGAACATCTCTTGAAGAGATGGCTGAGCTGACGAGTCGAAACGCGAGAAACCTGTTCAATTTATAAAGGAGTTTACTTGTGAAAAAGATTCGTGAAGTGATCGTGGTGGAAGGGAAATCAGACACCCAGCGCATACAAAATATCATCCCTGCTGATACTATTGAGACTAATGGATCGGCTATTGACGATGAAACTATAGAACTTATTGAAAAAGCTCATCAGCTGAGAGGGGTGATTGTGTTTACAGATCCTGATTTTCCCGGTGAAAAGATTCGTAAAACAATTACTCAAAGAATACCTGATGTTAAACATGCTTTCATCAGCCAAAAAGATGCAAAATCTTCCGGTCCGGGCAGCCTCGGTGTAGAGCATGCTTCGCGTCAGGCTATTGTGGAAGCGCTGGATAAAGCGTCCTGCCGCGAAATAGAAATCTCCTGTGAAGACAGCGATATCACTTTCGCTTTCTTAAACCAGCATCACCTCATCAATGGGCCGGGGGCTAAATTAAGACGACAGTTACTGGGAGATTATTTGAATATTGGCTATACTAACGGCAAACAATTAAAAAAACGTTTAGACATGTTTTCTATCACTCAAAAAGAAGTTGTTGATGCTCTGGAAAAAATAAATAAAGGAATAAACAATGATGAATAAAAAAGCAATTGCGACCCCCTCTCGTACGAATGAAATCTTAAAGAAATATAACCTGTCAGCTAAGAAAAGTCTGGGTCAGAACTTTATCATTGACCCCAATATTCTGGATAATATGGTCAAGATTGCCGGCATTGATCATGACACCAACGTCATTGAAGTGGGACCGGGTATTGGAGCCTTGACAGAAGCTCTGGCTCAATCAGCCCGTCAAGTCCTTTCATTTGAGATTGACCAGCGCTTTATTCCAGTTCTTGAAAATGAGCTGGGGCATTATGACAATCTCAAAATCGTCCATGCGGATGCTTTGTCTGTTGACTTGAAGAAGTATGTCGAGGAATACTTCGACCCTGCTCTGCCCCTAGCTCTGGCCGCTAATCTTCCTTATTACATCACCACCCCTATCTTGATGCATTTTCTAGAATCGGATCTGGACTTGGAGAGTATGACCGTAATGATCCAAAAAGAGGTGGCAGAACGCCTGTCCGCCCGGCCTGGCACGAAGGCCTACGGGTCTCTGTCTATAGCTGTCCAATATTATATGCAGGTTGAAATCGCTGCCATCGTTCCCCCGACTGTTTTTAATCCGGCGCCTAATATCGATTCAGCTATCATCCATATGAGCAAGTATCAGGAGAAACCTGTAGAAGTAGAAGATGAAGCCCTTTTCTTCCGTGTGGTCCGCCAAAGCTTTGTTCAAAGAAGAAAAACTTTACGAAATAATTTAATTGTCGGCCTGGGTAAAGAAGAAGCTGTCAAGGAGAAAATTGACAGAGCTATAGAAAGCGCAGGACTGGATCCTAAGGTGAGAGGCGAATCTTTGTCGATCACGGAATTTGCCAAACTGGCGGAGGAGCTCCAGGCTGCTGGGGTGACAATTACAGATTTTGCTTAAAAAAGGGCGAAAAGTACTTGCATAAAATTAGTTGCGGTGGTATCCTTGTAAACTACCTAAAAATATGCTATCATTAGATGCATGATAGGAGTGATGTAATGGCGAATAAGTTGGATGATATCAAATGCTCCATCCAAGAAAATTTGGGGCGGAAAGTGATTGTTACTGCAAACGTTGGTCGTAAAAAAACGAAAAAACGTCAAGGAACGATTACGCAGAGCTATCCGGCAGTTTTTGTAGTTACTTTAGAGGATGCAAAAGAACAGTTTGACTGTGTGTCATATAGCTATACAGATATTTTAACAGACTCCATTGAGATTGAGTTTTTAGAGCCTGCTCAAACTACTGTCGAAGCATAGTGCAATCTTATGTAAGCATATAGGTGATATATCAAAAGAATGTGGTTTTTCCTTTGATATGTTAACTTACATGCTTTTTTTATTGCAATTATTTTAGAATAAGGCTACAATACGAAGGTTAATCAGAAAGATTACGATTTAGATAGAAATTAAGAAAAGAAAGAAGTGGAAGCATGTCGTATATTGAAGTTAAAGGTTTAACTTTTAAATATGATAAGGAACCGGTATTAGATGATGTCAATATGACTGTTGAAGCTGGAGAGTTTGTGATGCTGACAGGTGAAAACGGTGCAGCGAAATCAACCCTTATTAGAAATATACTGGGGATATTAAAGTCGAACCAGGGGGAAGTCCGGCTGGCTGAAAAAACAGAGGAAGGACATCCCTTATTAGTAGGTTATATCCCTCAAATTGTTTCTCAATTTAATGCGGGTTTCCCGTCGA
This sequence comes from uncultured Atopococcus sp., assembly GCA_964437675.1. GTDB lineage: Bacteria > Bacillota > Bacilli > Lactobacillales > Carnobacteriaceae_A > JAUNQW01. The sequence goes on along the minus strand of CAYTHW010000004.1, from coordinate 39,512 downwards.
CGGTCTATGAACTGACTCAGTCCGGAGTTTATCCCAGGGGAAAATGGTTTAAGCGTTTAGATGAAGAAGATCATGCCAAAGTAGAATGGGCTTTGGATTTAGTGGGTATGAGGGAGTATAGAAATACAGCGATTGGCGAACTATCAGGAGGTCAGAAACAGAGATTATCTATTGCCAGAGTCTTAGCTATGGATCCGGACCTCTATGTCTTGGATGAGCCGACCACCGGAATGGATCACGAATCTCGTCATATTTTATATGATTTCTTAAAAGAAGAAACTTCGCTGAGCAATAAAGCCGTTTTAATGGTTACTCATGAGCAGGATGAATTACGGATGGTGGCGGACCGCCATCTGAAATTGGTGAGAAAGGCGGGAACTCAATGGAGATGTTTCACTATGATTTCATGATCAAAGCTTTTTCAGCTGCGGGTTTGATCTCGATTATAGCCCCTGTTTTAGGTTTATATTTAATATTAAGGCGGCAGTCCCTAGTTGCCGATACCCTTTCCCACGTTTCTTTATCCGGGGTTGCCCTGGGCTTGATACTGGGTCTCAGTCCTACCCTGACCACGATGGTTTTTATCGCAATTATCGCAATCGTGCTTGATTATTTACGCTATATTTATAAAAGTTATTCAGAATTATCCATGGCTTTTGTGATGTCGGGCGGTATGGCACTCTCTTTTATCCTGTTAAGCATCAATGAGAGTGCATCAGCTACCGTTAATCAATTTTTATTTGGGTCGATCGTGACGGTTTCTAATCTGCAGCTC
>CAYTHW010000004.1:17391-38637 GCA_964437675.1 uncultured Atopococcus sp. | reverse complement strand
GGTATGTTCTCAGGTCTGACCGTTTCCTATTATTACGATACGCCGCCGGGAGCTACTATCGTGATGATTTACATCTTTATTTTTGTCTTGTCCCTCATCATCCAAAAAGTAAAAGAAAAAGTATAGAATAAAAATCACTCCACATGGGTGATTTTTTATTTTCAAAATTTTCTATCAAGGCAAGACAGATAATTATAACTCCTCTGAGTGTTAATTGAAATCTCGTGTATAATTAGTTAGAATGATTAGGGATAAAATAGAGAAGGATGAGTGATGATGGCAAAAAGATATGCGGTTATACTGGCGGCCGGCCAAGGCTCCCGTATGAAATCAAAGTTGTATAAAGTGTTGCATCCTGTTGCAGGCAAACCTATGGTGGGTCACGTGGCAGATCAATTAGAAGAAATGTCTTTGGATAAGATTGTGGCTGTTGTCGGTCATGGTGCAGAAAAAGTCAAGGAATACTTAGGCGGACGTGTTGAATATGCCTTACAAGCAGAGCAGCTGGGCACAGCTCATGCTGTCCAGCAGGCACAAAGTCTGCTCATGGGTGAAGAAGGAACTACTGTAGTAGTTTCAGGAGATACACCTCTGCTGACAGCTGAATCTTTAAATGCAGCTTTTGACGATCATGAAAAGAACCAGGCTAAAGTAACCGTTTTAAGCGCACAGGTGGAAGACGCTTTTGGCTATGGCCGAGTGATTCGAAGTGCAGACGGTTCGCTGGACCGCATCGTGGAAGAAAAGGATGCCACAGACGAAGAGCGCCTGATCAAAGAAATCAACACTGGAACTTATTTCTTTGATAATCAAGCACTATTTGAGTCTTTAGATAAAGTAAAGAATGACAATGCCCAGGGTGAATATTATCTGCCGGACGTCATTGAAATTCTCAAAGAGCAGAATGAAAAAGTCGGTGCTTATTCTATCGATGATGTGAGTGAGGCTCTGGGAGTTAATGACCGTAAAGCTCTGTCTCAGGCAGAAATGCTGATGCGTAAACGGATCAATGAAAAACATATGACGAATGGAGTCACTTTAATCGATCCGCACAGCACTTATATCGAGAGTGACGTAGAAATAGGTAAAGATACAGTGATTGAGCCGAATGTCTATTTAAAAGGATCCGCTGTCATAGGTGAAGACTGTGTCATCGGTATGAATTCGGTTATTATCGACAGCCGGATCGGCAACCAGTCGATCATTCAATCATCAACGATTGATCAATCGACGCTTGAAACAGGAGTGACAGTCGGTCCCAACGCCCACATCCGTCCCAACTCTACATTAAAGGATCAAGTACATATTGGTAACTTTGTTGAAGTGAAAAATTCCATACTGGGTAAAGGCACCAAGTCAGGCCATCTGACTTATATAGGAGATGCTGATGTAGGAGAGCATGTGAATTTTGGCTGCGGCACGATAGTCGTTAATTATGACGGCCATAAAAAACATCGTTCGACTATTGGAGATCGTGCATTCATTGGATGCAACGTCAACCTGATCTCACCGGTCGTACTGGATCATGATACTTTTATTGCAGCAGGATCTACTATCACGAAAGATGTGCCTGAAGATACACTGGCCTTGGAAAGAGCGGAAGAAATTCATATTCCGGGTTATGTCAGCCGGCAGCGGGAAAAGTGGGAGAAAGATCAATAAAGAGTTGAATTAAAGCATAAAGAAGACTAAGATTAAATTAAATCAAAACAAATGGAGGCAAGCATGGAAGCGCATACACATCAGCAAATGAAAGTATTTTCATTATCATCAAATGAGCCATTAGCTAAAAAAATAGCAAATCATTTAGGGGTAGAATTAGGTAAACTTACAGTTGAAAAATTTAGTGACGGGGAATTACATGTCAGTATTGAAGAGAGTATTCGTGGAGATGAGATTTTTATCATTCAATCAACTTCAGCTCCTGTCAATGACCACTTCATGGAATTATTAATTTTAGTCGATGCTTTAAGAAGAGCAAGTGCCGGCACGATTAATGTCGTCATGCCTTATTATGGTTATGCTCGTCAAGATAGAAAATCTCGTTCAAGAGAACCTATCACTGCTAAAGTTGTTGCTAATTTACTAGAAAATGTCGGTGTAGACCGTATGCTGACTCTGGACCTGCATGCTGCTCAAATCCAAGGTTTCTTTGATATACCGGTGGACCACTTATTGGGCGCTCCTTTAATAGCCAATTACTTTTTAGATAAGAATCTTGAAGGTGAGGATGTGGTCGTTGTTTCACCAGACCACGGCGGGGTGACACGTGCACGTAAATTAGCAGAATTCCTAAAATCACCTTTAGCTATCGTCGATAAGCGTCGACCAAAGGCGAATGTCTCGGAAGTTATGAACGTGATAGGTGATGTGGACGGCAAGACCTGTATTTTAATCGACGATATGATCGATACAGCGGGTACGATTACCGCAGCTGCCTCAGCCTTGAAAGATTTAGGAGCTGAAGCGGTTTATGCTTCCGGGACACATGCTGTTTTATCCGGACCGGCTATTGAGCGTTTAGAAGAATCAGTTATTGAGGAGTGTATCGTTACCGACTCTATCTATCTGCCTGAAGAGAAACGTATCGATAAAATAGTTCAAGTATCGGTTGCCGGCTTGGTGGGAGATGCTATTTCACGTATACACCAAAATATTTCAGTCAGTCCGTTATTCGAAGATAAATATGATGGAAATCAATAAGAAGGAGATTATATGGATAGAAAAGTAACGTTCGAAAAATCAAAAGATAATATCCGCTTATTTTCTTTAAACTCTAATCTCCCCCTGGCTGAAAAAATTGCTCAAAACTTAAACATTCCTCTTGGAGAAGTGACAATTAAAACTTTTTCCGATGGAGAAATAGCGATTAATATTGAAGAAAGTATCCGGGGTAAAGATATTTACCTGATACAATCGACCAGCCATCAAGTAAATGACTATTATATGGAAATATTCGTCATGGCTGATGCTCTCAGACGTGCAAGTGCTAATTCCATCAATTTAGTCATCCCTTATTACGGCTATGCCCGCCAGGACCGCAAAGCGAAATCACGCGAGCCTATCACAGCGAAATTAGTAGCTAATTTAATGTCTCGCTGCGGGGTGGATCATGTCATAGCTGTTGATATGCATGCGCCTCAGATCCAGGGCTTCTTTGAAATTCCAACAGACCATTTCACGGCGCAGCCTGTCTTAGCCAACTATTTTCAAAGAAAATACCTCAAAGATATGGAAAAAGCTGTAGTCGTGGCTCCTAATCATTCAGCCGCTCACTTCGGCAGAGTCTATGCAGAGATATTAGACCTGCCTTTAGCGATTATCGATGACCGGGAAGATGAGGAAGGCAATAAGGCTCTCCATCCTATCGGAGAAGTCGATAAATGCCAGTGTATTATTGTGGATGACTTGTCAGACACCGGCGATACGATTACTCAGGTTAGTGATACTCTGATCGAACATGGGGCCAGCGAAGTTTATGCCCTGGTTACTCACCCGGTGCTTTCAGATGATGCTCCAAATAAGATCATGCAGTCGTCTCTGAAAAAACTGGTGACGACAGACACCGTTCAACTTTCAGAAGATCAGGTGAATGAAAAAATTGAGCAGATCAGTATTTCTCATCTGCTGGCTGACGGAATTTTGAGAGTGCATGAACGTAAAACAACGGGTCCTCTATTTAAACAGGAATATATGAGGGGACTGGAAGATTAACTTCATCCCTTCCGATTAAAATCAAGCATGGCTTTCCAAAAATAAGCTCTCGGGCTGATCTCCCTGAGAAACTGAGCTTTTTGAGAGAGGCATGCTTTTTTAATGAAAACCCTGAAGTAAAACTCTAAAAGATGGCAGATAAGCATGCTATACTAAGCTTAAGTTAAATGAACGGGACTGTACAAAATTTGTACAGCCTTTTTAATGTGCTGATAATTTATGATAAAGAGGTGTTCTGATGAAAATGATCGTCGGCCTGGGTAATCCAGGGCCTAAATATGAAGGAACGAAACATAATGTGGGATTTGAAACGATGGATGAGCTGGCTGACCGCCACCAATTCTCTTTCAATAAAAATCTTTTTGATGCTTTTTATGCAGAAGTTTTTATTAATAATGAAAAGACTTTATTTGTTAAGCCGATGTCCTATATGAATAATTCAGGTAAGGCTGTCCGGCCGTTGGCAGATTATTTCGCAGTGGAGGACGAGGATATTCTTATTATATATGATGATTTAGATTTAGAGGTGGGGCAGGTCCGTTTCCGGCTGAAAGGAAGTCCGGGCGGCCACAATGGGATGAAAGATATCGTCAATGTGATGGGTACAAGAGATCTCAAGCGTGCCCGCATAGGTATCGGTCGTCCCCATCCTAAACAATCTGTCGTCTCTTATGTTCTGGGCGGCTTCAGAGAAGAGGACAAGGAATTGATCCGGGAAAGTATCCAGCATGCAGCCGATGCTGTAGATTTCTGGCTCGAAGGCCATACCTTTGATGCCCTCATGTCGCAATACAATAAGTAAGGAGTGACACCGACTTGCCTGATTCACAAGTGATACGCTATTTTAATGACCAACCGAGTTTCCAGCAGATCAGCCAGAGAGCCCGCGAGGAGGATATCCAGCTCGTGACAGGCCTCTCAGGCTCTGCCCGGAGTCTTCAAATTTTAAATCTGCTGAAAGACACTCAAAAGCCAATCTTAATAGTTGAGCCTAATCTCTATCAAGCGAATCAATTACTTGAAGACTTAACAGGATTTTTAGATTCCGACAGCTTACATTTATTCTCAGCCGATGATTCTATCCAGATGGAGATGGCTGTCTCTTCACCGGAAATTCACGGTGAGCGTGTGGAAGCTTTGAATTTTCTTTTATCTGATCAGCCGGGTGCAGTCATCGTTCCCTTAGCGGGTGTCAAGAGGTTTCTGCCTCCCAGCCCGGATTTTTCCGAAGCTTCTTTATACATTGATTATGAAACAGAAATCGATACAGCCCGTCTCCCGGAACATCTTACGTCTCTTGGTTATACCCGAAAAAAGATGGTTTTTTCACCGGGAGAATTTAGTGTACGCGGCGGCATAGTTGACATTTATTCTATAAATTCAGCTTATCCTGTGCGTATCGAATTGTTCGATGTTGAGGTAGACTCCATCCGTTACTTTGATATTGAAAGTCAACGATCGATAGAAAATATCGATTCAGTGACCATTCTTCCCGGCCGGGAGAATTTCCTGCTCAAAGAATGGAAGATTCAAGCAGCGGATAAAATTGAAAAAGAAGTAAAGAAACAAGTGCCTCAAATAAAGGATGAAGAAGTGAGAGAAAAGCTGCAGATGGAGATGGCTGAGCTGATCAGAGCACTTAAAGATGATGATTACTACCAGGCTCTAGAGCTTTTTACACCCTATATCTATCCTGAACAGACGACGATTGTCGATTATTTAAGTACAGGAGGCCTGCTTATTTTTGACGAGTATCCACGGATTCTGGAAGCAGAAAGAACCTTAAATGAAGAGAATGATTTATGGATAGAAGACAAAATCGAAGAGGGGCGCCTTTTGCCACAGCAGAAATTGGCCCCGGCTTTCCGTGATGCTGTCAACAGACATGAAGGGGCAATGGTCTACTATTCTGTTTTTGAAAAAGGAATGGGTAATATTCGTTTAGATGCTGCCCACCACTTTCATTACCGGCCGATGCAGCAGTTTTACAGCCAGATGGAGCTTCTTCACGCAGAAGTCCACCGCTGGCTGAAGCAGGAGTATGCCGTAGCTATAGCTGTATCGAAAGAAGAGCGGATCGATGAAGTAGCTAAAATATTAAAAGACTATGAAATTGACAACCAGGTGGTGAAGGCTGAAGACCCGATCACCGCCGGGCAGGTTCAGATCATTACCTCTTCTATTAGAAGCGGTTTTGAAATGCCTGAAGAAAAAATAGCCTTGATTACTGAAAAAGAGTTATTCAACCGGATTCCCAAGAAGAAAGTCCGCCGTATTCAATACAGTAATGCAGAGAAACTCAAAAATTATAATGAATTGAAACCCGGAGACTATGTCGTCCACATCAACCATGGAATCGGCCGCTATACAGGGATCGAGACTATGGATATCGACGGGGTACATCAGGACTATATGGTAATCATCTACCGAGATGATGCCAAGGTCTTTGTGCCTGTCGATCAAATAAATATGGTCCAGAAATATGTGGGTTCGGAAGGAAAGACGCCCCGGGTCCATAAGCTGGGTGGAACAGAGTGGACAAAAACTAAACAGAAAGTCCGTCAGCAAGTTGAAGATATAAGTGAAGAGTTGATTGAACTGTATTCGGCTCGTGAAGCAGAAAAAGGGCATGCTTTTCAGCCGGATAATGCTTATCAAAAAGAGTTTGAAGATGCTTTTCCTTATACAGAGACAGAAGATCAATTGAAAAGCTCTGAAGAAGTCAAGCGGGATATGGAAAAAGAAAGGCCTATGGACCGTCTGCTGATTGGGGATGTAGGCTATGGAAAAACTGAAGTAGCGATGCGCGCCATCTTTAAGGCTGTCCAAGAAGGAAAACAGGCTGCTTTTCTCGTGCCCACAACGGTGCTGGCTCAGCAGCATTACCAGTCTGCCCTGGAGCGCTTTGAGGGCTTCCCGGTAGAAATTGGCCTCTTATCCCGTTTCAGGAGTAAAAAGCAGCAGGAAGAGACGATCAAAGGATTAAAACAGGGTAAGGTAGATTTTGTTATCGGCACCCACAGACTTTTAAGTCAAGATGTCGATTTCAAGGACCTGGGCTTATTGGTCGTGGATGAAGAGCAGCGTTTTGGTGTCAAGCACAAAGAAAGATTGAAGAATCTGAAGAAAAATGTGGACGTCTTGACTTTAACCGCAACGCCGATTCCACGGACCCTCCATATGTCCATCATAGGTGTAAGAGATTTATCTGTGATTGAAACGCCACCGTCCAACCGCTATCCGGTTCAGACCTATGTCATGGAATTAAATCCCGGAGCCATCCGTCAGGCAATTGAAAGGGAGATGGCAAGAGGCGGGCAGGTCTTTTACCTTCATAATCGGGTCGCTACTATTCAGCAGAAGGCGGCATCTTTGCAGGAACTCCTCCCGGATGCCAGAATTGCCTACGCCCACGGTCAGATGAGCGAGCCTGCTTTAGAAGAGGTTCTGCTCCGCTTTTATGAAGGTGAGTATGATGTCCTGGTGACTACTACGATTATTGAGACCGGGGTCGACCTGCCGAATGTCAACACCTTGATCATAGAGGATGCTGATCGGATGGGACTCTCTCAACTCTACCAGCTGAGAGGCCGGGTGGGACGGAGCAGCCGGGTCGCTTATGCTTATCTGACTTATGAACCGAACAAGGTCCTGCGGGAGGAAAGTGTCCAGCGTCTGCAGGCTCTCAAAGAGTTCAGTGAGCTGGGAGCCGGCTTTAAGATCGCTATGCGTGATCTGTCGATCCGCGGGGCAGGAGATCTGCTGGGCAAGCAGCAGTCGGGCTTCATCGACTCTGTGGGTTATGACATGTATACCCAGCTTCTCTCAGAGGCTGTGGCCCGCAGACAGAATAAACCTGTCCAGGAAAAAACAAGTCTGGAGATGAACTTTGACGTTGATGCTTATCTTCCGGAGACTTATATCGATGATGATTTCCAGAAAATTGATATGTACCAGAGAATTAATACGATGAAAAATGAAGAAGATTATCTGCTGATTCAAGAAGATCTGATTGACCGCTTCGGAGACTATCCTCAGGAAGTGGCCGACCTTCTGACGATCGGGCAGATTAAGCACTATGGAGAAATCGCCTTAATCGAAAGGATGAAGCAGGAAAAGCAGAGAAGAACTCAAGTCATCCGGGTGATTTTTTCGGCATCCGGTACTCAAAAAACACCCGGTCAGGAGATCTTCCGCGCTTTACAGGATATTCCAGTCAAAGTAGATGTCAAGCAGAAAGAGGATAAGGTCCAGGTGGAATTTTTTGTGGACACGAAAGTTTCGGATAATGTCTGGCTCGATTATCTGCTGACCTTTGTCAAAAGACTGGCAGATTTTCAAGAAAAAGAATATGGAGAGGAAGAAGTGGACACTTCTTCTCGTGAAGAAGGAGCAGAGATTTAAGAATGAGGCAGAAGTTATGAAGCAGAAGAACATGAAGAGATTGATGAAGGGAGCTGTCATTTTATCCTTGGCTACGCTTTCAGCTAAGATCTTAAGTGCCCTTTATAAGATTCCTTTGCAGAACTGGACCGGAGATACAGGCTTTTATGTCTACCAGCAAGCCTACCCTCTTTACGGGATGGCGGCTGCTCTGGCATTGAACGGACTGCCGCTCTTTGTTTCATCCTGTATAGCTGAGGAAAGCAGTGAAAGAGGCCAGGCAGCTGTTTTTAAGCGTCTCTTTTATATTTTGCTCATCCCTTTCACTCTCCTAGGTATGCTTCTCTATATCTACGCCCGGCCTCTTGCCGGGGTGATGGGTGATCCGCAGCTTAGTCCGCTGATCCAAAGCATCGCTCTTATCTATCCACTAACGGCAGTCATCGGAAGTTTGCGGGGCTTTTTCCAAGGGCAGATGAACATGGTGCCGACAGCTGTCAGCCAGGTGACCGAACAGCTGGTCAGAGTGAGCCTGATCATCCTGGCTGCTTTTCAATTCACGCAGTCCGGCCAATCAGTCTACCAGATGGGCCGGCATGCTTATCAAGGAACTTTCATAGCAGCAGCAGTGTCCAGTCTGATTCTTCTGTTCTATGCTCTGGCTTATCGAAAAGAGCAGGGCCGCTTGATAAAGAAAGATTTTAAAGGTCAGCTGCCCAGTCCCAAGAAGTTATATCAGCGTTTCCTTCATGAAGGCTTATTGTTAAGTGCCTTCGCCAGTTTGTTTATCTTATTGCAGCTGATTGATTCTTTTACTATCTTAAATCAATTGCAGGAAGCAGGATTGTCACTGGCTCAAAGTATGGTTCAAAAGGGTGTCTATGACCGGGCTCAGCCGATTGCCCAACTGGGTTTGGTCGTATCCTCGGGCTTAACAGCAACTATGCTGCCCAGCCTGAGTCAGCCCCGTCTGCAGAAGCGCCCGGACCATCTGAAGCTGGAAGCACGTTCCATCATTCGTCTGGTAGTCGTCTTTTCCGGGGCGGCCTCAGTGGGGTTAATGGCTCTCATGCCGCAGTTGAACCGCTTTTTATTTGCCAGTGAGGATCAAAATGATGTGCTGGCTGTATATATGCTGGCTGTTTTTTTGATGAGCATCCTGCTGGCTTTTCAAAATATCTTACATCTTCAGAAAAAACACCCGGTTATTTTCAGGGGCTTAGGCTTTACATTATTGACTAAATTAGTATTGAATAAGTTGTGCATCCCCCACTTTCAGACGATGGGAGCAAGTGTTGCTACTGTTGTCAGTTTGGCCGCTGTGGTCAGTTACTTTGCTCATCACCTGAGAGGAATTTTATTTCAGAGAAATCAAGCAGCTTTTCTTAAGGGCTATTTATCCAGCCTGCTCGTTTTAGCTCTGTTCGTCCGCATCCTTCTGAACCTTTTAGACGGCTGGTGGGGTGAGGGGCGCGGTGTGACGCTGGCGGCTATTTTACTGGCTGTTGCCGGGGGAGCGGCTGTTTTTTTAAGGATGATCCAAGTGACGAAGGTCTTATCTATAAGGGAATGGATGATGCTGCCGATGGGTGAGCATTTATTGAGAGGAAAAAAGAATGGGAAAAATTGAAATTATCGGACTGGGCCCGGGTGATTTTCACCAAATGCCTATAGGAAGTTATGAAATCATTAAAAACTCTGAGCTGGTTTATTTGAGAACGGTGGACCACCCGGTGGTTGCCTATTTAAAAGAAAAAAAACATTCTTTTAAGAGCTATGATTTTTTATATGAAAAGTTTGATGAAGACTTTGAAAAAGTCTATCCGGCTATCGTTGACGATCTGCTCAAAAAAGCTGAAGAACAGGACATCATCTATGCTGTTCCGGGTCATCCGATGGTAGCCGAGTTGACAACGCAGCTGCTTCTGCAGAACGACAAAGGTATTGAAGTAAAGATTCTCCATGGTCATTCTTTCATAGACGACTTATTTTCAGCGGTTCAAGCTGATCCTATCGAAGGTTTTCAGCTCGTCGACGGACTGGATTTCCAGGTAGAGAGCTTGTCTCCCGATCAGCATCTGATTATCATGCAGGTCTACCATCCGATGGTAGCGGGCGATGTCAAATTAGATTTGATGAAGATTTACCCGGATGATTATCAGGTCGCCCGCGTAGATGCAGCAGGGAGTTCACAGGAAAATGTCACCTGGGTTCCCCTCTATGAATTAGATTTTTTCGAAGGGGTGCATAATCTCTTGTCGGTTTATCTGCCGCCCTTGCAGCCGGATGAAAACTGGCGGTCATTCGCCCGCAGCCAGCAGTTAGTCGATCGCATCTTTGACCCTGATGAGGGAGATCTGTGGGTTTTAAATCAGAGTCATCAGAGTCTGTGGCCCTATCTTGAAGAAGAAAGCAAAGAACTGAAGCAGGCGATAGAAGAAGATGATGTTGATCATATGATCGAGGAACTGGGTGATGTGCTGATGCAGGTTCTCTACCATGCTCAAGCAGCTGATAATGGCGGGTTCTTTAGCCTGGAAGATGTTATCGAGAGCCTGAATCAAAAATTATACCGCCGCCATCCAAACGTCTTTGGCGAAGTTGAAGTAAAGAGTGTTGAAGAACTAACACAACTATGGGAAGATATCAAGAAAGATGAAAATGGTGAATAAAGAAAGATGAGATTAGATAAATTTTTAAAAGTATCGCGGATTATTAAAAGAAGGACAGTTGCTAAAGAAATAGCAGATAAAGGCCGCATTAAAATTAATGATAAAGTGGCCAAGTCTTCGAGTAATGTAGAAGTTGGAGATCAGTTGGAGATAAACTTCGGCAATAAGCAGCTGATCGTTCAGATTGATGAAATCAAAGAAACGACTAAAAAAGATGAATCTAAAGATATGTTTTCGATTGTGGAAGAAAAATACATCAGTTCAAACGACTAGTGGGAAAGTTAAGATTCTGATAGACAAAAAACACTTGTTCAAGCTATAATTAGGGAACAGACTAAGAAAGTTGGGGGTGGGGAAGATGAAGAAAAACGAGCTGAAAGGCCGGGAAAAACAAAGGCCCTTCATTAAAGAGATGTCTGTTGAAGGCAGAGAACCGGCTAAAAAAAGATCTGTCCACGGGCAGAGACGGTTGACGATAATAGCAGCAGGCCTCATCCTCATGGTAATCTTTGGTGTCAAAAGTATCAGAAACTACACATCAGCTGCTTCTCTGAATGATGAACTGCTGGTTGCTCAAGAAACCCTGGAGTTAAGTCAACAGTATCAAACTGAACTGCAGGAAAGCATACGTTTACTTGAAGATGAAGAGTATGTAGCGAATCTGGCCCGTAATGAATATTATTTAACGGATGAGGATGAAGTAGTTTTTAATATCGTGGGAGATCCACATAATTTTTCAATTGAAATGAATAAGAAACAACAAGAATATGAAAAGAAAAAGGAAGCTGTGGCAGATACAAATCAAGAAGAAAAAACACAAGACTAGTCAGCAGACATGAAATTGATTAAAGACAGAAAAGTGCTATAATATAAACAAAGTTAAAAGGGAGGACTATTTTATTCATGACGATTGAAGTAGGGAGTCAGGTTCAAGGCAGAGTAACAAACATTACTAATTTTGGTGCATTTGTGGATTTGGGCGATAACAAGACAGGCCTGGTGCATATTAGTGAAATTGCAGATCACTTTGTTAAAGATATTAATGATGAGCTGCAAAAAGATGACGAAATTCTTGTTAAAGTATTAAAGATCGAAGACAATGGAAATATTGCCTTATCTATTAAGCAGTCAGACCAACCAAATCAGACAGCTGAGAAGAAGGCAGCCAGATCAGCGGGCACCGCAGAGTCCAGTGAGAAAAGACCTGAAGGAAAACCAGAAAAATCTTATCAGCGTCAGGAAAGTGCGCCTCGTTACTCGAGTCGTCCCAGACCAGCAAGCAACTCTTCGTCATTTTCTAAGCCTTCTAAAGGAAACGGCAGTTTTGATGATCTAATGAGCGATTTCTTAAAAGACAGCGAGGAAAGACTCACATCGTTAAAAAGAAATACGGAACATAAGCGCGGGGGCCGTGGGGGTCGCCGCGGTTAATTAAAAAGAAACCAGCCAGGAGAAATCCTGGTTTTTTTATAGGAGAAATAGAAAGATGGAGCAGCAATTTAATGAGAATTATGAAAAGAAACTAAAATTAAAGAAAGAAAATCATGTTCTTTTAGCTTTGTCCGGCGGAGTCGACTCCATGACTCTCCTGCATTTCCTCTTAAAGCTGCCTGCTCACTCCAGGCCGGCTGTAAGCTTAGCCCATGTCAACCATCGACTACGGCCTGAATCTGAGGAAGAAATGGAATTCATAAAAGATGTTGCAGATCAATTTTTTCTGCCTTTACATGTAATAGAATGGAAGGAGCATCCTGCCTCAGGAATTGAAAAAGCAGCCCGGGACTTCCGCTATCAATTTTTTGCTGAAAAGATGAATGCTTTAAAAGCTGATACCTTGATGACAGGCCATCATCAGAGCGATCAGCTGGAAACTTTATTGATGAGATTTGTCCGGGGGGGATCCTGGGAGAGGCTGGGGGGCATCAAGTGGTCGCAGAGCTTTGCAGGAGGCCGCTTAGTCCGGCCGCTCCTGTCCTTTACTAAAGAAGATCTCTATGAGTATGCCCGAAAAGAAAAGATTCCTTTCGTCGAGGATGCCAGTAATAAAGAAAGTGACTTTACAAGGAATCGCTTCCGCCATGAGATTATACCTCTGCTCAAAGAAGAGAACCCCCGGCTTGAACATCAAGTTCAAATTCTGGCTGAAGAAATTCAATCCCTGTCCCTGGTGACAGAGTCCCTCTTCAGCGAGAAACTGGCCGGGCTGACGTCTTCTGATGGAAAAGAACTCAATCGTGCGCTTTTGCTGCAGGAAGATGAGAACTATGGCTATTTCATGTTGAAGCTCTGGCTTTTCCAGCAACTGACTGATCAGGAGATAGAAGTTTCTAATCATTCTATTTGGAAAATCCTTCATTGGATACAGGAAGGACAGCCCAACAGTCAATTCAACCTGCCGAATAACTACAGTATATTCCGGAGTTATGAGGTGTTGACCGTCGAAAAAGAAACTCAGCCAGTTGAAGACGATAGGGTATTTGAACTGACCGTGAATGAATGGCGCCAAGTTTCCGATCACGAATATCTTGGTTTTTTTAAAAAGGAAAAATTTTCAGCAGCTGAAGCGAGCCATTTTATCACTGTCAACGCTGAGGATATTGATCTGCCTCTCCGCGTGAGCCACCGGAAGCCGGGTGACCGGATGACACTGAAGGGGAGCTTAAAGCAGAGTAAGAAAATCAAGGATATATTTATAGATCAGAAAATACCCTTAGAAAATCGGAGTCATGCCTGGATTATTAGAGATTTTTCGAATAGAATAATATGGTTGGTAACATATAAGGAGTCTGCTTATTCTGTTGAACCAAGCAGAGAGAAAGAGCAGTACATTATTGCTTTTTACACAAAGAGAGGGGAATTATCCAATGACTATACATAATGATATTAAAGAGGTTATATTTACTGAACAGGAGCTGCGGGATAAAATTCGTGAACTAGGTGCAGAGCTGTCCCGGGAATACAAAGGAAAACATCCGCTCGTCGTCTGTATCTTAAAAGGCGGAAGTATGTTCATGACAGATTTAATTAAAGAAATGGACATCTACTTGGATATTGATTTCATGGATTTATCCAGCTACGGTGACGGAATGGAGTCGACCAATGATGTGAAGATCCTCAAAGATCTTAGCCAGTCTGCTAAAGACCGTCATGTTTTATTTGTAGAGGATATTATCGATACCGGCCGCACGCTGGAATTTCTCATTCAATTATTTGAGACCCGCCAGGCTGCTTCTATCAATATCGTTACTTTATTGAATAAACCGAGCCGCCGTTTGGTAGATGTAGATGTAAAATGGACAGGTTTCGATATTCCGGATCAGTTTGCAGTGGGTTATGGTCTGGATTATCAGGAAAAATACCGTAATTTACCTTATATCGGGGTTCTAAAAGACGAAGCAATCAATCCATCCTAATGAAATTTTAATACTTTGTTGTTAGATTAAAAAAGGTTATAATTAATTGGTTAAAATTGGTCAGAAATGTTATTATTAATTTTAAAGTATTAAGTATAAAATCTGCCATTTAGTTGGCTCAGGAGGACACTATGCGAAGAAATATTTTTCGAAACAGTCTCTTCTATATACTTGTCTTTATCGTAATTGTTGGTGTAGCGAGTATGATTACCGGTGGAAATAACGCATCCAACCAGGTTAATATTTCTTCAACTGAATTTATACAAAGACTTGAAGAAGATCAGGTGCAAAGTTTTTCTTTGCAGCCCTCTGCTGGAGTGTATAAAGTAGAAGGACAATATACTGAACCTATCTCAGTTGAAACAGATGACAACACAAATATCGATATTTTTAGTTCAAGTAATGAAGAAACAGAGTTTTTTACCACAACTATTTTACAAAATGACCCTCTTGTAGCAGATGTTTATAATCTTGCTCAGGAAAAAGGTACTGAAGTTATCCCGGTTGAGGAAGAGCAGACAGGTATTTGGACGAGTCTGTTGATTTCTTTCCTTCCGCTGCTGATTTTCATTTTCTTTATCTACATCATGATGAATCAAGCAGGCCAAGGTGGAGGCGGCGGGAAAAATGTCATGTCATTTGGTAAGTCCAAAGCTAAGTTAACGGACCCGTCTGAAAGTAAGGTTCGTTTCTCAGATGTGGCCGGTGCGAATGAAGAAAAAGCTGAATTAGTAGAAATTGTAGATTTCTTAAAAGATCCACGTCGTTTCACCGGTTTAGGTGCACGTATACCTGCAGGTGTCTTACTTGAAGGTCCTCCCGGGACAGGGAAAACCCTGCTTGCCAAAGCGGTAGCCGGAGAAGCGGGTGTACCTTTCTATTCTATTTCAGGTTCGGAATTCGTTGAAATGTTTGTCGGTGTCGGTGCCAGCCGGGTACGTGACTTATTTGAAGAGGCTAAAAAGAACTCTCCTTCTATTATCTTCATCGATGAGATTGATGCCGTGGGTCGTAAACGTGGAAGCTCAGGTATGAGCGGCGGAAACGATGAACGTGAACAGACCTTGAACCAGCTCTTGGTAGAGATGGACGGCTTCCAAGGCAATGAGGGAGTCATCGTCATGGCTGCTACGAACCGCTCGGATGTCCTTGACCAGGCTTTATTACGTCCCGGTCGATTTGATCGCCGGATCATGGTGGGTATGCCGGACGTTAAAGAGCGGGAAGCAATTTTGAAAGTCCACGCTAAGGATAAACCTTTGGCTGAGGATGTTGATTTGAAACAAGTCGCTAAAACGACGCCGGGATTCTCAGGAGCTGACCTGGAAAACTTGCTGAATGAAGCAGCGATTGTCGCTGCCCGCCGCCGCAGTGACACCATTTCCCCTTACGATGTAGATGAGGCCAGCGACCGTGTGATTGCCGGCCCTGCCAAGAAAGACCGGGCCATTTCTGAAAAAGAAAGAATCCGTGTGGCTTATCATGAAGCCGGTCATACTGTTGTAGGGATGGTCCTGAGTGAAGCCAGAGTTGTTCATAAAGTAACCATCGTACCGCGGGGCCGTGCAGGCGGATATGCCATCATGCTTCCTCGTGAAGATCAGTACTTATATACGAAAAAAGATCTGTTTGAACAGCTGGTCGGTCTGCTTGGAGGGCGTGCAGCAGAAGAAGTATTCTTTAATTCGCAGTCTTCCGGTGCAAGCAATGACTTTGAGCAGGCAACGGATATTGCCCGAAAAATGGTTACCCAATATGGTATGAGTGACAGGCTGGGACCTGTTCAGTATGAAAGCGGGAAAGAACAGACTACCTTTGATAAAGCTTATTCTGAACGGGTAGCTTATGAGATCGACCAGGAAGTATTAAGTATCCTGCACGATGCTCATAACCGTGCCCATGAGATCATCAATGCCCATAAAGAGCAGCTGACAGTTATCGCTGAAAAACTACTGGAAGTTGAAACCTTAAATGCAGATGAAATCACCAGCTTATTTGAAACAGGAACTATGCCGGACAGTCATGAAAATGATGACTACCCAAGTGAATCAGATGCTGAATTACAAGCTGACTATGAAAGAGGAGCTTCTTTTGAAGAAATCCGGGAACAGGTCATCGAAGATGAAAACGAACGTGAAGAAGAGTTTGAAGACCACCACGTTCACCAGGAGAATCAAGAAAGACGCAATGATCATGTAGAACAGAATCATGAGTCTGCCGATCGTTCTGATTCTCGACAAGAGGATGAAGAATCATCTGAGGATGCTTCGTCCAATGATTTCACAAAAAATGACTGGGATTAATCTCCCCCGAAACCTAAAAATTCTTTTGAAGAATTTTTAGGTTTTTATTTTTTAGAAGCTTTCAGAAAGAAAATTCATCTATACTTGTATGGAGATTAAGTATATAATGAATGTTCATAATAAAAGTGCTGTCTTTCAATATTTTATATTTGAAAGCAGACCTGAATAGGCGTATTATGAGATGGATGATTCATAAAGTAATAAAAGCGATGCTGGCGGCGTCGATTGCATGCTAAGACAAAATTTTTTATTTTGCGACATTGGTATCATCGATGTTTTTTTGTGGACAAATATATAAAGTGTGAAGGGAATTATGAGATGGATTATGAAGTTTTAAGTGAGATGCTGCCCCTTGGAAGACAAGGTGAGATGGTCCTCGGTTTACAGACAACCAGAGATTTAATGGAAGTATTGGGTAATCCGCAAGATAAGGTCCCCACGATTCATGTGGCGGGAACCAACGGTAAGGGATCGACCTCTAAAATCATGGCAACTATTTTGCAAGAAGCAGGATATAAAGTAGGTCTCTATACTTCACCGTCTTTATATGAATTTAATGACCGCATCCGGATCAACAATGAAAATATTTCTGATGAAGACATTATGGAATTTGCTGTTGATATTCGGGATCATGTCTTAAGTACAGATATTTACTTCACAGAATTTGAATTATACACAGCCTTGGCATGGATGGCCTTTGCTAAATATGAAGTAGACGTGGCTGTGATAGAAACTGGAATCGGCGGCCGCTTAGATGCCACCAATATTATTCAATCTCCCCTGGTTTCAGTTATTACAAAATTAGCCTATGATCATCAAGACGTATTGGGAGATACGATCGAAGAAATTGCCGGAGAAAAAGCCGGCATCATCAAACCGGGATCACCAGTAGTCTATTACCCGTCAGAAAAAGCAGCAGTGGATGTCATCGTTGCTCGTGCTGAGGAATTAGGCAGTTCAAAACGTACGGTTGACCTAGATGCATTAAAATATGAATTAAATAATAATCGAATTCAAGATTTCGTTTATAAAGGTGAAGAATATACGATTCAATTATTAGAAGCTCACCAAATTTATAATTCCTGCGTTGCTATCGAAGTAATGAACACTTTGAATGATTCAGGTGACTGGTCTATTTCTAAAGATGCTTTAAAAGCAGGTCTAGAAAAAACTGTGTGGGAAGGCCGCTTCGAATGGATACAGGAAAACCCTGATATCATCATCGACGGTTCTCACAATTTGGACGGTGTCACTGGATTAACAGAGAATTTACTGCGTTATTTCCCGGGACAACAGCGTATTGGTATTGTTGGAATGTTAGGCGATAAAGAATTTAAGCCTGCATTATCTGTCATCGCTCCCCATTTTGATCTCATCCTGACGGTTCAGCCGGACTCCGAGCGCGCCTTAAGCTCAGATGATATGAAGCAGACCATCCTGGATATGGGGGTTTTATCAGAAGACAAGGTTATTTCTTTAGGCAAGGATTATGAAAAAGCCCTTGAAATAGCAATTGAAAAGACAGAAACCGAGATGGAAGATGCAGTAATTTGTGTGTTCGGCAGTTTTTACTATGTTGGTGAAGTGCGCCAGCTAATCTTAGAAAGTAAAGGATAGGAATGTTATGGATAAGAAAAGAATAGAAGCAGCAATGAAAGAAATTATTATTGCGATCGGTGAAGACCCAGACCGTGAGGGGCTGCAGGAAACACCTGCCCGTGTCGCCAGAATGTTTGAAGAGGTCTTTGCAGGTTTAGAAAAAGACCCGTCAATTCATGCTAAAAAAGTCTTCCATGAAGACAACAGTGAAGTTGTATTGGTAAAAGATATCACTTTCACATCGATGTGCGAACACCACTTCTTACCTTTTTATGGTAAGGGTCATATTGCATACATCCCTCGTGATGGCCGTGTGGTGGGATTAAGTAAGCTGGCTCGTATTTTAGAAGATATTTCTAAGCGTCCTCAGATGCAGGAACGTATCACCAATGATGTGGCTGATACTTTAATGGATACTTTGAATCCTCAGGGAGTCATGGTCATTTTAGAGGGCGACCATATGTGTATGAATATCCGCGGAGTGAAAAAACCAGGTTCAAGCACTGTGACTAAAGCTACGCGTGGTTTATACAAAGACAGCTATGAGCTGCGTAAAGAAATTTTAGATATGATCAATGGTTAAGCAGGGGATTTAAAGAGAGGCAGGAAGCATGTCAAATCATCGCGATAAAATCGTCATGGACGGTTTACATTTTTATGGCCGTCATGGTTTATTTGAAGAAGAGACCAAACTGGGTCAAAAATTCATTGTAGACTTAGAACTGTATGTGGATATAGCAAGGCCTGCAAAAAGCGGGCGGATGGAGGACGGCGTTCACTATGGTGAAGTCTATGGGACTGTCCGCGAAATAGTAGAAGGTGAACCGGTTCATTTGATTGAGAGCTTATCAGAAAATATTGCCGGGGAACTTTTAGCCGGCTATCCTTTAATTGATGGTCTCATGGTACGTGTCAGCAAGCCTCACGCACCTATTCCGGGAATCTTTGATAATGTGGCTGTCGAAATCTATAGAGAACGCCAGTCATTCACAGGAGGAAGATGATGAAAACACAAACGGCCTATATTGCTTTAGGAAGTAATATTGAACCCAAACTAGATTACCTGCATCAAGCTATTGAAAAGCTTGATGCCCATGATTCCGTTACTGTTACCCGCGAATCTTCTGTGTATGATACCGCACCTGTGGGCTACCTTGACCAGGATAATTTTTTGAATATGGTAGTGGAAGTACAGACCACATTGGAAAGCCTGGAGCTGCTGGATTTATGCCAGAAGATAGAAGGGGATTTGAAGCGCGTCCGCCAATTTAAAGACGGCCCGCGTACGATCGATCTTGATATCATTTTATATGGCAGCGATATCATTGAAAATGACCGGCTGCAGGTGCCGCACCCACGGATGCATATCCGCGGCTTCGTCCTTTTTCCTTTAGCTGAAATAAATGGACAGCTGTTGATTCCTCAGCATGACCAGACAGCTGATAATTTACGGGACAGCCTGCCGCAAAGAGAGAAAGATGATGTGAAAATTTTAGGGGAGCTTGCTGAACTTCGGGGAGAAAATTAGGTATTTGAATCTGGCATTATAAATCTTAAGAGTGGAAATTTGAATGACTTCAGGCTAAACTAAAGTCATTCGAAAGAGGTGTCTGGATATGAATAAAAGAATAAATAATATTGCTGAACTCATTGGACAAACTCCCTTAGTCAAACTTAATCAAGTCGTCGAAAATGATATGGCTGATGTCTATTTGAAGTTAGAGTCCTTCAATGCCGGGGGTAGTGTCAAAGACCGAATTGCTTTACGGATGATTGAAGATGCTGAAGAAGACGGCACATTGAAAGCTGGGGACACTATCGTTGAAGCATCCAGTGGAAACACGGGTATAGGTATAGCATTTGTAGCCGCTGCTAAAGGTTATCAAGTGAAAATTTTCATGCCAGAATCTATGAGTGTAGAACGCAGACGTCTCATGCAGGCCTATGGGGCAGAATTAGAATTGACTTCTGCGGAAGGCGGTATGAAAGAAGCTCTTGCCAAGGCAGAAGAATTAGTCAAACAAGAGGGTTATGTCAAGTTATCTCAATTTGAAAATCCATCTAATCCGAAAGTCCATGAGGAAACAACCGGACCGGAGATATATGAAGCATTAGACCAGCAGGCACCGGATGCTTTTGTGGCAGGTGTAGGAACAGGTGGGACGATCACGGGTGCAGGTTCTTTCTTAAAGAGTAAAAATCCAGACATCGAAATTATTGCTATGGAGGCAGATGACTCTGCTGTTTTAAGCGGAGAGCCGTCTGGTTCGCATAAAATCCAGGGTGTTTCTGCCGGCTTCATACCGGAAGTATTGGATACGGATATCTACCAATCGATAGAGCGCATCACGAATGATGAAGCGATTGAATTGACCAGACGTCTGGCGGCTGAAGAGGGCATTTTAGCAGGTATCTCTTCAGGAGCAGCGGCAGCAGCCGCTTTGAAAACAGCCCGACGTTTGGGAGCGGGCAAAATTGTAGTTGCTGTTGCCCCTGATACAGGTGAGCGTTACTTATCAACGGCTGCTTTTAACCAAGAGGATTAATCAAGAAAAGGAGAAGCCTGGGCTGTTTTTGCAGCCCAGGCTTCTTTTTATCATTTTAAAATGGACAATTAGCTTGACTTAATATTTTATTTAGCTTATATTCAAAACAACAAATCAAATAACTTAAACTGATGATATGGAGATAACGTATTATCGTGCACTTACAGAAAGCTTCGTTGATGAGAAGAAGCAGAACGCAGAGATACAAATGGACCATGGAGGGCGCAGCGAAAAGGAAACTGAGTACCCTGCGACGTTGAAGGCGGATGTTAGCAGCCAGAGATATGTTGGTATCTTGTTAAGAGTTTATTTATGTATACATAAATAAAAAATAAAGTGGCACCACGGGTTTAAAATTGCTCGTCTTTAGAAAGTAACGATAATGTTATTTTTTAGAGACGGGCTTTTTTTTATCCCATCTACCAACATTGATAACAGTGGAAGATATGAATCAATTGACAGGAACAGATGGAGGAATAACAAATGATAAAAGAAGCAATCAATAAAGTTATAAACAGAGAAGAATTATCTTTTGAAGAAACATATACAGCTATCAACCGTATCATGAGCGGTCAGGTGTCTTCTTCTCAGATGGCAGCTTTCTTAACGGGTCTGG
>CAYTHW010000004.1:0-17291 GCA_964437675.1 uncultured Atopococcus sp. | reverse complement strand
AAGCATTTATTAGAAGAGATTGGTATCTGCTTCCTGTTTGCTCAAAATTATCATACGTCGATGAAACATGTAGGCCCCGTTCGTCAGGACTTAGGCATCCGCACCGTCTTTAACTTGTTGGGTCCGATAACTAATCCGGCCCGTCCCAAATATCAGATGCTGGGTGTCTACAAAGAAGAGTTGATTGAGCCTATGGCAAAAGTGATCAAGAATCTGGGAGTAGAGCGCGGGATTGTCGTCTTCGGCCAGGATGTCATGGATGAAATTTCTATCTCTGCTCCGACATCTGCACTTTTATTCGATGGCGATCATGAAGAGAGAATGACCATTCACCCGGAGGATTACGGCTTTAAGCTGGCGCAGAAAGCTGACATCGTCGGCGGGACCCCGCAAGAGAATGCCCGGATAACCCGCGATATTTTAGCCGGTAAGGAGAGAGGCCCGAGACGTGATATCGTTCTGCTCAATGCCGGAACAGGTCTTTATATTTCCCGTAAAGCCGGCAGCATTCAGGAAGGTATAAAAATAGCTGAAGAAGCCATCGACTCAGGTCAGGCTCAGAAAGTATTAGAAAGATATATCCGATTAAGCCAGGAGGAGGCAGCCTAATGATATTAGACCAATTAGCCGATCATTCCAGACAGCGTGTAGAAGAAGCTCTTAAGACGAAATCTTTTCAGAAAATAAAAGAAGAAGCAGAAAGCCTGCCTAAGGGAGATTTCCGTTTCGAAAAAGCTCTGAGACAAGAGGGGCTTTCTATCATTGCAGAAGTAAAGAAAGCCTCACCTTCTAAAGGTGTGATCGATGACACATTTGATTATATGACTATCGCTGAAGATTACGAAGCGGCTGGTGTAGATGCTGTGTCCTGCCTGACAGAGCCTAAATGGTTTTTAGGCTCCAGACAGATTTTCGAAGAAATCAGAGCTGCCGTCGATCTGCCCATGTTGAGAAAAGATTTTACGGTCGACCCTTATCAAATCTATGAATCTAAAGTCATGGGAGCAGACGCTGTTCTCATCATCGTCTCCTTACTCGACGGAGATGAAGAGAAGCTTAGAGAGTATTTATCCATCTCGGGCCAATTGGGTATGAGCAGTCTGGTTGAGACACATGACAGCCGGGAGATAGAGCTGGCAATCGCCTGCGGAGCGCGTATGATTGGTGTCAACAACCGCAATCTAAAAGATTTTACTGTGAATTTTGATAATGCTAAAAATTTAAGACAGGAAGTTCCCGGAGATGTTTTATTTGTAGCTGAGAGCGGCGTGAAAGATTTGGAAGATGTCGCGGCTATTGCAGAAATGGGAGCAGATGCTGCCTTAATCGGAGAAGCCCTCATGAGAAGTGAGGATAAAAAACAAACCTTGGCAGAATTCAGACAGGCAGGAGCACGAGTACATGAAAATTAAAATATGCGGGATTAATCGGTCGGTAGATGTGCAGTATATTAATGCATCGCAGCCGGATTATGTGGGATTCATCGTCAATTTTCCAAAAAGCCACCGCAGCGTGACTTATGAGCAGCTGGACAGCTTATCAGGCCAGGTCGATGCTGCTGTCAAAAAAGTTGGAGTTTTTGTTGATGAATCTCCGGAGAAAATTGCTCAGGTCCTCAATGAGGGGACTCTGGATATTGCCCAGCTTCACGGCAGACAGGATGAGGATTTTGTTCACCGATTGCGCAGTCTGACAGACAAGGAAATCTGGAAAGCCTTTTCTATCGAAAATGAAGAAGATCTCCGCCAGGCTGAGGCATCCTCTGCTGATTTAGTTTTATTGGATAATAAAGGTGGCGGGACCGGCCAGGTCTTTGATCACTCTTTGATCCAGGACTTCCAACGCCCTTACCTTCTGGCGGGCGGGATGGATGAAGAAACTATTCCCTTGGCTTTAGAGGAATATGCTCCTTTCGGTATCGATACGAGCAGCGGAACAGAAACAGATAAGAAAAAAGACCCTGAAAAAATAGAAAATATCATAAGGATGGTGCGAAATGTCTAAAGGAAAATTTGGTAAGTTCGGTGGACAGTTTATATCTGAAACATTGATGCCGACCATTCAAGAACTAGAAGAAGCTTATGATTACTTCAGAAAGGATGAGGAATTTAATCAGGAATTAACCCGCCTTTTTAATGAGTATGCCGGCCGTCCCAGCCTCCTCTACTTTGCAGAGAATATGACAAATGATTTAAAAGGGGCCAAAATATATTTCAAGCGGGAAGATTTGAATCACACAGGCGCTCATAAAATCAATAATGTTTTGGGCCAGGTTTTATTGGCCAAAAAAATGGGTAAAACACGGATTATTGCTGAAACAGGAGCCGGCCAACATGGGGTGGCTACAGCCACTGCCTGCGCCCTGCTTAAGATGGAATGTGTCATTTTTATGGGAGAGCATGACATCGAACGCCAGGCTTTAAATGTTTACCGGATGAAGCTGCTGGGCGCCGATGTTGTCTCAGTATCCAGCGGGACAGGAACATTGAAAGACGCGGTCAACGAGACGATGAAAGAATGGTCTACCCGTATGGAGGATACTCATTATGCTATTGGATCTGCTATGGGTCCCCACCCTTTCCCGACGATGGTGCGCGATTTCCAGTCAGTCATCTCGAGAGAAATTAAAGAGCAGATACTGGAAAAAGAAGGCCGTGTGCCCGATGTCGTCCTGGCCTGCCTGGGCGGAGGATCGAATGCGATAGGAAGTTTCTATCATTTTATCGATGATAAAGATGTTCGCCTGATCGGTTGTGAGGGAGCAGGTCATGGTGTAGACGAGCCTAACACAGCTGCGGCTCTTCAAGCGGGGCGGACAGGAATTTATCATGGCATGAAAACGATCATTGCCCAAAATGAAGACGGCCAGGTCAACCCCGTTTATTCTATCTCAGCAGGTTTAGATTATCCGGGAGTAGGGCCGGAGCATGCCTATTTAGCGGATATCAAGCGGGCAGAATATGTAGGCATCACTGATGAAGAAGCTGTTGAGGCTTTTGAATATTTTTCACGTACTGAAGGTATTATACCTGCGATTGAATCCAGCCATGCGATCGCCCAGGCGATGAAGATGGCACCGGAAATGGATGAGAATCAGATCATGGTGGTCACACTTTCAGGCCGCGGTGACAAAGATTGTGCGGCTATTGCCCGCTATAGAGGAGAAGAGATTTATGACTAAGATAAAAGACGCTTTTAACAACGGCAAATCCTTCATCCCTTATATCACCGCCGGTTATCCTGATATAGAAACGACCGAAAAATTGATTCTCGCCATGGCAGAAGAGGGGGCAGATCTGATTGAGATCGGCATCCCGTTCTCTGATCCCACGGCTGAAGGACCTGTTATCCAGAATGCCATCGAGACTGCCTTATCCCAGGGCCTGAAAACAGATGATGTTTTTGATATGGTGGGCCGTCTGCGTGAAAAGATAGATATTCCGCTCGTTTTCATGACCTACGCCAATATTGTTTACGGTTATGGGGCTGAACGGTTTATGGAAAAGTCTGAACAAGTTGGTATCCAGGGCCTGATTCTGCCGGATGTCCCTTTTGAAGAAAAAGAAGAGTTCAGCCGCCTGGCCCGTCAGCATGACATTGAGATGATCAGCTTAGTTTCGCCTACTTCCAAAGAACGGATTACAAAGATCGCCCAGGAAGCAGAGGGTTTCATCTATGTGGTATCTTCCTTAGGAGTGACGGGGACACGAAGTGAAATAACGACAGACCTCTCTGAAATGATCGAAGTGATAAGATCGGCTGATCCGGAGTTGCCGGCAGCAATCGGTTTTGGAATTTCAGGACCCGAGCAGGCGCAGGAGATGAGCCGGTATGCTGATGGTGTGATCGTAGGATCTGCCATCATTCAATTGATCGATAAGTACGGGGAAGAGGCTGAAGAGCCTGTAAGACAGTTTACCCGTGACATCAAAGCAGCTGTCAACCGCTAATTTAATAAATAAGCCTCCTGTCGGCCTGATGTTTTCTTGAAAGAAGAGATACAGATGAGCCGTTAGGGGGCTTTTTTTGTAAAAAATAAAAATAGCATAGTATTATTTCAAGGCTAATGATATACTACAAAAATGTCACGTAATAAATAGGATGTGACGTTTAACAAATCTTAAGAAATTTGTGGCATAGTCTATTTTGACGGTAATACTTCTTTAATTCTATAGGAAAAGCCAATGGAAGAATGTTGACATTCCGTATTTACTGGGATAGACTTTGAACATCAAATGATTTGATGTTCAAACTAATTCGCGAGGAGGATGACAATTGGAAGATACTCTATCGCTTAATGAGATAAACACTTATCTCACGATGATTTTCAATGAGGTTTCTATCATTGAAGAATCTGCCTTAAAAAACAGTCCTTTCTCAGACTTGACTGTCCATGAAATGCATACTATTGAAGCTATCGGCTTATCCGGCCGGCGTAATACCTCTGATGTAGCCCGACGATTAAAAGTAACGCTCGGAACAGTTTCTGTAGCAGTGAATAATCTGGTTAATAAGGGGTATGTGGAAAGAATTCGTGATCCGAAAGATCGTCGTATTTATTTATTGAAATTGACTAAGAAGGGCCGGGTACTCTACCGTGTCCATCATAAGTTACATATGGATATGGTTAAGCATACTATTCATGGATTTCACAGCGAAGAAGAAGTTGCCGTTTTAAAAGCTGGTTTGAGAAATCTCTACGATTATCTTAAAAAAGCAAAAACCAATTTGGCAAAAGAGGAAGATAACTATGAGTAAAATCGTAAGTACAGGTTCTTATTTGCCGGCTAATATTGTCACTAACACCGAGCTTGTTGAAGAAGCGGGTATTGACTCAAGCGACGAATGGATCAGCCAGCGTACCGGAATCAAGCAGCGCCATTTTGCCTGCGAGGACGAAAGCTTGGCCCAGATTGCAAGCAAGGCTGCTGAAAGGGCGTTAGAGAAGTATGGTCAAGATGTACGGGATGAGATCAATCTGATCGTGCTGGCCACCATGTCTTCTCACAACCCGACACCGGCTGTTGCCAGCCAGGTGCAGGCTATCTTAGGCATCAAGGAAACTTGGGCGTTTGATATCTCTGGTGCCTGTGCAGGTTTTGTAATGGCGGCTGAAGTAGCTGAGAAGATCAGCCGTGACTACACTTCAGGATATACTTTGGTCATTGGAGCTGAAAAAATGAGTTCCATCCTAGACTTCAGCGACCGCTCGACCGCTATTCTTTTTGGCGATGGTGCGGGAGCAGTTTTAATTCAAAATGATGGGGAAGGCCTGCCGAACTATCGAAGCGAATTAAAAAGTATTCCAGATGAGAAAGATTCAATCGTAGTCGATCCTGATTCTCGTGAATCAGATAAAATGGCGATGTCAGGGCGTGATGTTTTTAACTTTGTCGTTAGAGAAATCATTCCTTCCTTAGCCCGCTTTATCGGGCAAGAGGCGCCGAACTTCGACTACTTATTGAGTCATCAAGCCAATGAACGTTTAGTAGACATTATGGTTGACAAACTGAAAATAGATGCTGAAAAAGCACCGGTTAATATTGGCCGGACTGCTAATACTTCAGCTGCAAGTATCCCTGTTTTATGGGATGAACTAGTTCAAGCAGGAACCCTCAAATTGAATGGAGAGCAAAAAATAGTTCTTACAGGTTTTGGCGGGGGACTGTCTTGGGGACACATCACATTTGATATATAAAAATAAAATTTTGGAGGAATTTACCATGAATATTTTTGAAACAGTAAGAGACATTATTGCAGACCAGTTAGACGTTGAGAAAGATGCTATCACACCAGAAACAAGCTTTGAAGAAGATTTAGAAGCGGATTCTTTAGATGTATTCCAAGTGATCAGTGAAATTGAAGATGAATTAGACATCGTTATTGAAACAGATGACAACATTTCAACTGTTAAAGAATTAGTAGACTTCATCGAAAACCAAGAAAAATAATTAACTTTGATCATTTAATAAAGGAAGGTCTCAATGGAAACAGCTTTAACTAATTTATTAAATATAAAATATCCTATCATCCAGGGAGCTATGGCTTGGATATCTGATGCTGATTTAGCCAGTGCAGTATCGAATGCCGGCGGCCTGGGAGTCATTGGGACAGGTGGAGATACGGTAGAGCAAGTTAAAGAAAAGGTCGAGGAGATGTTCTCTAAAACCGACAAACCTTTTGCCGTTAACTTGTATCTATTGAATCCTCATATCGATGAGGTAGTGGATTATTTAGTTGAAGATTCAGGTGTAAAAATCATCACCACCGGCGCAGGCAATCCGGGTAAGTACATGGAACGCCTGAAAGAAGCAGGAATCAAAGTTATTCCTGTCGTAGCCTCTGTGGCCCTGGCGAAGCGGATGGATCGGATAGGTGCAGATGCTGTTATCGCTGAAGGAATGGAAGCAGGCGGACATATCGGTCGCTCGACCACGATGGCCTTACTGCCTCAAATCGTTGATGCGGTCACCTGTCCGGTCGTTGCAGCAGGCGGATTCGGTGACGGCCGTTCCCTGGCCGCAGCTTTGATGCTGGGGGCCAGCGGCATTCAAGTAGGTACACGCTTTGCCGTTGCCCACGAATCCAATGCTCATGATAATTTCAAAGAAGCTATCATAAAAGCTAATGACATCTCCACAACGGTGACCGGCAGTATCACCGGTCATCCTGTCCGGGTCCTGCGCAACCAATTAACCAAAGACTATCTGGCTCTTGAAAAAGAACTGACAGGTTCAGATGATCCTGACCTCAGTCAGTTGGAAGAATTAGGAGCAGGTGCTCTCCGCCGGGCTGTTGTTGATGGAGATTCAAAAACTGGTTCCTTAATGGCCGGACAGATTGCTGGTCTCATCAATGAGCGCCAATCATGTGAAGAGATCATCCAAGATTATATTACAGGTGCTCAAAAGAGCATTGAAGAAGTTTGTAAAATAAACAATTAATTTTGAGAGGAAAAAGCGATGACGACAGCAGTAATTTTTAATGGACAAGGGGCTCATTACCAGGGAATGGGGATGGATTTTATAGAGAAGTTCCCTCAGGCCGAAGAGGTCATAACCTGTGCAGGCCAAGCGTCTGGCGATGATATAAAAGCTTTGTTGAATGAGGACTTTTCCAAGTTATCTCAAACACGCTACGCCCAAATTGCAACCGCTGCTACGAGCATGGCTGTCTTTCGAAGTATTGAATCTCAAATACCAGCCATCGATTACAT
Organism: uncultured Atopococcus sp.; assembly: GCA_964437675.1. Classification (GTDB taxonomy): domain Bacteria; phylum Bacillota; class Bacilli; order Lactobacillales; family Carnobacteriaceae_A; genus JAUNQW01. The sequence continues at coordinate 10,075 of CAYTHW010000004.1, read as the reverse complement.
GGCTGGTTTAAGTTTGGGAGAGTATTCAGCTCTCATGGCAAGTGGGATGCTGTCAATGGAAGATGGCTTTCGACTGCTTAAAGAGCGTGGTAACTTAATGTCTGATCACTGTGAACAATTGAAAGAAGACGAAGATATTGTCATGGAAGCTGTGTTGAAGGCTCCTTTAGAAGATATTGAACGGTTGGTCAACCAGGTCAATCAAGATGAGACGAACTTATATATTGCTAATTTAAACTCATCCACTCAGACCGTAATCGGCGGGACACAATCAGCCGTAGACCAATTTAAGAAGCTAGGTAAAGAAAATGGAATCAAAAAAACGATGCCTTTATCGGTAGAAGGACCTTTCCATACACCTTTTATGGCAGCTGTCTGCCAACCCTTCAAAGCTGTCTTAGATCAAGTGGAATTTGTGGAGGCTGCGATACCTGTGATTTCTAATACAGATGTCCAGGCCCATGAAATAGACCATATTCGGGAAACCTTGACCAGACATCTGGTTGAGCCTGTCCGGTGGAAAAACACGATTGATTATTTTGTGGAACAGGGCGTCGATAAAATCATCCAGATAGGCCCTGGCAAGACATTAGGCAACTTATTAAAGCGTGAAAAGAACGTGCCGGACTATATTGTAGTTGACAGTGTGGATGACATACAGGCACTTGAAATTTTTGTGGGAGGCTAATATGGCAGAAATTGCATTAATTACAGGAAGTGTTAAAGGGATAGGGCTGGGCATTGCCAAGCACTTATCAAAAAGGGGTTATAAAGTAATACTTAACCACTATAAAGAGGTCTCACAAGAAATTCTGGACGAATTTAAAGATGCTCCTGAAGAGGTCGGCTACGTGATTGGGGATGTCAGTGATTTTGACCAGGCTAAATCTATGATAGATGAAGTAGTGGAGAAATATGGACGCATTGATATCTTGGTTAACAATGCAGGTATTACACGTGACGGCCTGGCTATGCGCATGAAAGAAGAAGAATTTGATGACGTCATTAACGTCAACCTTAAAGGCAGCTTTAACATGATGCGTCATGTGACGAAACCTATGTTAAAGCAAAAATCAGGGACGATCATTAATATGTCCAGCTTAGTGGGTATCGTCGGTAATGTCGGTCAAGTGAATTATGCAGCAAGCAAGGCGGGTGTTATCGGAATGACGAAATCGTTTGCCAGAGAATTAGGCAGTCGTCAGATTACAGTTAATGCTATCGCCCCGGGTTATATTGAAACAGACATGACAGATATTTTAAGCGATAAAATTAAAAAGCAGATGTTGGATACTATTCCAATGAAAAAATTTGGAAGTGTAGAAGATATAGCAAAAACAGTTGAGTTCTTGATCGAGTCCGAATATATTACAGGACAAGTGATTGAAGTCAACGGCGGAATGAATATGTAAGACTGGCAGACTAGAGGAGGATAACATGCATAGAGTAGTAATTACAGGTATTGGACAAGTCAGTTCTTTAGGTAATGATGCAGAAACATTTTGGGAAAATATCAAAGCAGGGAAATCCGGAATCGGCCCCATCACTAACTTTGATGCTTCCGGCATTAATGCAACACTTGCCAGTGAAGCCCGCGACTTTGACCCCAGCGAAACGATGGACAGAAAAGAGTACACAAGAATGGACCGCTTTTCCCAGTTTGGTGTGGCGGCCAGTGTAGAGGCTGCAGCTGACAGCGGGTATGACATCGAAGCGAATGCTGATAATGTAGGTGTATTTGTATCTACTGGTATTGGTGGAATTGAAGAGATTGAAAAGAACGTCATTAAAGTTTATGAAAAAGGTCCTAAACGAGTCAGCCCTTTATTTATTCCGATGATTATCGGGAATATGGGCGGAGCTAATATCGCTATGAAAGTAGGGGCCCAGGGTGCCAACTTAGATATCGTAACAGCCTGCGCCTCCGGTACGAACTCCATCGGAGAAGCCTTCTTAAAAATCAAATATGGTTTCTTAGATGCGGCTTTAGCTGGTGGGACAGAAGCTCCTATTCAACAAATGGGGATGGCCAACTTCGATACGATCAGAGCTTTATCTCCTAATCCGGACCCTGAAACAGCTTCACGTCCATTTGACAAAGACCGTGATGGTTTTGTTATGGGTGAAGGAGCGGGTGTGTTATTCATGGAGACTTTAGAATCAGCTGAAGCCCGCGGTGCTGACATTATTGCGGAAGTGGTAGGCTATGGTACAAATAATGATGCTTATCATATGACAGCTCCTCGGCCTGATGGAAGCGGTGCTGCCAAAGCGATGAATCTAGCTTTAAAAGTCGCCGGTTTAGAGCCGACCGCCATCGATTATATCAATGCCCACGGCACATCGACTCCGGCCAATGATATAGCAGAAACAAAATCTATCAAGACTACTTTTGGCGATCATGCTTATGATTTAGCAGTGTCAAGTACTAAGGGGCATACCGGTCACTTACTTGGCGGTGCAGGCGGAGTGGAAGGTATCGTTATCGCTAAAGCTCTTCAAGAAGGTTATATCCCGGCCACGATCGGTCTGGAAAACCCGGAAGAAGGGTGCGACTTGGATTATGTTCCCGGTCAAGGACGTGAGCAGGAAATCCAGTATGCTATGTCCAACTCTCTAGGCTTTGGCGGGCACAATGCAAGTATTATTTTCAAGCGTTGGGATGGTGAATAAAGTGGCATATGATGAATTAAAATCCTTAATTGACCATATTGATCAATCATCTCTTTCATATCTCCAGTATGAAAAAGATGACCAGCAGATCATCTTGGCTAAAGAAGTTCCTAACTTCAATGTTCCCGCAGCTGCTGCTCCAGCAGTACCTGAAGCGCCAGCGGCCGACCCGGGAGCTGCCGGCAGTGATTCCGGCTTAAACCAGGAGGGGCCTGCCAGCTTGAGTGAGCAGTCCGGGGAGACAGTGGATTCACCTATGGTAGGGGTAGTCTATCTGCAGCCTCAACCAGCCGCCGATCCTTACATACAAGTGGGAGATACGGTTAAAAAAGGGCAAGTTATCATCATTATCGAAGCGATGAAACTCATGAATGAGATACAAGCGACTAAGTCAGGCGTTGTGACCGAGATCCTGGTGGATAATGAAGAAGTCGTTGAATACGGCCAGCCGCTTGTCCGCATCGATTAGGCCTGTTAAAGGAGGAAAATGATGAGTCTATTATCAGCAAAAGAAATCCAAGAAATTATTCCACACCGCTATCCTTTCTGTCTTGTGGATACTGTTGAGGAGTTAGAACCTGGAAAACGTATTGTTGCTTACAAAAATGTGACAATCAATGAACCCTTCTTCCAAGGCCATTTCCCGGGAGAACCGGTCATGCCGGGTGTTCTTATTGTCGAAGCTCTGGCACAGGCAGGAGCTGTCTTATCTTTGAGAGAAGAAGAATTCCAAGGGAAGATTGGTTACCTGGGCGGATTAAATAAAGTTAAATTCCGTCGGATGGTCAAGCCGGGAGACCGTTTAAGACTGGAAGTTGAAATGTTGAAATTCAGGCGTAATGTCGGTCTTGCCAAAGCGACAGCTTATGTAGACGACGAAGTGGCCTGTGAATGCGAAATGACATCTATAATTGGGGATAAATAAATGTTTGAAAAAGTATTAGTTGCCAATCGAGGAGAAATTGCTGTACGTATTATCAGGGCCCTTCGAGAGATGGGAATCGGCTCAGTAGCAGTCTACAGTGAGGCAGACCGCACCGCTTTGCACACTGTCTTAGCTGATGAGGCTGTCTGTATAGGCCCGGCGAAAGGCCTGGATTCCTATGCCAATCCTGTCGCTGTTCTTTCTGCAGCTAGTGTATCAGGTGCCGATGCCATCCATCCAGGTTACGGTTTCCTATCAGAACGGGCAGATTTTGCAGATTTGTGTGAAGAAATGAATATAGAGTTCATCGGACCAAGCAGTAAGGTCATAGAGGTCATGGGGAACAAGCAGAATGCCCGTGACACGATGGAGGCGGCAGGTGTGCCGATTACACCTGGAAGCGACGGTTTAGTAGCTTCTTTAGAAGAAGCAGAGGCAGTCGCTCAAAAAATAGGCTATCCTTTGATGATCAAAGCATCTGACGGCGGGGGCGGAAAAGGGATGCGCCGGGTAACTTCCCCTGACCAGCTTGAAAGTCTTTTTATCCAGGCTCAAAATGAAACTCAGAGTATCTATGGAAATACGGATCTCTATATGGAACGGATCGTTGATCCTGCCAAGCACATTGAAGTCCAAATCTTGGCTGACAAGCATGGAAATGTGATTCATTTAGGTGAAAGAGACTGCTCCCTGCAGAGAAACAATCAAAAAGTGATCGAATTTGCTCCTTCCTTAACATTAACAGAGGATGTCAGAGAAAAATTATGCCAGGCAGCAGTAGATGCGGCTAAATCTATCGGTTATCAAAATGCAGGGACGATTGAGTTTTTAGTAGATAAAGATCAAAATTTCTATTTTATGGAGATGAACACACGCCTGCAGGTTGAGCATCCTGTTTCGGAAATGGTAACGGGCATCGATATCGTCCAGGAACAGATCAATATTGCTCAGGGACTGCCTCTCAGTGTGAAACAAGATGACGTAAAAATTGAAGGTCTGGCTATCGAGTGCCGCCTGAATGCAGAAGATCCGAAGCAGAATTTCATGCCTTCCAGCGGCCAGATCGACCATCTCATTTTGCCGAGCGGCGGTCTTGGATTAAGGGTAGAGACTGCCTTGTATCAGGGCTACTACCTCCCGCCATTTTATGACTCGATGGCAGGTAAGATTATTGCCTACCATAAAGAACCGGAGAAAGCTTTCCGCTTGATGAACCGTGCTCTGTATGAAGTGAGTGTAGAAGGTATTCATACCAATGTTGAATTGCTTCAGGCACTCATTAATCATCCCGATGTGCAGGCTGATAAGGTGGATACAAAGTGGATAGAAGATGTATTTATGCCGGAATGGCTGGAAGAGAATTGATTGTTATTTTAGTTAGGAGAGATGGATATGGGCTTGTTTCGTAAAAAGAAATATATTCGCTTAGAACCAGTTGAACCCGAAGAACTGAAGCGTCGCCGTGATAAAATTCCCGATGACCTGGTGGAACGATGTCCAAGTTGTAAAAATTTAATCTTGATGCAGTCTATCGGCGAAGATAGAACCTGCCCGAAATGTGAACATCATTTCCAATTTCCTGCCAAAGACCGCATCAAGTGGCTCGTTGATGACCACACTTTCGTGGAATGGGATGCAGAATTAAAGGCACAGAATCCTTTAGATTTCCCGGAATACGACCAAAAGATAGCCAAAGGCCAGAAGAACACAGGTCTGGAAGAAGCCATTTTGACCGGACAGGCGGAGCTGGATGGAGTACCTCTGGCGCTTGCTGCCATGGATAACCGCTTCATGATGGCCAGTATGGGAAGCACGGTGGGAGAAAAACTGACCCGCTTATTTGAGCGGGCAACCGAATTGGAATTGCCTGTCATTATTTTTATTGCTTCAGGTGGTGCCCGTATGCAGGAAGGTATTCTTTCTCTGATGCAGATGGCCAAAGTGAGCCAGGCGGTTACTAAGCACAGTCAGGCGGGGCTGTTCTACTGCTCATTCCTCACGCATCCAACGACCGGAGGAGTGACGGCCAGCTTTGCGATGCAGGGAGATATCATTCTCGCTGAACCCCGAGCCATCGTGGGTTTTGCCGGTAAAAGAGTGATAGAGCAGACCATCAAGGCGGATCTGCCGGATGACTTCCAGGATGCTGAAGTAGTACTCGAAAACGGATTCATCGATGATATCGTACCCCGCAAAAATCATCACCGTGTGCTTTCTTTACTGCTGAATATTCACAGAAAGAGTAAGGTGAGTGACTAAATGAAAGCCTATGACATTGTAAGAAAAGCAAGAGATGTCCAGAGGATGTCCACCATTGAAGTTATTCAGGCCCTGTGTTCGGATTTCATCGAATTACATGGCGACCGCCGGGACGGTGACGACCAGGCTATTATCGGCGGGGTAGGTATGATGGATAATAACCAGCCGGTAACGATTATCGGCCTTCAAAAGGGCCGGGATACCGCGGAAAATATCCGCCGTAACTTCGGCTCAAGCGGTCCGAGTGGTTACCGCAAAGCCCAGCGTCTTATGAAGCAGTCAGAAAAATTCAACCGACCAATTCTCACTTTGATCAATACAGCCGGAGCACATGCCGCACCGGAATCTGAGGAAAAAGGAATTGGTCAGGCCATCGCAGAGTCACTGACTGTTATGAGTGAGCTGACGGTCCCTACTTTAGCTATCATTTTAGGTGAAGGGGGCAGCGGGGGTGCTATCGCCTTAGCTTTGAGTAATCAGATCTGGATGATGGAAAACAGCATCTATTCCATTCTTTCACCTGAAGGTTTTGCTTCTATTTTATGGAAAGATGCCAGTAAGGCTGAAGAGGCAGCTGAAATGATGAAGTTAACTGCTTTTGAATTAAAAGAGCTCGATATTATCGACCGTATCATTCCAGAGAATGAGGAAAAAGGCGAAAAACTATCTAATCGGGATTTAGCTCACCGCCTAGCTGAAGACATTCAGGCAGCTTTTGAGAAAATGAGTCAGATGACACCGGAAGAACTCAGCCGGAGCAGATATGACCGCTTCCGGAAATACTAATTAAATGAGAAATCTTAAAAAAGCCAGGTTCTGCCTGGTTTTTTAGCTGCCTGATATTTCTTCTCGATTTATGGATTTTTTGCTTGTATAATTGTAAGAAGAGCTAGAAATATGATAAAATATGCCTTGTGCAAACTTTCGTGTAGAAGGTCAGAGACAAAGGAGGTAAAATATGTGGAATATTAGAGATATAGAGATTCCTAATCGTGTGGTTGTTGCCCCTATGGCAGGTGTGAGTAATGCAGCTTTTCGTACGACAGTGAAAGATTTTGGAGCGGGGCTTGTGGTTTGTGAAATGGTAAGTGATAAAGCAATCCTTCATAACAATCAAAAAACGATGGATATGCTTTATATTGATCCGAGAGAATACCCCTTAAGCTTACAGATTATGGGTGGAGAAGTAGAAACGATGGTAGGGGCAGCGAAGTTTGTTGAAGAGAATACAGACGCTGCCATTCTGGATATCAATATGGGATGTCCGGTACCTAAGATCACAAAAAATGATGCAGGAAGCAAATGGCTTCTTCATCCAGAAAGTATCTATGAGCTGGTCTCTGAGATTGTCCAGGCCGTGGATATACCGGTAACTGTCAAAATGCGTATAGGCTGGGATGATGACTCTATTTATGCTGTAGAAAATGCCCGGGCTGCAGAAAAAGCCGGTGCTTCCGCTGTTGCCATGCATGGCCGGACACGGATGCAGATGTATGAAGGAGAAGCAGACTGGAATATTTTGAAGGAAGTCCGCCAGCATCTGACGATTCCTTTTATTGGAAACGGTGATGTCCGAACTCCTCAAGATGCAGAGCGCATGCTCGATGAAGTAGGAGTAGACGCTGTCATGGTGGGGCGTGCTGCCTTGGGAGATCCCTGGATTATCCAGCAGATTGTCCACTATTTAGAAACCGGTGAAGAGCTGCCCGCCCAGACACCTACTGAAAAGATGGAAACTGCAGTCGAACACCTGAACCGGCTGATCCGCCTAAAGGGTGAACAAACAGCAGCCCGTGAATTTAGAAAACAGGCTTCTTACTACCTCAAAGGTTTCCCGGGAGCTGCTAAAGTCAAAGTTGCTGTGAATGAACTGGAAGATCCGGAGGAACAGATACAGCTTTTACGTCAGTCGGCCCTTCTTGCAGAAGAGAAATTACTGGAGAAAGAAAAACGCCGCCAAGAGCGTCAGAAAGAGAAATTACTTAACCAATAAACTGAATGGGAAGGATGGATTTAAATGCCAGATAAGCCACAAGAAAATTTAAATGATCAAATGCAGGTCAGACAAGAAAAATTACATGAATTAAAAGACAGAGGCATAGATCCTTTTGGACACGCGTTCAAAAGAAGTCATCTAGCATCAGAATTACATGAAGCTTATGGTGAATTTGAAAAAGCAGAGTTAGAAGAAAAAGCAGTTCGTGTGAAGGTTGCAGGTCGTATCATGTCAAAACGCGGCAGCGGAAAAACGGGTTTTGCCCACATCAAAGATTCGTCGGGACAGCTCCAGTTGTATGTCCGTAAAGATGTCCTGGGTGAAGAAAATTTTGAAGTTTTTGATGGATTGACTGACTTAGGAGACATCGTCGGGGCTGAGGGTACTCTGATGAAAACTAATACAGGTGAATTATCTGTGCATGTAGAGGAATATACTTTCTTAACCAAATCCTTACGTCCACTGCCTGATAAATATCATGGCCTTACGAATGTAGACCAGATTTACCGTCAGCGTTACTTAGATCTTATTTCCAATGAAGAAAGCTATGAACGCTTTGTCAAACGTTCTGAGATTATTTCAGCTATCCGCCAACATTTAGATAAAGAAGGCTATCTGGAAGTAGAAACACCTATTTTACAGACAGAAGCGGGGGGTGCTACTGCCCGTCCTTTCGTTACCCATCATAACGCTTTAGATTTGGATCTTTACATGCGGATCGCTCTTGAGCTGCATTTAAAACGCTTAGTGATCGGCGGGATGGAAAAAGTTTACGAGATCGGCCGTATTTTCCGTAATGAGGGTATCGACACGACTCATAATCCTGAATTTACTATGCTGGAACTTTACACGGCCTACCATCAAATGGAAGATGTGATGGATTTAACAGAAGACTTGATTTCAAGTGTCGCTGAGAAAGTATTGGGTACAACAGAACTCACCTATGATGAGCATACGATCAGTCTGGCTCATCCGTGGAAACGAATCCATATGGCGGATGCTGTTAAAGAAGAGACGGGTGTAGACTTCCGTGAAAATTATACGGATGAAGAAGCCCGGGAATTAGCTGAGAAGTATGAGGTGCCGGTACCAAAATATGCAACAGCTGGTCATGTCTTAAATGAATTCTTTGAAGTTCATGTTGAGGACAAGATTGTTCAGCCTACTTTTGTGTACGGCCACCCGATTGAGGTCTCTCCTCTGGCTAAGAAAAATGAAGAGGACGAACGTTTTACTGACCGCTTTGAATTATTTATCGCCGGACATGAATACGGAAATGCCTACAGTGAGCTGAATGATCCATTTGACCAGTTGAGCCGTTTCGAACAGCAGGATGCCGAGCGTGATGCCGGGAATGTTGAAGCTCATGGTATCGACAGAGAATATATTGAAGCCATGGAGTATGGCCTGCCGCCTACAGGAGGTCTGGGTATAGGTATTGACCGATTAGTGATGCTCTTTACTGACTCGCAGACTATTCGAGATGTCCTTCTTTTCCCAACCTTGCGTCCTTTAGATAAATAGGGGTAATCAACCATGAAATCTAGTAAATGGATTCGTTTTTTAGGCGGAAGGAATTTAATATTTACACTTGTCGTCATTATTTTGACAGCAGTTGCTATTTTACTTCTTCGCCAGATTGATTTTATTTTTTATCCTTTCATCGTTCTTTTTTCAAATATCTTTATTCCTCTGCTGATTGGAGTAGTTTTATATTACTTGTTTAATCCAATCATCAGCTTTTTTGAAAAGAAAAAAGTGCCGAGGATCGTATCAATCATCGTCTTCTATCTTATCCTGATTTTACTCATCGTCTGGGCTTCCAGTGCTGCTCTGCCGGCCTTATATGAGCAGATTGAACTGTTGGTCCAATCTTTTCCAGGTTATATTGAATCCTTATCCAACAATCTGGAGCCGTTTTTCTCTCGCTTCATAAGTTCGGATAACTTTAATCAACTATCGAGCCAGATCGAAGGATTGCTGAGTGACCTGCCCGAACGAGCAGTCGATTTTCTACAAGGCGGGATAAGCGGCCTGTCCAATGTCATTTCTGGTGTAACTAATGTGGTAGTGACCACCATCTTTGTTCCTGTCATTTTATTCTTTCTACTCAAAGATGATAAGCAGTTTGCATCAACCTTTATCAATATCCTGCCTCCTTCCTGGAGAAAAGATTTTATCCGCGTGATAAAACAGATGAGTAACCAGGCAGGTTCTTATGT
>CAYTHW010000003.1:53004-55262 GCA_964437675.1 uncultured Atopococcus sp. | reverse complement strand
CCATCGGCGACTTCGACTCAGTGAGCCCGAAGGAGATGCAGGTCATCGAGAGAGATTCAAAAAAAATAGTGAAACTGCCGGTGGATAAAGATTATACGGATACAGAACTGGCTGTCCTGGAAATTTTAAGGGAAAATAAAAAAGCCCGCATCTATCTTTTCAATGACTCGAAAAGCAGGCTGGACCATTTCCTGAATATTTTATGGCTGCCGATCAAAGAAGAGTTCAGAGCCCATGCCGAGCGGATCTATTTCTCTGATGCTTATAACAAAGTATCTTATTATCTGCCCGGTGAGCACCGGATCGAAAAAGAGCTGGAGAAGCCGGTCGTCTCTTTTGCCGGCCTGCTGCCGGTCAGGGGGCTGACTTTATCCGGCTTCGAATATCCACTGACCCGCGCGGATATCACAGTGCCCACCATGTATACTTCCAACCGCTTTCTCTCCCGTGAAGGCTGCTTTTCTTTCGATGAAGGTCTCTTGATGGTCATCCAATCCGCCGCTAATTAAAAAATGCAAAAGAAAAAGGAGTCCAGTGTAAAAACCGGACTCCTTTATATAAATGACTTAAACTCTTTCTACTTTACCTGATTTTAGAGCACGGGCTGATACCCATACTTTTTTAGGTCTCCCATCAACCAGGATGCGTACTTTTTGTAAATTTGGCTTATAAGTACGTTTTGAACTATTTAATGCAAATGAACGATTATTACCTGATCTAGTTTTTCGTCCAGTTACGTAACATTCTTTACTCATTACTCTTCCTCCCTCATACAAGATTAATACCATATTAGGATACCATAGGTCAAAAAAGTGCGCAAGTATAAAAAAGATACAATTCAGCTGGAAAATAGTTTATAATGTAACCAGCAGTTTTATTATTTTTCAGACGATAAGGATTAATAGTTAAAACAGCTGCAGTTATGATAAAATTTAATTGATGAAATGAATACCGAATTTTGAAAGGAGACAGGCAGATGTCTATTTATGTTCAAAACGAGCACGGGACCATCGAAATATCCAGCAAAGCAATTGCGACGATTGTAGGTGCTGCAGCTACAGAAAATTTTGGTGTAGTGGGTATGGCCAGCAGACAGCAAGTCCGTGATGGTATCAATGAAATTTTAAATAAAGAAAATTACACACGAGGTATCGTGGTCCGGCCGGAAGAAGACAATTCTTTTGCGGTCGATGTATATATTATCGTTAGTTACGGTGTGAAAATATCAGAAGTGTCTTATAATGTGCAGGAGCGTGTAACTTATCGTTTATCTCATTCACTAGGTTTAGTCCCTAATTCCGTGAATGTATACGTTCAAAGTGTACGTGTTTCTGAAAACGAATAATTAACGGTAACATAGGAGGCTAGTTAAGAGTGGGAAATTCAATAATTAATGCAAATGATTTTAAGAAAATGATAAGAGCAGGCCGTCAGATATTAGACGCCCAATCCGATTATGTCAATGAACTGAATGTTTTTCCTGTCCCGGATGGAGACACGGGTACGAATATGAATCTGACATTCACGAGTGGATTAGATGCAGTCAACGACAGAACTTATGATTCATTGAGTGATGCAGCTAAAGACTTGTCTAAAGGCCTTTTGATGGGAGCCCGGGGAAATTCAGGGGTTATTCTGTCCCAGTTGTTCCGGGGCTTTTCTCAGGCAGTCAAGAATAAAGAGACAATCGACGGCAAGGATCTGGCAGCTGCTTTTACGAACAGTGCCAAATTAGCTTATGATGCCATCATGAAGCCGCAGGAAGGTACGATTTTAACAGTGGCCAGACAAGCTGCAGAAGCTGGTGAACGTACTGCTGAAAAGACCGATGATGCTTCTCTTGTCATGAAAGCAGTTTATGAAGCGGGCCAGGTTTCCCTCGACAATACACCTGAACTGCTGCCGATTCTGAAAGAAGTCGGAGTAGTGGACAGCGGCGGCCAGGGCTTACTTTATATCTACCAAGGTTTTTCCTCTGTCTTAAATGGCGAAGAAATCGATCTGGACAACCTGGAAGATGAAAAAGTCGACACGATCGATGTGAAGGAACTTGCCCACCAGCAGGACCATATGTCTTCGGCTGCTATGAGCACAGAAGATATCGAGTTCGGTTTCTGTACTGAAATCATGGTCCGCATCGGTGACGGCGAGGGTGCAGAACCTTTTGATTATGACAGCTTCCGAGATCATCTGTCTGGTTTTGGGGATTCTCTCCTGGTGGTTGCGGATGAGGAAGTGGCTAAAGTCCACATCCATAC
>CAYTHW010000003.1:2835-52904 GCA_964437675.1 uncultured Atopococcus sp. | reverse complement strand
GAAATAGAAGTGTATAACGGCCAGCAGCCTGTATACTCTTATACTTTTTCTGTCGAATAACAGGGAATAAAGGCTGGGTGATAATATGACAGAGACGGCAACGATTTACAGCGATATCATTCATTTACCACATGTCGGAGAGAAGCGGGCGGCCGCTTTAAATGACTTAGGTATCTTCACCATCTATGACCTGCTGCAGCACTATCCTTTCCGGTATGAAGACCTGAGTGTGGACAATATCGCAGAGATAGAAGATAAGCAGTCAGTCGTTTTGCAGGGTGAAGTCATCAATGAGCCTGTCGTCAGCTATTTTGCCTATAGAAAAAGCCGCTTGAACTTTACTGTACTGGTGAATGGAATACCTGTGCCTGTGACCTTTTTTAACCAACCTTATTATAAAAAACAGATTCAGCGAAACGACCATATCATTGTTTATGGTCGTTTTGATGGATTAAAGAAAAGTTTAGTGGCCCAGCGTCTGCTTTCCAGCGGCGGACAGCCGCTTGAAGACAGCCTGGAGCCGGTCTATCCGGCCAATGCCGGCATCAAGCAGGCTGCTCTTAGAAAATTGATCAAAGGGGCTTATGAAAGCTACCATTCAGAAATACCGGAACATGTCCCGGTAGAGTTGAAAAATAAATATCGACTGATCAGCCACCAGGAGGCCATCAAAAATATTCATTTTCCAGAGGATGAAAACTTATCCCGGCAGGCTGTCCGGGAGATTAAGTTCGAAGAACTCTTCACTTTCCAATTGAAGATTCAGGAAACGAAGATGAAAAAAGACCAGATGGATGAGGCTTATATCATCGATTACGATGTGACTGCTATCCAGCAGTTTACCGATTCTCTGCCTTTTGAGCCGACCGGGGCGCAGAAATGTGTGATCAACGAGATATGTGCGGATTTTAAGTCGCCATTCAAGATGAGACGTATGCTGCAGGGAGATGTAGGAAGCGGTAAAACGATGGTCGCTGCCGCGGCAATAGTGGCGGCCCATACAGCCGGCAGACAGACAGCTTTCATGGTTCCTACCGAAATATTAGCTGAACAGCACGCCACTTCTCTGGGTGAGATGTTTGCCGGTCTTGATCTTTCCCTGGCCCTGATGACAGGCTCGATGACTGACAAGCAGAAGAAAAAGATAGTTGAGGAATTAAGTGCCGGCAGACTGGATGTAGTCGTGGGAACGCATGCTCTGATCCAGGATCCGGTCGAATTTGCGGATCTGGGCTTCGTTATCATCGACGAACAGCACCGCTTCGGGGTTAAACAGAGGGAGACTCTGGAAGAAAAGGGCAGCTTCACTAATATTTTATATATGACAGCTACGCCTATACCCCGTTCGATGGCCCTGACTTCTTTCGGAGATATGTCCATGTCCATCATTGATGAATTACCGAAAGGCAGAAAGCCCGTCGATACCCGCTGGATCCAGTCCCCTGATGACAAGAAGATCGATATCCTGGTAGAAAAGTCCCTCTCGGAAGGCGGCCAGGTCTACGTCATCAATGCGCTCATCGATGAAAGTGAGACGGTCGACCTCCAGACCGCTCTGGAAAGTTATGAAGAATACCGCACCCGCTACGAACCCCGGTTTAAAGTGGGTCTCCTGCATGGTAAAATGACGGCAGATGAAAAAGATGACATGATGAGGGCTTTCAAGGAAAATGAGATCCAGATTTTGATAGCTACGACAGTCATCGAAGTGGGTGTCGATGTCCCCAATGCCAACTTGATGGTCATCTACGATGCCGAACGTTTCGGTCTGGCCCAGCTGCACCAATTACGCGGGCGGGTCGGACGTGGAGAGCAGGAGGCAGTCTGTCTTTTAGTCGGACAGCCTAAAACTGAAATAGGTAAAAAAAGGCTGTCTCTCATGACAGAGAGCCAGGACGGTTTTTATTTGAGTGAAAAAGACCTGGAACTCCGCGGGCCGGGAGATGTTTTCGGCCGGAGACAGTCAGGTCTGCCCAAATTTAAGATGGCAGATATCGTTGCTGATTATCCCATCTTAGAAGCGGCAAGAGCTGAAGCTCTGAATTATGCAAGAAGTAAGAAGAATATAGAAACTAAGGAGATAAACCATGAGAATCGCAATTGATGCAATGGGTGGAGATCATGCACCTAAAGAAATCGTTATCGGAGCAGAAAATGCTGCCCGTAATAACTCTGATGTCAGTTATATCCTCTATGGAGCAGAAGATGAAATCAGAAAGTATTTGACCGATGATCTTTCTAATATAGAGATCGTGCATACTGATGAAAAAATAGAAGCCGATGATGATCCTGTCCGGGCAGTACGCAGAAAAAAAGAAGCATCGATGGTACTGGCGGCCAAGGATGTCCAGGAGGGCAGAGCAGATGCTCTCATGTCTTGTGGGAACACAGGAGCTCTGGTAGCTGCTGGTCTTTTAGTTGTCGGGCGCTTTCATAATGTTGACCGTCCGGCTCTGATGTCGACTTTACCTGCCTTTTCAGAGGGCCGCCAGGAGTTTGAATTCTTAGACTTGGGAGCCAATGCAGATGCCAAGCCTGTCAATATCCTGCAGCATGCTGTTCTGGGTACACATTTTGCCCGGGATATCCGCGGCATTCAAAATCCGACGGTGGGTCTTTTGAACATCGGAACAGAAGAGAATAAAGGAAATGACCTGACTAAGAAAGCTTACGATTTATTGAAAGATGAGCCTGCTGTCAATTTTTATGGAAACATCGAAGCCAGAGACCTGTTGAATGGACTGGTCGATGTCATCGTGACCGATGGTTTTACAGGGAATGCTGTTCTCAAGACCATGGAAGGGACGGCTTCAACGATGAAGAATGTCATCAAAAATGCTGTTCTTTCAGGCGGTCTGAAGACCAAGCTGGGCGGCTATTTGATCAAGGACTCTCTCTCACAGTTAGGTGACGGTCTGGATCATAATAAAGTGGGAGGAGCTATCTTGATCGGTGTCAAAGCTCCTGTCCTTAAGTCCCACGGGTCTTCGAAAAGAGAAGTCGTCGAATACACCTTAGGAAAAGCCAGAGATATGCTGGCCTCCGGTGTCATCGATAATATGGCAGGGGCCTTTGCTGAGTAAAATAGATCATTTAGTGTAAAATAGAAATGATAAATTAATAATAAAATATAAAGGAGGACGAATGGTGGCAGATCAGTCAGTGTATGAAGAAGTTAAACAGTTAATCGTAGAGCGTATGGGTGTAGATGCAAGCAAAATTACACCGGAAACTACTTTTAGAGATGACCTGGGTGCTGACTCTTTAGATGTTGTAGAATTGGTCATGGAGATGGAAGACCGGTTCAGTGTTGAAGTATCAGATGATGATGCTGAAGATATGACGACAGTCGGTAAAGTAGCGGAATTTATCGAAAAAAATAAATAAAGCTGGATGAATGAAACAAAAAAGAAGCTCTGTAAATTATTTTTACAAGGCTTCTTTTTTCGCTTCTTCTGCTTTGACGAGGCTTGGGACGAGTAAAATGAGGGTGAGAAAGACGAAAGCGGTCTGGAACCAGTAAATAGCCAGGTCGCTGATGCCGTGGACAAGAAAAATGGCCAGCATCGACCAGACTAAGGCTGCTTTCGCTTTTAACTGCGGGTAGCGGTGCATTTGAACCATCCATCTTAAATACTTGCCGGCTGTCACTAAAAGCATGGAGCTTCCGACGATACCATAATTTAACAGAGTATCGATATAGATACTGTGGGCATGGTAAGTGAATTTACCGCCGTAGAGATCATAAATCTGCATATAGGTATAAGGTCCCTGTCCGAAGATCCAGTTGTCCTTGATGCCTCTCAGACCGGTTTCCCATATCTCCAGGCGGTCCTGCAGGGCCCAGGCGATCGAATCGATCCGCGGATAATGACCGGAGACAGCGAAGACGACCAACCCGATGCCTAAGATACTCGTCAGGGCAAGGGCGGTTTTCCGATAGGACAAGACATAAAAGAAAACCAGGACAGCGGCCACGATGACGATAGGACTCGTCCGGTTTCCAGTATAAAAAGTCGCCAGAGTATTACCAACGATCAGGCCGGCATAGATGACTCTTTTCCATGTCGTTTGAGAGGTGAATAATTTGTAAAGACCCATGGCGATAAAAAATTCCAGCATCAGAGCGAAGTAGTTGGGATTGAAAAAGGTAGCTTCGACCCGGTTGCTGTGATTCTTGTCGATACCTGAGGCTATGAAGGAATAATCCCATTCAGCCACGATCTCTAAATGTTCAAGAACGACATAAATGAAAATAAAAGCTGAAGCAAGCATACAGATGTTGACGAGCTTATCAAAAAGGTCGGGCGGCGCATTCTTCTCATAATAGGCAAAGTAGAGAATAAAGAGAAAATAGAGAAAGGATACAGCCATCCCATAGATATTTTGATGGATGAGGGAGGTTCCCAGGGAATAGATCGAGAACAAGCTGAACCACCGGGTCGCCGGGTTGTGATAAAGGTAATGAAATCTTATCTTGCCCCTTAGACTGAGGTAAAAAAATAGGACGAGAAAATAGCTGAGCCCGATATAAAAAGGAAAGAAGTTCAACACACATATTATATAAAATAAATATTTATCTTTTTCCTGGAAATTGGTTTGCTGGGTTAAAATATGGCATCCTCCTTTAAATAACGTAATAAGACCCGACTATTTATTATAAAGCATACAGATTAAAATATCATAAAGATGTACATTTATCTATATTTTACTTAATTAATCAAAAAATGTATAATGGTTGAGACTATTTTTAGGAGGTAAAAAGCGTGCAGGCACTTATTGAGTACTTGAATAGTGAATATGATATCCGCTTCAACGATAATTCATTATTAATCGAAGCATTCACTCATTCATCCTATGTGAATGAACACCGGCATCTCAATTTGACGGATAATGAACGTCTTGAATTTCTAGGTGATGCAGTGTTGGAAATCTCTGTTTCAGATTATTTATTTCATGAATATACCCACCATCCTGAGGGTTTACTGACCCGTTTGAGATCAGAGATAGTAAGAGAAAACAGCCTTTACCATTTCTCTCTGGACTGCGGTTTCGACCGGTATGTCCGTCTGGGCAAAGGTGAGGAACAGAATGCGGGCAGGAAGAGACCTTCTCTGCTGGCGGACTTATTTGAAGCTTTTTTGGGTTCCCTTTATCTGGACCAGGATCTCAAGGCAGTCAAGGAATTTTTGAGCAAGGTCGTTTTTCCTAAGATCAAAGACGGTGTTTTTTCATATGGAATGGACTTTAAGACGAAGCTGCAGGAATATCTCCAGCAGGATGGAGAAGTGAGCATTGCTTATGAACTGATCGACTCCTTTGGACCGGCCCACGACCGCTTTTTTGTCGTTCAGGTGCTGGCCGGAGGCGAAGTTCTGGGTCAGGGGAAAGGAAGAACAAAAAAGCAGGCCGAACAGATGGCGGCTAAAGATGCTTTAGAGGACATAATAACTAACGAATCGTAGAAAGGTGCTCGTTCATGAAACTAGTTTCAATAGAATTACAGGGATTCAAGTCTTTTGCTGAAAAAACCAAGATCCACTTCACGGAGGGGATAACAGCAATCATTGGTCCTAATGGAAGCGGAAAAAGTAATGTTATTGAAGCTATTCGCTGGGTGATGGGGGAAACCTCTGCCAAGAGCATGAGAGGAGACAAGATGACGGATGTCATCTTCTCCGGGACCGCCCACCGTAAAGCTGTAAACATAGCTCATGTCACTTTAACTTTAGACAATACCGACCGCTTCCTGCCAGAAGATGCTGATCAGCTGGAAGTCGGCCGCCGGCTGAAAAGAGACGGCCAGAGTGATTACTTTATCAACGGCCGCAATGTACGCCTCAAGGATATCCATAATCTTTTCATGGATTCCGGGATAGGCAGGGAATCTTTTTCTATCATCGGCCAGGGTCAAGTCGACCAAATTCTCAATAACAAACCGGAAGACCGCCGTGCCGTCATCGAAGAAGCGGCCGGTGTTTTAAAATATAAGAACAGAAAGAAAGAAGCAGAAGCTAAGTTAGAAAAGACCAAAGACAACCTGGACCGGGTCCAGGATATTTTATATGAGATTGAAAACCAGCTGTTTTCTCTGGAAAAAGATGCGGCTCAAGCGGAAGAATACCTGGCTCTCAGCGAGAGTCTGAAGAAAAAAGATATCCATCTGACTACTTGGGAGATTACCTGGCTGTCGGCCCAGTTCAAGCAGGATAAAAGTAGTCTGACAGCTGTCTGCGCAGATAAATTACAAGTAGAAGCAGCAATAGAAAAATGTACGGAAAGTCTTCAGGAAGCGAAAGATGAAAAACAGACTCTGGAAAATAAATTGGACCGGCTCCAAACGCAACTCTTGAGCCTGGTCAGAGATTTTGAGCAGACGGAAGCCCAAATCCTCTTGTATGATGAGAAAGACCGCCATTTTTCGGAAGATAAACTGCGGATGCAGGAGGCGGTAGACCAGGCGTCAGCTTTGATGGAGAAATATCAGGAGAAGATAACGCAGCTGGAAGAGCAGCTGGGCGTTCAAGAAGACCAGCTGCGTCTGGAAGAAAGCAGGATACAGGAAATCAAGGGCCGGCTGCAGTCTTTATCCGGCAGTAAGGAAGAGAGCCTGGACGCTCTCAAGTCGGATTATTTTGAGCTGCTGCGCCGCCAGACCAGCTACAATAATGAAAAAACTTATCTGGAGAAGCAGGCCCAGCAGATTAACTCCCGCCTGGCTCGTCTGGAGACAAGCCGGACAGACTACCAGAGCCAAGTGGAGGAGCTGTCTCATCAGCGGCTGGAAGTCCAAAAAGAATTAGAAGAGACAGTAAG
Source organism: uncultured Atopococcus sp. (assembly GCA_964437675.1). Lineage (GTDB taxonomy): Bacteria > Bacillota > Bacilli > Lactobacillales > Carnobacteriaceae_A > JAUNQW01. The sequence goes on along the minus strand of CAYTHW010000003.1, from coordinate 46,088 downwards.
CCTGCTGGAGCAGGTGCAGGTTCAGCTGCAGCTCCTGGAAGAAGAGAGGGACAGGGTCAAGCAGAAGGCAGGCCAGGCGCAGAATGGCTGGTTGGAGATGCGTCAGAACTACCAAGATAAACACCATCAATATAAAAACCTCCAGGCGATGCAGGACAATTATTCAGCCTATTATCAAGGGGTCCAGGCCGTCATGAAGGCCCGGGAAAAACTGGAGGGTGTCGTCGGTACGGTGGCAGAACTGATGACCGTGCCTCCCGCCTATGAGCAGGCCGTTGAGACAGCCCTGGCCTCCTCCAGTCAATTTATCGTCGTTGAGGACCATCGGGCAGCTCAAAGGGCTATCGACTATCTGAAACAAAAAAGAGCAGGGCGGGCGACCTTCCTGCCGCAGAACCGTATTCAGGCGCGAGGAATCCCCGGCCGCGTTCTGCAGATGGTCGAAAAGATGGAGGGCTTCGTCGGTACAGCCAGCCAGATCATCCGATTTGATCCTGAATTTTCCAATATCATCGAGAATTTACTGGGTCATATCATCGTCGTCGAAGACATCAAACAGGCCTCGGCTGTTTCTAAAGCCAGTGGCCAGCGTTACCGGGTCGTGACCCTGGAAGGTGATGTGGTCAATGTCGGCGGATCGATGACCGGGGGAGCAAGCCGCCGGGGAGATAAGGGCGGCTTATTCAGCCGGCAGAATCAACTGGATGATTTGAAACAGATGCTGCCCCGGCTTGAAAAAGAAGGGCGGGACCAGGCCAAACTCCTGGCAGATCTGCAGGAAGAAGTAAAGCAGAAGGAAGAAGCTGCCGGCAGCCTGCAAAAGGAACTGCAGGATTATCAACAGGTCAGCCGTCAAAAAGAATATGAGCTGCAACAGATGGAAGAGCAGTTGGAGCGGGCTGAAAAACAGTCAGGCGGCCAGAAGTTTGAATGGGATCAGCTGCAGCAGGAAGAACGCGAAATAGAAGAAGCCCAGGAAGAAGTCCGCAAAAACTTAAAGGTGGTCGAAGAGGATATTCAGACCAAGCAGCAGGAGATGGAGCAGCTGGAATATGACTGGACCCACCGCCAGGTTCAAATATCCGACTACCAGGAGGAACTGGAGCAGGTCCAGAGCAGAAGACAGGACCTGCAGGTACAGACAGCCAGTCTGGAAAAAGAAGTGTCCTTGGTCCGCAGCCAGTACACAGAGACCGGTCAGACTCTTGCAGAATACCAGGCCGGCCTGGAAGAGATGGATATCAAGAAAGAAAAAATTAATAAAGAAGACCTGCAAACAGATCTGAACAAGCTGAACCTTCAAATCCAAGAAGGTGAGAAATCTCAGGAAAAACACCAGGCTGAGCGTGAACAAGTCAAGCAGGAGATCGGCCGATTAGAAGCCGAACTGCATGATCTAAGGGAAACATACAACCAGCAGCAGACCCGGCAGAATGAATATGAGATCAAGGTTTCCAAGCTGGAGACCAGTCTCCAGGCCAAGCTGACTTATTTGAGTGAGGAGTATGAAATAAGTTTTGAAGATATTTCCGACGAGAGCCTGGAAGTGGATGAACAAGTCATGGAAAGCCTGGGTCAGGAGGTCGGCCAGTTAAAAAGACAGATCAAAAAGATGGGCCCGGTCAATCTTTCGGCCATCGAAGAATTCCGGGAGGCCGATGAACGTCACCGCTTTTTACAAGAACAAAGTGATGATTTATATTCGGCAAAGGCTGACTTATTTAGTACAATGGAAGAGATGGATAAAGAAGTAGAGATGAGATTCGAAAAGACTTTCCTCGCTGTCCAGGAAAAATTCTCTGAAATCTTTCCGCAGATCTTCGGTGGAGGCCAGGCAGAGCTTTCCCTGACCGATCCGGATGACTTACTGCATACGGGGATCGATATCAAGGCGCAGCCACCCGGGAAATATCTGCGCTCCCTCAACCTCTTGTCGGGCGGGGAGAGAACTTTAACAGCGATTTCTCTTTTATTTTCTATCATACAGGCCAATCCGATTCCCTTTGTTATACTGGATGAAGTGGAAGCGGCCTTGGATGATGCCAATGTCCTGCGTTTTAGTCGCTATTTACAAAAATTTAAAGAAGAAGATATCCAGTTTTTGATCATCACCCACCGGAAAGGAAGTATGGAAGCCGCAGATACCCTGTACGGCGTCGTCATGCAGGAAAGCGGAGTCTCCAGTATCCTTTCTGTCCAGCTGAAAGAAGCAGAAGATCTGGTTGAATCATAATAAGATAGGATGAGATGGAATGAGTTTATTTCAACGAATAAAAAATGTGTTTACAGGTCAAAGTACACAAGAAGAAAAGGTCGAGCGGGAAGAAGCAGTTCTTGCCGAGGAAGAAGCGGTTGAGGAAGAGCAGCCAACAGAGACCTGGGAAGAGACCTTCCAACAAGAAGAACAGACGGAACGTTTTGTCAGCACCTCGGCTGAAGAAAAAGAAGATATCCAGGAAGAGGTAGAAGAGGTCAAACGCTTTGACAGAGGATTGGACAAGTCTTCTAAATCCTTGAAGCGCCGCTTGAATGAATTACTGGCCAATTTTAGATATGTCGATGAAGAATTTTTTGAAGATATCGAGAACATGCTGATCGAGTCGGATGTAGGCTTTGAAGCGACCCTTGAGATTTCAGATATCTTACGTGAAGAAGCTCGAATTGAAAATGTCCGCACGATGGAAGATGCAGAAGAACTGATCGTCAAGACCCTGGTGGATATTTATGAAAATACTATCCCCCCTCATGAGGGAATCCGTCTGAATGAAGAAGGTCTTTCTGTCCTTCTCTTCGTGGGAGTCAACGGGGTCGGGAAGACGACGACGATTGCCAAGCTGGCCCACCAGTATATCGAAGAAGGTAAAAAGGTCGTCCTGGCAGCGGGAGATACTTTCCGTGCCGGAGCGATCGAGCAGCTGCATGTCTGGGGAGACCGGGTGGGTGCCGATGTGGTGTCTTCTGAAATAGGAGGAGACCCTGCCGCAGTGGTCTTTGACGGCATCAAACAGGCTAAGGAAACAGGTGCAGATATCTTGATGGTAGATACAGCAGGCCGTCTGCAGAACAAGAAAAACCTGATGCTGGAGTTGGAGAAGATGCACCGCGTCATCCAAAAGGAACTGCCGGATGCCCCGCAGGAAGTCCTTCTGGTCTTAGATGCTACGACCGGACAGAATGCTCTGATCCAGGCTAAAGAATTCAAGGAGACGACTGATGTGACAGGTATCGTTCTGACGAAGATGGACGGGACGGCCAAGGGTGGAATCGTCATTGCCATCGGTAAAGAACTCGGCCTGCCGGTTAAATTTGTAGGTTTTGGAGAGAAGATGGAAGACCTGCGTCCATTTGATGCCGACAACTTTGCTTATGGCTTATTCAGTGACCTGATCGAAGAGACTGTCTAGGTGATGATATGGCCTTAGAAAAAACGAATCGTATCAATACTTTGCTCTCTTTTTATGAATCTTTATTATCTGAGACACAGAGAAAATATATGAGTCTGTATTACAGAGAAGATTTAAGTTTGACAGAGATTGCAGAATCTTTTGATGTGAGCCGCCAGGCGGTCTATGATGCTGTCAACCGCGCTGAAAAGACCCTGGAGACTTATGAAGAAGACCTCCATCTCGTCAAAGATTTTTCGATCAATCTGGAAGTCATCGAAAAAGCAATAGACTATGTAGAAGAAAATTATCCGGAAGATAAAAAATTAAAATTTATTTTGAATCAATTTAAGATTAGAGAATAGAGGGATTAACCATGGCATTTGAAGGTTTGACAAGTCGCTTGCAGGACGCCTTTTCGGTCTTACGTAAAAAAGGTAAGGTCACAGAGGCGGATATTGATGAAGTGATGCGGGAGGTCCGCCTCGCCTTACTTGAAGCGGACGTGAATTTTAAGATTGTCAAAGAGTTTGTGGGCAATGTTCGGGAGAAAGCTAAAGGCGAAGAAGTATTGGGTTCTTTAACAGGCGGCCAGCAGGTCGTCAAGATCGTAAACGATGAACTGACTGAATTGATGGGCGGGGAGTTACAGGAATTAAATTTTTCTGAAACGGAAGAACCGACCGTCTTCATGATGACCGGTCTGCAGGGGTCAGGTAAGACGACCACAGCCGGTAAGCTGGCCAACTACTTACGTAAACATAAAAAGAAAAAACCTCTGCTGGTCGCAGGAGACATCTATCGCCCGGCGGCTATCGACCAGCTGAAGACAGTGGGTTCGCAGCTGGATATCCCTGTCTTCGAGATGGGAGACCAGGTCAGCCCGGTTGAAATTGCTGAAAAGGGACTTCAGAAAGCTAAAGAAGATAAACATGATCTGGTCATCATCGATACGGCCGGACGTCTTCATGTAGATGAGGAACTGATGGAAGAGCTGGTTTCTATCAAGTCCAGTGTCCAGCCGGATGAAATATTCCTGGTTGTCGATGCCATGACGGGTCAGGATGCCGTCAATGTTGCTTCCTCTTTTGACGAACTGCTGGACATCACCAGTGTCATCTTGACGAAGCTGGACGGGGATACCCGTGGAGGGGCGGCACTCTCAATCTCTTCTGTCACTAATAAACCGATCAAATTCGTCGGAACAGGGGAAAAACTCTCGGATTTGGAGCCTTTCCACCCGGATCGTATGGCTGACCGGATTTTAGGGATGGGGGACATTTTAACCCTGATCGAGCGGGCAGAGCAGGAAGTTTCTGAAGAAGAAGCCTTAGCTCTGGCTGAGAAGATGCGCGAGCAGACTTACGATTTTAATGATTTCCTTGCCCAGATGGATCAGGTGCAGAAATTGGGTCCGATGCAGGACATCATCAAAATGATCCCGGGACTCAGCAGTATTCCGGGCATCGATGATCTGGATCTCGATGACGGGCAGATGGACTGGACGAAAGCGATCATCTATTCCATGACAGAAGAAGAACGTACCAATCCGGATATCATCTCTCAAAGCCGCCGTCGAAGAATTGCAGCGGGTTCAGGACGCAGCCTGACGGAAGTCAACGGCATGATCAAGCAGTTCAATGAGTCTAAAAAGATGATGGGCTCGATGACCGGGGGCAAGGGCAGCGGCAAGATGGAAAAAATGATGAACCAGCTCTCTAATAAGCCTGGAGGTAAAGGTAAAGGCAAGGGCAAAAAGATGCCGGGTCTGGGAGATCTGGGCGGCCTGGGAGACCTCTTCGGCGGAGGCGCGGCCCCTTCAGGTAGCCAGCAGAATCAAAGAAAAAGACGTAAAAAGAAAAAAATCAGAAGAAAAAGATAAAGTGTAAAGAAAAAAACTTTACAAGGCAAAAAACTTTTGCTATACTCTAAAAGTCGAATAAATGTGGAGGTGAAAACATGGCAGTTAAAATTCGTTTACAACGTAAAGGATCTAAGAAAAGACCTTTTTACCGTGTAGTTGTTCAGGATTCACGCTCAGCTGTTAAATCTGAGAAAGTTATCCAGAACGTGGGAACATACAACCCGACTACTGAGCCGGCAGAAGTGAAATTAAATGAAGAAGATATCATGGAATGGTTACGCAATGGTGCTAAACCATCTGATACCGTTCGTGCTTTATTATCACAAGCTGGAATTATGGAAAAATTCCATAATGAAAGAAACGCTAAATAATTTAATGATCAACTAGTAAAAGGACGTATAACTAAAATGGAAGAAATGGAATCTTTTATTCACACATTGGTATCGCCACTTGTTAGCCGACCAGAGGATATCTCAGTCCAGATGGAAGAAACTGATGAATTTTACGATTATCATTTATCAGTCAATCCTGAAGATGTGGGGCGTGTCATCGGAAAAAAAGGACGTATCGCTAAGGCCATGCGTACCATTTTATACAGCATCCAGATTGATGCTCCTAAACGTATTCGTTTAACTATTGATGATTAAGATAGGTGAGAGGCTGCTTTTTCGCGCGGCCTCTTATTTTATTGTTTTTCGAAGAGAAAAGAGGTAAAGATGACAGATTATGTAAAAGTTGGAGAGATTGTTAATACGCATGGTATCAAGGGTGAAGTCCGTGTCATTAATATGACGGATTTCCCTGATGAACGGTTTTCAGCGGGCAATACCCTTTATCTGGAAGAAGCTGACGGCAGCTATCTGCCCCTGGTCGTCACCGGCCACCGTGTTCACAAAAAATTTGATTTGCTTACTTTTGAATCTTATACCAATATCAATGACGTATTGGACTGGGTAGGCCGCGATTTATTCATAGAAGAAGACCAGCAGTCCAGTTTAGAAGAGGACAGCTTTTATATTCATGAAATCATCGGTCTGGATGTAGTCTATGAAGACGGTAACCGTATCGGAGAGATCAAAGAAGTCCAGACGATGGCATCCAACGATGTCTGGGTGGTTAAGAGAGAACAGAAGAAAGATCTGCTGCTTCCTATCATCAAAGATGTAGTCAAGAGCGTGGATGTGCAGGCCGGCCGGGTGGTCGTCCGGATTCCTGAGGGGCTGGAAACCGATGAAGATTGATTTTATCACCTTGTTTCCAGAGATGTTTGACGGCTTTTTGAGTACCTCGATTATGAAAAGGGCCATAGAAAATGAACATGTGGACTTTTCCTGTATCGATTTTAGACAATACGGCATCGGTAAACACCGGATCGTCGATGATACCCCTTATGGTGGCGGAGCAGGGATGCTCTTGAAACCGGAACCTATCTATGCAGCGGTTGAGAATCTGGACCGTCTGCCGGGTGTTGAGCCGCGGATCATCATGGTCGATCCCATCGGCCAGGTCTTTAACCAGAAACTGGCTCAGGAACTGGCAGAAGAAGACCATCTCGTCTTCATCTGCGGCCACTATGAAGGCTTCGATGAAAGAATTCGGGAGCTCGCCACTGATCATATCTCTATCGGGGATTATGTCTTGACCGGCGGAGAGCTTCCTTCCATGGTGATGAGCGATGCCATCGTCCGTCTGCTGCCGGAGGTCTTGGGGAATGAAGGGTCGGCCCAGTTCGACTCCTTCTCTGATGACCTGCTCGAACATCCTCACTACACACGCCCGGCTGAATTCCGAGGGATGAAGGTGCCGGAAGTCTTAACCAGCGGTAACCATGCCCTGATCGAAGAATGGCGGGATAAGGAGTCTTTAAGACGGACTTACCTCTACCGGCCCGATTTACTGGAGGGCATCGAGCTCAGCGGTCAGCAGAAAATATGGTTAAAAGAATTTGAAAAAAATAAATAAATAGCTTTACAAACAGAGCCAGATTTGTTAGTTTAATATGGTGAGTTTAAACTCATATAAACACTATTCCGCTAAAGTAAATCTTTAAGAGTAGATGTCAGGAGGAGAAAGAGAAAATGATTAATCCATTAATTGATGCAGTCACTAAAGAACAACTTCGCAGCGATCTTCCAGATTTCAGTGCTGGGGACAACGTGCGTGTACACGCTAAAATCGTTGAGGGCGACCGTGAACGTATTCAGATCTTTGAAGGTGTTGTTATCAAACGCCAAGGTTCTGGTATCGGGGAGTCTTATACTGTACGTAAAATTTCAAACGGTGTTGGAGTAGAGCGTACTTTCCCACTACATTCACCACGTGTTGAAACAATCGAAGTGACACGTCGTGGACGCGTTAGAAGATCACGCTTATACTACTTACGTGACCGTCAAGGACGTTCAGCTCGTATTCGTGAAAAAGACTCTCGCAACAAAGCAAAATAATTTAATCATATCATTCAAAAAAGCTCGGGATCAATATCTAGTGCAAACTAGCTGTGGACCGGGCTTTTTTTCGTACCCAGGCAGCTTTTCATCCGGGACAGGCGGCTCGATAGATAAAATCTGTATAAACCATCTTAAATAGAATATAATGGGAGTAACAATTTGATTTTAGGATAGATAGAAAGGGGAAGGCTATGAACTATATACCATTAAATATCAGCAGCTCCTATAGTCTGCTCCAAAGTACCTTGATGGTGGAGGACATCAAAAATTATGCAGTGGAGAATGACCTGCCTGCCATTGCCTTGAGTGATCATGAGGTGATGTATGCCTGCATCGATTTTTATCAGACGATGAGAGCTTCTGAGATTAATCCGGTCATCGGCTCCTCCTTGACCTGCCGGCTGACGGCTGACGGCAGTGTGATGCTGGACTGCTTCTGTTATGCAAAAAACTACCGGGGCTACCAGCAACTGCTGGCCCTGGTCAATGCCTGCCAGCTGGGTGAAACAAGTTTATCCCTCCAGGATGTTTTGAAAAAAAGTGAGGATTTGATCCTCGTTTTTGCTCTCCAGACTACCCAGGTGGGTGAAACTCCCTGCCAGGATTTCCGCCCGGTGATGGATCTTCTTTCAGCTGTTAAGCAGCCGGTTTATCTGGGGATAGATCTCCAGCTGCTCTCCCGTCATCCCGAAGTCAGAGAAGCGGGCCATCCCCTGCTTGCCTTTGATCATTTTTCCTATGAGAAAAAACAGGATCTGGATGCCCGGCTCGTCCTGCAGGCCATCCAGGACAAAAGTCAGTTGGATTATCAGGAGCGCAGAGAGCTTCAAAAAATTCCTCATGAATTTGCCCTGGATGAAATCGCCGAGATAAAATCAGGTTATCTGCAGGCAGGTTTGGCCGAAGCTGTCCAGGAGACGGAGAAGCTGGCAGCCGCCTGCCAGCTGGACCTGCCTTTGAATGAAAAACGCCTGCCTAAATTTCATGCACCAGACGGCAAGAGCAGCCATCAACTGCTCGTCGAGAAAAGTTATGAAGGCCTGCAGGTGAAAGGTTTGACCGGGGAGGACTATGTCAGCCGGCTGGAAAAAGAACTCGGTGTCATCGAAGAGATGGGCTTTTCTGATTATTTTCTGATCGTCTGGGACATCATGCTTTTTGCCAAAAATCAAAAGATACAGACAGGACCGGGCCGGGGTTCTGCTGCCGGATCTCTTGTCGCCTATGCTTTAGATATCATCGATGTCGATCCGATTGCATATGATCTGATTTTCGAGCGTTTTCTCAACAGCGAGCGTTATTCACCGCCGGATATCGACCTGGATTTTCCGGATAACAAGCGGCAGATCATCCTGGACTACATCCAAAAGCGCTACGGTTCCAGCCACGTCGCTCAAATCGTGACGTTCGGCAGCCTGGGTGCCAAGCAGGCGGTACGCGATACCGGCCGGGTTTTCGGGCTGCCCCAGGAAGAATTATCGGCCTGGTCACAAAGTATTCCGTCCAAGCCCAAGATCAGCCTGGCAGAAGCCCAGAAAGAATCGAAAGACTTTGTGCAGCGGATCAAAGCTTCTCCCTTCAACCAGTTCATTTACCGCATCGCCGTCAAGATAGAAGGGCTGCCTAGAAATATCTCTACCCATGCCTCCGGTATCGTGATCAGCGACCAGGCCCTGACCGAAATCGTCCCCCTCCAGGGAGGCATCAATGACCTGATGCAGACTCAGTATGCCATGGACGATCTGGAAACCCTGGGCTTACTCAAGTTTGATATTCTGGGTTTGAAAAATTTGACGATTCTCAATGATGCCCTCTATTTTTCCCGGATGGAGCAGCCTGACTTTGAGATCAGCCGGATTCCATTCGATGATGAAGAGAGTTTTGGAATCTTTCAAAGAGCAGATACCAATGGTATTTTCCAATTTGAATCGGACGGGATGAAGCGGGTGCTCAGCCGCCTGCAGCCGACAGAATTTGAAGATATCGTTGCGGTCATCGCCCTCTACCGGCCGGGACCGATGAATGAGATCAGCTCCTATATCAGCCGGAAAAAGGGGGAGGAAGAGGTCGACTATCTCCATCCGGATTTAAGAGGCATTTTAGAGCGGACCTATGGCATTATCATCTATCAAGAACAGATTATGCGTATCGTCCAGCAGTTTGCCGGTTACTCTCTGGGAGAGGCGGACTTGTTCAGACGGGCTATCAGTAAAAAAGACCGACACATTTTAGAGGAACAGCGGGAGCGCTTCTTGACAGGGGCCATGGCCAATGGCTACAGCCAGGAAGAAGCCCAGCACGTCTATCTCTTGATCGAACGTTTTGCGGACTACGGTTTCAACCGCTCCCATGCGGTTGCTTATTCTAAGATCGCCTACCAGCTGGCTTATCTGAAGGCCCATTTCCCGCCGGCCTTCTATACAGCTGTCCTGCGGTCTGCGTCCAGCCAGAAAGAAGAACTTTATCTTAAAGAATTGACAGAGAAAAGAATCAAGATACTCAGACCGAGTGTCAACCGCTCCTACCGCAATTACTACAGAGATTCAGAGGGAATACGTCTGGGCTTCAGCCAGATTAAGCAGCTGAAACGCGGCTTTGCGGAAGAGATCATCTCCAGTCGTTATGAAAAGGGACTTTACCAAGATTTCATTGATTTCTGCCGGAAAATAGATGAAAACTTTCTCATCCCCGAGCAGCTGGAACTGTTGATCCAGACAGGTGTTTTTGATGAATTCAGACAAAACCGCGGTACGCTGCTTCAGTCGATCGAGAGTATTTTGACTAATATAGAAAGCGGCCGTTTTACCGCCACTTTAGGTGAAATATTCAGCCCGCACTATATCGAAAGTGAAGACCGGCCGATTCTGGAAAAGATAGAACAGGAATACGGGCATACAGACTTCATCTTCAGCGACCATCCCAGTGAAGAGTATGCGGCTCTGCGACTGTCTAATGATATCCGCTATATAGCGGAAGGCCGGCCCGGCCTCACTGCCCGTCTTCTCGTGACTGTCCACAATATCAAAGGAATTCAGACGAAGAACGGCGAACCTATGGCCTTTGTGACGGCGTCAGATCCCAGTGGCTTTATCTCCCTGACCCTCTTTCCCCGAGTCTACCGACAATATATCAAAGAGATAGAAAGAGGGAAGACTTACCAGATTCTTGGTAAGATTGAACAGAGAAAAGGTGCCTGGAGTGTGCAGGTCGCTCAGGTGGAGGATGCAGAAAAAATCCACCATGAGATGACCGCCTGTCAGCTCTTCTTGAGGGTGAGCTCTTTTCAGGAAGACCTTTCCTTTCGAATCGAGCAGATTATCAAACGTTTTCCTGGTTATACACCTGTCTACATTCATTTTGAGGACAGTAAAAAAACTGTCCGGCTGAAAAGGCATCTCTGGATCAAGGCCAATGACCAAAGTCTGGCTTTATTGGAGGATTTATTGGGTGAAAAGAACGTAGCTCTGACCAAATAGCAGGGACATTTCCCGTCAAAAATGGTAAAATTAAGAAGTTATACAAGAGAAGGGAGCACTATTATGCGTAAAACTAAAATTGTCTGTACCATTGGTCCGGTCAGTAACGATGTCGAGACACTGTGCCAGCTCATCGATGCAGGGATGAATGTTGCCCGTTTAAATTTTTCTCATGGTGATCACGAGTCCCACCTAAAGACGATCCAAAATATTCGAAAAGCCGAGGAAATTAAAGGTAAATGGGTCGGTATCATGCTCGATACGAAGGGACCTGAAATACGAACGCATAAGATGCAGGACGGTGAATTCGAGGTTAAAGTCGATGATGAAATCGTCATCAGCATGGAAGAAGTGCTGGGAGCAGAAGGAATGTTTTCTGTGACCTATTCTGACCTCATCGATGAAATCGAAGTCGGAACTCACATTTTGATTGATGACGGCTTGATTGAACTGGAAGTAAAGGACCTGGACAGGGAGAAAGGGCTCATCCATACGGTCGCTTTAAGCCAGGGGATCATCCGGGATAAAAAAGGTGTCAATATTCCCCAGATGAATCTTCAGCTGCCTCATCTGACCGAGAAGGATTATGAAGATATCCATTTCGGTTTATTTAACGGGGTAAATTTCATCGCACCGAGCTTTGTCCGGAGTGCAGAAGGGGTCTTGGAAATCCGTGAAATACTCAAGCATACCAATCATGAGCATGTCGGCATCATTCCCAAAATAGAAAATCAGGAAGGTGTTAATAATATCGATGATATTCTGAGTGTCGCAGACGGCCTGATGGTTGCCCGCGGAGACTTAGGTGTAGAAATAGCTCCCGAAAGAGTACCGATCGTGCAAAAAGAGCTGATCTTGAAAAGTAACCGGGCAGGCAAGCCTGTCATCACAGCGACCCAGATGCTGGATTCTATGCAGTGGAATCCAAGACCCACCCGGGCAGAAGCAAATGATGTAGCCAATGCGATCTACGACGGGACAGATGCCGTCATGTTGTCGGGTGAAACAGCCTCCGGCAGATATCCGGTCGAAGCTGTAGAGACGATGCACCGCATCGCCTTGAGTACCGAAGAAGCGATCGATTATTCCAACCGCAAATATACCGATTCTTTCGACCGGCAGGATATGACCGAGGCGATCGGCCAGGCGGTGGCACATACCGCTAAAAATCTGGCAATCACGACTATCGTAGCCAATACGGATTCCGGCTATACTGCCCGCATGATTGCTAAGTATAGACCCAAAGCTCAGATCGTGGCGATCACCTTTACGAAAGAAGTGGCCCGGACCCTGTCTCTTTTATGGGGCACCCAGGCGATCGTGACAGAACTGCCGGAATCTACGGATGACATGTTCCAGGCTGCCGCAGAATTAGTCGAAGAATACGGCTATGTTGAACCGGGCACTATGTTCATCACGACAGCGGGAGTTCCGATAGGCGAACCCGGAACGACCAACTTGATGCGTATTCAAACTCTTAACCAGCAGATTCTCCAGGGCCAGGGCATCGGAAGCAAGGCCGTGACAGGAACCGCACGGGTGGTCAAAGATGCTGATGAAGCCCAGCAGAAAGCAGCTGAAGACTGCATCCTCGTCCTTAAATCGACGGACCGTGAATACCTGCCGGCCATGAAAACATGTTCAGGAATCATCGCTGAAAAAGGCGGACTGACCGGTCATACGGCCATTATGGCTTTAGAATTAGGCAAGCCCTTGATCATCGGGGCTGCAGATGCCACCAAGCTTATCGAAGACAACCAATTAATTACTTTAGATTCCCGCCGTGGAATTGTGTATGCTGGAAAAGCAAAAACTATTTAGAAGAGAGTGTAAAAAATGATAGAAGAATTAGGACACGTTGTGACGGGGATCGTCACAGAAAAGACGGATAAAAAAACCTATGTCCAAAAGTCAGGAATTACTTATGAAGTCAATGAGCCGGTCGATGCTGAAATCGGAGATACGGTGCAGGGTTTTGTCTATATCAATAGAAATGACAAATACAAGATGACCGTCAATCCGCCGGAGATTCAAGTAGGTAAATACGGCTGGGGAGAGGTAATCAAGTCCCGCCGTGACCTGGGAGTCTTCGTGGATATCGGCCTGGAAGATAAAGATATAGTCGTCTCTCTGGACGACCTTCCTTTAGAAACTCACATCTGGCCCGATAAAGGCTGCAAATTATATATTGAACTGACGGTAGACAACCAAAATCGTATGTGGGGTAAGATTGCAGATGAAAGCCTCATCGTTGCTCAGAGTAGACGGGCGAAGCCGGAAAATCACAATGATGATGTGACAGGTGTCGTCTATTCTACCAAGGTGGCGGGATCCTATGTCTTGACCGACCAGAAATTTTTAGGTTTTATCCACCCGAATGAACGTCCAAGAGAGCCGAGACTGGGTGAGGAAATCGAAGGAAGAATCATCGTCGTCCATCCGGAGGGAAGCGTCAACATTTCACTCTTTCCGCGTGCCCATGAAGTTCTCGAGCAGGATGCCGCTTTAATTTATCAAGTCTTGAAGAGATCATCGGGCCAGAAGATTCCTTATACGGATAAAAGTAAGCCTGAAGAGATCCAGAACTTCTTCGGTATCAGCAAGGGGCAGTTCAAACGCTCGGTCGGCCGCTTGATGAAGATGGGAATCGTCAAACAGGAAGACGGCTATACTCATCTGATTAGAGAGATTGAAACCGAAGAGGCGGAAGAGTAGAATTCATCATGGAAGAACAAATTGAAAACTATCTCACTTATGTAAAAAACGAAAAGAAACGTTCACACAATACCGTTATTTCTTATGAGAGAGATCTCCTTCAATTTAATGATTATTTAGAAAGAAACCATTTGGGTCCTGTCCAAAAAGTGGACCGCTATGACCTCTTAAATTTTTTAGACTATCTCAAAGAGAACGGCAGGTCAAACAACACCTTGATCCGGATGATATCCAGTTTGCGGGGCTATTTCGACTATTTGAGCCGGGAAGAGATCATTCGCAAAGACCCGATGCAGTATATTGATCCGCCTAAAAAGCAGAAAAGCCTGCCTGACATCATCAGCCTGGAAGAAGTAGAGGACCTGCTGGAAGTGCCGGATACTTCGACACCCCTGGGTCAGCGTGACCGGGCCCTCCTGGAAGTGATGTATGCCACAGGGATGCGGATCAGTGAAGTGATCGACTTGTCCCTGGAGGACCTGCATCTGGAGATGGATTTTATCCAGACACTTGGAAGGGGCAGCCGGTCGCGGATGATTCCCCTGGGATCTGTCGCCAAAGAATGGCTGCTGCGCTATCTGGATGAAGCCAGGCCTCTTTTAGCCGAGAAAAACAGCGGAAGAGTTCCTCAGGTTTTCTTGAATTATATGGGAGAGGCCCTGACCAGGCAGGGGGTCTGGAAGAGTATCAAGAAGATGGCAGGAGAAGCAGGAATCGATAAAAATATCTCCCCCCATACCTTAAGGCATTCCTTTGCCAGCCATATCATAGAGAATGGGGCCGATGTAAGAGTTGTCCAGGAACTTCTGGGGCATTCCGATATTTCTACCACACAGATTTATACCAAGCTGTCTAAAGACCGGCTGACCGAGGAATATAATAAGTATCATCCTAGATCCTGATGGAAAGAGACATCCAACTATGGTATAGTAGGTGCTTGAGTAATGAAGTTAGAAATGGAGGCGCGTATGCTGACCCAAACGAAAACTGATAGCAGTAATAAAATAGCGATGGGCTTGCTCTCCTATTCGGCTGCCTGTCAATCGACTCAGGATATTTTAGATACTCTGGACTGGTACGACCAGGAAGACGACCGCAGACTATTTTTATATAAAGAAGATATGAACAGTGACTATATCGGCTTATTAGGTATCGAAGAAACGGAAGACCAGTTGATCTTGATCCGCGTAGCTACGCTGAATCCCTCTTACCGTGATGAAGGCTACTTACTTAGAATGCTGGATGATCTGCAGGACCTTTACAGTGACCAGGTCATCACGAGTACTTTAGAAACTAAAGATTTTGTACTTGAGTGGCACCAAAGCCGTGTCTCTAATGGATAAGGATACTATGTCAAATCATTTGGAAATAAAACTAGAACACTTTGAAGGTCCTCTCGACCTTCTTTTGCATTTAATCAAAAAATTAGAAGTAGATATCTATGATATCCCCATCGCTGAAGTGACCAATCAGTATGTCTCCTATATCAAAGAAATGAAAAACCAGCAGTTGTCACTGGCCGGAGAATTTTTAGTCATGGCTTCTACTCTCATGGCCATAAAAAGTGAATGGCTGATTCCGAGAATAGATCCGCAGTCTGTCGAAGAAGAGGACATTTATGACCCGAGACAGCCGCTCACGGATATGCTGGTGGAATATCAGTTCTACAAAGATGTCGCTGAACAGCTGAAAGGCAGGCAGGAGAAAAGACAATCAATTTATACTAAAGAACCCAGTGACCTGAGTCATTATAATGAAAAGGTTCCTTTGGAATCCGGCAGCATAGATCCTGACCGGCTGCATCAGGCTTTTTTAAGGGCCCAGCGCCGCTATCAGCTGATGCATCCGGCAGATTCCCTGATCGATGCCGAGGAAATTTCGATAGAGGGTAAGATGATGGATATCGAGGGTAAAGTCAAAGCTGCTCCGGAACGGTCGCTCTATTTTTCAGAGTGTATCGACTCTCTTCATCATTCCCACCTGGTAGTGAGTTTTTTGTCTTTATTGGAATTGATCAAGCAGCGGGTCATCCAGGCCTTTCAGGCAGACCCTGCAGAAGATATTTTATTGAAGTATATAGGTGGTGACAGTCATCATGGATAAAGATTCACATGCGGGAAAGATCGAAGCCCTTTTATTTGTGGCAGGCGATGAAGGTCTCTGCTTAAAAGATCTGACTCGTCTCCTGGAACAAGATGAAGCAAGTCTCACTGTGGGCTTAGAAGCCCTGCAGAAGGAGCTGGATGAAAGAGATTCAGCCCTGCAGGTCATCTTTACTGCAGGCACTTATAAATTAGCCAGCCGCCCAGAATACAGCTCCCTCATAGAAAAATATGCCCAGTCTTCTTACAGCAGCCGGCTGAGCCAGGCAGCTTTAGAAATACTGGCTATCATTGCCTGCAAGCAGCCGGTGACCCGTCTGGATATCGAAGATATCCGAGGAGTTTCTTCTGCAGGTCCGATTCAAAAGCTTCTGCTCCATGATCTGATCAAAGAAGACGGGCGCCTGGATGCGCCGGGCAGACCGATCTTATACAGCACCACATCTGCTTTTCTGGATGTTTTCGGTCTACATTCTTTAGATGATCTGTCTGACATTTTTCTCATTGAAGACCAGGAAAACAAACATATTTTATATGATTCATTTCAGATAGTGAGAGAGGAGAAGTAGAGGAAAGTGATGGAAAGATTACAAAAAGTGATGGCACATGCAGGAGTAGCCTCCCGTAGAAAGTCCGAAGAGATTATATCCCAGGGCAGGGTGAAGGTAAACGGAGAAATCGTCAAAAGTCCCGGAACGAAAGTTTCTCCTGCCGATGAAATCGAAGTGGATGGTAAAATCATCAACACAGAAGAAAAAGTTTACTATCTCTTTCACAAGCCGGCCCAGGTCATCAGTACCTTGGCCGACGAATTAGGGCGGACGACTGTGGCTGATTATTTCATCGAAGTACCGGAGCGGGTGTATCCTGTCGGAAGACTGGACTATGATACGACCGGCCTCCTCCTCATGACCAATGACGGTGAATTGACCCATGAATTGATGCACCCCAGTTTTGAAGTCGTCAAAACCTATGAAGCTAAAGTGCTGGGTCATGTTGACCAGAGCGCAATCGACAAACTCGAACAGGGCATTGAACTGGAAGACGGCCTGACTGCTCCTGCCCGGGCCGAGCTCTTGAGAACCTGGAAGAATCCTGCCAGAAGTCTCGTCTCTCTGTCGATCCACGAAGGAAGAAACCATCAAGTCAAGAGAATGCTTGAAGCTGTCGGTCATTCCGTCGTCGAACTGCAGCGGACAAGCTACGGTCCGCTGGAACTGGCAGACCTGGAAGCAGGGGAGTTCCGCGAGCTGACGGGTGATGAACTAACCGCTTTGAGAGAAGTCTAAAAAAAGCTGCCTGTTATGTAAAAACAACAGGCAGCTTTTTCCGTTCTATTTTTATAGGGATAATTTTATTTGATTGAAGCTTCGTAGATGCTGTCGATAGCATCAGCTAAAGCTTTGTCGAACTCTTCGTCTGTCTGGTCAACATTTAAGTCCTGTAATAGTGCACGTGAGAATGAAGCGATTAAACCAGGATTTTCAGCTAGTTTTTCGTTGGCTTCCTCAGTTGAGTATCCGCCTGATAAAGCAACCACACGGACAACTTTAGGGTGGTCAATTAATTCTCTGTAAGCATCTTCTTCAGTTGGAATCGTTAGTTTCAGCATCACTGACTGGTCATCATCCAGCTGATCCAAGTGTTTTAAGATTTCTTCGATCACTAATGCATCGATTTTAGCTTTATCTTCGGCATGGATGTTAACTTCCGGCTCCAGCATAGGCATTAATCCTGCATCAAGGATCTGTTTACCGATTTCAAACTGCTGGTCGACGTTCGCACGGATACCTTCTTCATTGTAAGATAAGATGTTAGAACGCATCTTAGTTCCGAAGATATTACGTTCCTTAGCTGTTTTTAATAACTCATCCAGCTCAGTGATTTCTTTCATCAACTGAACGCCGTTCTCTTCATCTTCCAGCCCTTTATCCACTTTTAAGAAAGGTACGATACCTTTATCTAATAAGTAATCAGCAGAATATTTCCCGTCAATTTTGCTGTTCATTGTGCGTTCAAACAAGATAGCACCGATTACTTTATCTGAAGTAAACGATGGCGAAGTAATGATACGACTTCTCATCTGATGAACTAAATCGAACATTTCCTCTTCAGAGTCGTATTCCGATTCTTCAATACCGTAATTACGTAAAGCTTTAGGTGTCGACCCTCCACTTTGGTCTAACGCTGCAACGAAACCTGGGCTATTCTTCATTTTTTCTAACTGATCATTATTCATTCTTCACTAACACTCCTTTTTTTGTTTACGCTTTCATTATCATACAATTAGCATTTTTAATCAACTGAAATGATACTTGTTAAAAAAAATAATAGATAAAAAGTTGCTTATTAAAAGGAAGTGTGCTACTATGTAGTCATAATAAAATAAATCATCTTCAGGGCAGGGTGCAATTCCCGACCGGTAGTAAAGTCTACGACCCAGCGGTGCTGGTTGATTTGGTGAAATTCCAAAACCGATTGTATAGTCAAGTATAAAGAAGAGTAGAAGTATTTAAGTAATATTCAAATAAAGAACCTTTATTTGACCTACTCAAAAAGCCCTCGCTTTTTGAGCTTTTTCATTTTAAATACTTCCTCCCTGGTGTTGGATGACATAGGAGGATTAGAATCATGTACCAAAGACAAAGTCGCACGCAAAAATTAGTCGGTGTTTCTGTTTTAGCCGCAGCATCACTAATCATCTCATTCTTTTCATTCCCCATCATTCCTGCCGTTCCATTCTTAAAAATGGATTTCGGAGATATTCCAATCTTACTGGGAATGTTTGCCTACGGTCCAGTAGGGGGAGTATTGATTGCCTTTCTCCGCTCCTTCATGCACTATCTCTTTACAGCAGGTGAAGGGGGCATTCCAATTGGAGACTTCGCTGCTTTCATCGCCTCTGTCTCTTTGACACTGCCGATCTATTTCACCTTGAAAAGATGGGGCAGCAATAAACTCTCGCAGATCGGTGCCGGTTTAAGCGGGGCTTTATCTCTGACAACTGTTCTTTCACTTTTGAACTACTTTGTTCTAGTACCTGTCTATCAAGCGGTCATGAACTTCGATGTCGGGCCGATGAGAGATTACTTAGTAGGAGCTGTTATCCCGTTCAATATAGCTAAAGGACTCATCGTGTCGCTGGTCTTCTTCGCCGTTTGGAAAGTTATGAGACCTTGGATCGAAAAACAATATGCTCCACGTAAAGCCAGCTGAAAAAAATCATCTGAACAACAAAAATAATATGCAAGCGTGTCTATCGAGATAGATACGCTTGTCTCTTTTTAAATAAAGAGAAAAAATTAAAAAATTGTTGTTTTTGAGATAAGATAGAGACAGGAAAACTTAGGGAGGAAAGAGACGTGCAGACATCAACGATTTATTTTATTTTGAGTCTTTTTGACAAGAAACAAGGGCTGAAAGCTGCACAAACTTTCCATATCCTCCAGGGGAAAAGGACAGGTTCTACCTTGTTTCAGGCCCTGCGCCACGGGACCCTCGCTTATTATGGTCTGTTTCCCCAGCTGGAAAGAGCTGCTTTCGACAGTGTGATTCAAAAAAGTCTCCAGAGGGGAGCCTTGGTAGAAAAAGAAGGCGACTGGTTCCGCCTGACAGATCCAGGACGCTCCTGGGTGGACCGCTACTTTGATTCGACGGGCTATCCTGATCAGATTGACCAGTCCCTCTATGGATTTTTTGATTTAGATTTCTGGGAAAAGATTCAGCTGCTGACCCAGGTTCTGTCTGAAAAAGCCTATCTCAACAAAAATTATGTCCCGATGACCCAGTCCCTTCCCCAGCAGTTCTGGGTGAAGAAGTGGCTGTATCAGCATGAAAGAAGAGACCTGGTCGACCGTTTTTACGAGGAATGGGTGTATCTGCTGGGACAGATGGAAAAAGAACAGGCAGATCTCATCAGTCGGCAGCTGACCGGCCACTCGCAGATCGGCCAGACCAGAGGCCAGCTCCTGGGTAAAAAATCCCGGGATAAAATCTTTTTGATCAATCAAATCCACGGCCTTCTCCGGCTGGTCGATGATCATCCGCTTCACTGCCCGCTTTTTTATTCCGTCCGCCAACATGCCTGGCAAGAGAATTACGGCCTCCTGTCTAAGACCGCCTACGAAACCAAGCAGCTCCTGGCAGAAAAATTAAGTCCTGAGGAAGTTGCTTTGCGACGGCAGGTCAAACTGGGCACCATCAGTGATCACCTGGTGGAAATCGCTGTTCTGCAGGGGAGCCGGGTGACTTCACACCTCTACGATGAAGAAGAGAAAAAGCAGGTCCTTGCCTACTTGTCCGAACATTCAAAAAAGCAATATAAAGACTTTTTGTCCGTCTATCAGCTGGAAGATAAGGTTTTTCCTTTCTACAAATATAGACTGATCGAAATTGAGGAGATCCAAAATAAATATGACTCAACTAGAAAAGAAGCTTAAACAGTATTTCAATTATAATCACTTCCGACCGGGACAGAGAGAAGCGGTTGAAGCAGCAGTCCAGGGAGTAAACAGTTTGGTCATGCTGCCGACAGGTACAGGTAAATCTTTGTGTTATCAGCTCAGCGGTTATATCAATCAAAGCCTGACTCTGATTGTCTCCCCTCTGATTTCTTTGATGATGGATCAGGTCTTTCAGCTGAAACAACAGGGCGAAAAACAGGTGGCGGCTCTCACCAGTTTTCAGGACCGCCAGGAAAAAAATTATATCTTAAGCCACCTGCCCGACTATAAATTTATTTATCTTTCACCGGAAATGCTCTTCCAGGACTATGTACTGGCTAAATTGAGTCAGCAGAAGATCGGTTTGTTCGTGGTGGATGAGGCCCATTGCATTTCCCAGTGGGGGATGGATTTTCGGCCGGAATACTTGATGCTGGGCGATGTGAGAAGAAAATTAAATTATCCAACGACCATGGCTCTGACAGCGACTGCCAATCAGGCGGTCAGAAAGGATATCCAGTCTTCTTTGTTTCCGGAAGAAAGCGATGGAGTAAAAGAGATTTTCTATACGGTGGACCGGCCCAATATCAAATACAGCGTCCGTCAAGTCGCACCAGGCAGGAAAGAAGACTCTCTTCTCCAACTGGTGGAGTCGCTTCAGGGGCCGGGCATCATCTATTTCTCGAGTAAAAAGAAAGCGGATGAGATCGCCGAATATTTACGAGAGAAGACAGCCCTTCATGCCCAGCCCTATCATGCAGATTTAGATGCCGAGGACAGATATAAAATCCAGATGCAGTTTGATCAAAACAGGATCGATGTTATCTGTGCCACATCAGCCTTTGGGATGGGAGTCAATAAATCAGATATCCGTTATATCATCCATTACCATCTGCCGGCTTCACCGGAGATGTATCTGCAGGAAACAGGCCGGGCGGGGAGGGACGGTCAGGACAGCCTTGCCGTCCTCTTATATGAAAAAGGGGACGAATCGATCCACCGTTACTTCCATGAGGAAGAATATATCGATGAAGCTGCTGTTTACCAGCTTTACCGGCAGAAAAACCAGCCTCTCAAAGAAGCGCCGCCCAGCCACTGGATGGTCTATTTTCTCAAGCAGAGCGGCCACAGCGCGGAGGAAATCTGTGCTAAGGTCGAAGAGAGGCAGCTGAATAAAGTAAGGCAGTTAGAGATGATGATGCACTATATTGCTACTCAAGAATGCCGCAGAGCATTTTTACTGGCTTATTTTGATGAAAAGATAGAGCAGGAAGATTCTCTCTGCTGTGATAACTGTGAGGAAAATCTGATAGAAAAATTGGTTTCTTTGAGAAAAACAGTAAATGAAAAAAAAGTAGAAGGATCTGATTCCTGGGAAAAGATCTTAAGCGTCTTATTTAACAAATAAACTGTTAATGTCAAGGAAAACTATGATATAATGTATATCGTATTTACTATGAAAGGGGGAGTGTGTGGTGAACAATAAACAACACAATAATAAAGATGCGGATGCCTCCGACAACTTTGAAAATAACCCAACAAATTTAGATGAAAATTTTGATGACTATGATGAGTTTGACGAAGAAGAACTTTCCGGCGGCTTTGAAGAAGCCGATGGAATCAATGAGGAAGAGGGTGTCGAAGAAAATCAGGCCTTGTGGTCTAAACAATTCAGTGACGAGCCTTACCTCAATGACAACGGGGTTCCTTCCCGTGTCAGGAAAAGAAAAGCAGACAACAAACTGCCGAATAACTTAGTCACAGTTTTTATCGTCATTATTTTTATCATTATTATTACGACCGTTGCTTATGTCTGGTATTTAAATAATCGCTCGTATGACCGATTTGAAAATGACCCCAACAGCGTGGAAGTAATCAGTAATGAAGAAAGTATAGAAGAAAGTATCCGCCTGGCTGAGGAAGAATCAAGATCTCTCGAAGAAGAAGAAAAGTCCAAATCTGCTGAAGAAGAATCAAGATCTCTTCAACAAGAGGAAGAATCACGTCAACTTGCAGAACAATCCGAAGCTGAATCCTTAGCGGCAGCAGAGTCTGCCCGACAAGAGCAGGCTGCGGCAGAAAGCCGGGCAGCCGCTGAATCCGCTGCAGCAGCAAGCCAGGCCCAGCAACAGAGCCAGCAGGCTGAAGCAGAGACTCAAGCTGAAACAGAAGCAGAAACAGAAGCAGAAACTGCAGGAAGAGGGACCTATACTGTACAAGCTAAAGATTCTTTATATCGAATCGCTGTCAACCACGGAATCAGCTTGGAGGAGTTAACAGAAATGAACGGTATAACTCCAGGTACAGCCATTCATCCAGGTACGACATTAATCGTTCCGGAATAATATGATTTTTAGTGAAAGTTGGTAAATGATGAAAAAATTTGTGACTATAGCTGTGGACGGACCGGCATCTTCTGGTAAAAGTACGGTCTCGAGATGCCTGGCCCAAGAATTAAATTATATTCATATAGATACGGGAGCCATGTACAGAAGCCTGACTCTCGCTGCCCTCGAAAATCAGGTGCCTTTTGATGATGAAAAAGAACTGTATGACTTATTATCCAGGCTGGATATCTCATTCAAGCAGCAGGAAGGTAAGCAGCATGTGTATATCAATCAAAGAGATGTGACCAAAGATATCCGCACACGTGAAGTTACCAACCATGCATCAGAAGTCGCTTCCCACTCTAGTATCCGCGAAGAATTGGTCGATAGACAACGCTTGCTTGCGGAATGCAATAACGTTATCATGGATGGACGAGATATCGGTACAGTGGTCCTGCCTCAAGCTGATTTTAAGTTCTTTTTAGACGCTGATGTAGAAGAAAGAGCCCATCGACGTCATAAAGAAAATCTTGAGAGAGGGATCGACAGCTCTTTTGAAGAAATCAAGAGAGAACTGGAAGAAAGAGATTTTAAGGACAGAAACAGAGAAATAGCTCCCTTAAAACCGGCCGAAGACTCGATCATAATAGACACTACAGAAATGGAAATCCACCAGGTCATATCAGAAATTAAAAAATATTTGAGCATGTAATTGCAGAACTTAAACTATTTTTAATTTTTTTAAAGTATATGGTGGATTTAATTGAAATTGTCACGTATAATAAAATATGTATATCAAATGTACACTTTAGGAGGACACATAATGTCAGAGAACAATGAAAAAGATTTGAATGTAAACGAAGAAGTAGAACCAAGAGAAACACTTGATAGAGAAGAAGCAGATTCTGTTATCGAGAATACAGATGAAACACCTTCAATGTCTGAAGCAATGGACTTCGTAGATGAAGTTAATGTGGGAGACACTGTCATAGCAGAAGTTTTAACAATTGACGATGACGGTCAGGTGATCGTAGGGCTGCAAAGTGGTGAAGAGGGAGTCATCCACCCACGCGAATTATCAGCTCAACCCTATGACGATGTTAACGATATTGTTAAAGTCGGAGACGAAATTGAAGTTGTTGTAATCAAAGAGATTCAAGATAAAGAACAAGGCAGCTATCAATTATCTAAAAAACGAGTGGATGCACAGAAAGTTTGGAAAGAACTCGAAGAGAAATTCAACAACGGTGAAACAATCGAAGCACCTGTTACTCGTGTAGTTAAAGGTGGCCTGGTAGTAGATTGTGGCGTTCGTGGATTTATTCCTGCATCACTTGTTGACGTAAATTACATCGAAGATTTCTCTGCTTATGTTGGCCAAACATTAGAATTAGTTATCACAGAAATCGAACCAAGTGAAAACCGCTTAATCTTATCTCACAAAGCAATTCAAGAGAAAGAACTAGAAAGCCAGAAAGCTGAAACTCTTGAGAACTTAGAAGAAGGACAAGTTGTTACTGGAAAAGTAGCACGTATTGTTGACTTCGGTGCTTTCATCGATTTAGGCGGAGTAGACGGGCTTGTACACATCTCTGAAATTGCTCATGAGCATGTAGACAATCCAGCCGACCACTTAACTGTGGGAGAAGATATTGAAGTTAAAGTTCTTTCTGTAGATCCGGAAAAAGAACGTATTTCATTATCTCGTAAAGAAGTTTTAGCAGGACCATGGGATGGTATTGAAGAAAAAATCTCTAAAGGCGACGTTGTTGATGGAAAAGTTAAACGTTTAGTTGACTTTGGAGCGTTTGTAGAAGTTCAGCCTGGAGTTGAAGGCTTACTTCACATCTCTCAAATCGCACACCGTCACATCAGCACTCCTCATGAAGTACTGGAAGCAGGCCAGGAAATTCAAGTAAAAGTGTTAGAAGTTTCTGAAGAAGAAGAACGTCTGTCATTAAGCTTGAAAGCTTTAGAAGAGCCTACACCAGAAGAAAAAGCAGAACAGAGTAATAAACCTAAAAATAACCAACGTGGCGGAGGAAACCAATCCCGACCACAGAGTCGTCAAACTCAAGATACCGAAATTGAATCAAGCTTCAACATCGGTGATATTTTAGGAGATCAATTATCCGGATTAAACCTGGATGACTCTGAATAATTCTCAAAAAAATCCAATATTATACGGCTTGAGAGCTTTCTCGCAAGCCGTATTTTTATGTCATGCAAGATCATGCGGAGGTGAAAAATATGACATTACCTGTTATGGCTTTGGTTGGCCACCCGAATGTCGGGAAATCAACCTTATTTAATCGAATTGCTGAAGAAAGACTGGCTATCGTCGATGATATGCCTGGTGTGACAAGAGACCGTCTGTATGCTAAAGCTGAGTGGCTTTCGCAGGAATTTTATATCATCGATACGGGTGGACTGACCCTGGAAGATGAGCCGATTGAACAGCAGATTTATGCTCAGGCTCAAATCGCTATCGAAGAGGCAGATGTTATCGTTTTTGTAGGAGATGTGACGACAGGTGTTACAAATTTAGATGAGCAGATTGCCCGAATCCTTTTCCAGTCGAAAAAACCTGTCATATTAGCAGTTAACAAAGTAGATTCACAGGCTAGAAAAGCCGAAATATTTGAGTTCTATTCTCTAGGTCTGGGAGAGCCTTTAGCTGTCTCCGGCGAACATGGCAAGGGGATAGGAGATGTGCTGGACGCCGTCGTCTCAAAATTCCCTGAACATGAAGAAGCAGTGGATGAGAATAAAATTTCATTTTCTTTAATCGGCCGGCCGAATGTAGGGAAATCATCTCTCGTCAATGCGATTTTAGGAGAAGAACGAGTGATTGTGTCCAATATCCCTGGTACGACCCGGGATGCTATCGACACTAACTTTGTCGATGAGGAATCTGGTTTGGAATATACGATCATAGATACCGCCGGAATCCGTAAAAAAGGCAAGATTTATGAAAGTACAGAAAAATACAGCGTGTTGAGAGCATTGCGGGCGATTGACCGTTCCAGTGTCATCCTCATCGTCATCGATGCTGAAGAAGGTATCGTTGAGCAGGATAAGAGAGTAGCGGGAATTGCTCATGAAGAAGGCAAGGGTATCGTCTTCATCGTCAACAAGTGGGACACTCAGACCTCTAAAGATCATAAAGCACGGATGAAATTTGAAAGTGATATCAGACAGCAATTTACCTTCCTGGCTTATGCGCCCATCCTTTTTACATCTGCCAAGACGAAAAAAGGATTGAAAGATATTCTGCCGATGGTCGAGTATGTGCATGATAATAATCATCGAGAGATTCCTTCATCGGTACTGAATCAGGTGATCCAGGAAGCGATCGTCCTGAACCCGCCGGCTGCTGATAAAGGAAGAAAGCTGCGCATCAACTATGGGACTCAGGTAGCTGTAGGACCGCCGACCTTTTTGATCTTTGTCAATGATAAAGAGCTGGTGCATTTTTCTTACGAAAGGTATCTCATCAATAAATTTAGAGAATCTTTTGATTTTACGGGTACCAGTCTGCGTTTAATTTTTAGAAATAAAAATAAATAAAACTCCGATAAGGCAAATCCAAATTGTTCGATAAAATTGTTGATATAACAACGTTTATATGGTATCTTTTATGAAGGAATGAAAATATATTTTGTTCTTATTCAAATATATTTTGAATATTAAAAAGATGTTCTGTAGGAGGTGACCAACATATGGCAAACAAAGCAGATTTAATCAGCCAGGTAGCAGATGCTACTAATACTACTAAGAAAGATGCAACTCCAGTAGTTGAAGCGGTTTTCGACGCTATTCAAGAGAACTTAGCGAATGGTGAGAAGGTTCAAATTATTGGTTTTGGTACTTTTGAAGTACGTGAGCGTGCTGCTCGTAAAGGACGTAATCCCCAAACTGGTGATGAAATTCAAATTCCAGCAACAAAAGTTCCAGCTTTCAAACCAGGTAAAGGGTTAAAAGACGCAGTTAAAAACTAAAAAATAATTATTTAAAACATAGGAGGGTCGCTTACAGCGACTCTTTTTTAATCCTTTCATGTTGGAATAATTCATTAACCCCCAAATTGTGCTAAAATATAGACGGATGGAGTGATGATTAATGTCCTTATCAGAAGAGATGATCAAGTCGATTCATGCCCATGATTTAGAAGCGGCTGACAGTTATTTTGACTCAGCGCTGCAGGAAGATTCTATAGAAGATCTTTATGCCCTGGCAGATGCTCTCTATGAACTGGGTTTCACCAATTATCTGAAGGAGCTGGCAGAATATCTGCTGAATGTTTATGGAGAAAACGATGAATTGAAACTGCTCCTGGCTGAAATACATTTTGAGAATGATGAAGAAGATTCAGCTTTTGATTATTTATTGCAGATCGATTCGAACAGCGAAGTCTACCCCCGGTCCTTACTTTTACAAGCTGATATATACCAGGCCAATCAATTGGTGGAAGTTGCCGAGAGTAAATTGCTGGAAGCTGTCGATCTGCTGGGAGAGCATCCCGTGCTGGAATTTGCCCTGGCTGAATTTTATTTTTCTCAAGGCCGGTTTCTGGAAGCCATTCATTATTATGACAAGCTTTTGGCGAGGGATATGGAGCTCTTTTCGGGCACGAATATCTATTTTAGACTGGCTAGGGCCCACAGCAGCATCGGAGATTTTGAAACAGCCATTTCCTTCTATCATATGAGTTTAGAGCTGGAAGATTATCTGGATATTCACTTCCAGCTGGCCGTCACTTATTTTCAAAATGAAGAATTCGATTCTGCCCTCAAACATTTCGACCAGGTGAAAGAGCAGGATCCGAGCTATTCCTCTATTTATCCTTATCTGGCTAAGATCTATTTAACCTGGAAAGATTTGGAGCGGGCCAAAGAGGCGGTGGACGAAGGTCTCAAGTATGACCAGGTCAATGCTGAATTGTTTAATTTAGCAGCTTCCATTTATTCCCGGCTGGACGAGAGGGAACAGGCCGGTGCTTTCTTTGAGAAAGCTTTAGAACTGGATCCTCTGCATGTCAGACTGCGCATCCAGTATATCGACTTCTTGATGGAGCAGGAGGACTTTGAAGGGGTGATCGATCTGGCAGAAGAGGCCGACAGCCTCCAGGTGATTGACCCCTTGATAACCTGGGCTAAAGCAAGAGCCTATGAAAAAAATGAAGAGTATGACCAGGCTAAGACGGCCTATGACGAGGTTTATCCTGCCTTAAAGGAATCACTCGAATTTAATAAAGACTACTTGAATTTTCTGCGTGATGAAGGAGAGTGGGGCAGGCTTCAGAGTATCTTGGACAGCATGCTCGACATCTATCCCCAAGACGCAGACCTGCAGCTGTTGAAAGAACAATTGTCAGATTATTAAAAGGTAAAGGAGAATCTGCATGAAAAAAGAAGTTTCTGTTCAAGACAAAAAAGACTTTATATCTTGGTTTCTCAGTAATCACAGCCTCAAACATAGAGCAGCTAATTGGATTCTCAGCTATTTAAAAAATCATGAAATTATATTAAATAAAATTCATTTCGTAGAAAATGCAGATCGATCTCCCAGAGGTGTCATCATGACGGCTAAAGGTATCGACTATCCTGATTTTCAATTCTTTAAGGACGGCAAAATATTCCATAACCCGGAACAGGCTTTCCATGATATCCGTCTCAACTGGCATTATGATTGGTATATCGAGATCGCCTTTCCTGATGCCTGGCAGAGCGACCTGTATCTCACCGTGTTAGAGGACAATCCTTATTACACCTGGAATGACGCGGTGTCTGAAGGGACAGAGAGAAGGGTCCATGAGGCTCTGGATGAATTGTCCTACGGAGCTTACAGGGACCGGCTGCTGGATAAGATTGATGATGCACTGCTAGCCGGCAATGAAGAAGATTTTTATGAATACTCCTCGCAGCTGAGTCACTTAGATGAAATCATGGAATAAAGGCAGGTGGTTAAGATGTCAAAAACGATGCGTGAGATGCAGGAAGAAGTGGATGGTTTCATTTCTCAATTCAAAGTGGGTTATTTTAGCCCGCTGGCCATGATGGCCCGGATGACGGAAGAAACAGGAGAGTTAGCCAGAGAAATCAATCATTATTACGGGGAAAAACAAAAAAAAGACACCGAAGATGAAAAATCTTTGACTGAAGAGCTGGGTGATGTTCTCTATGTACTGATCACGATGGCCAATTCTTTAGATATTGACCTGGAAGAAGCTTTTGATCTGGTCATGGAAAAATTTAATACCCGCGATAAAAATCGCTTTGAGAGAATTGAAGAAAATTAAAAAATAGTAGGGATAACTGTGAATAAAGAAGTTAGGATTCGATTAGATAAAAAATTCCAAGAGGCTTTGCCCATTTTAGATACCTTTGAGAAAAATGGTTTTGAGGCTTATTTTGTTGGCGGAAGTGTCAGGGACGCCTTATTGGGTAAGCCGATTAATGACATAGACATAGCCACCAGTGCTTTTCCGGAGGAAGTCAAAAATATTTTCAAAAAAACTATCGATGTGGGCAT
Organism: uncultured Atopococcus sp.; assembly: GCA_964437675.1. GTDB lineage: Bacteria > Bacillota > Bacilli > Lactobacillales > Carnobacteriaceae_A > JAUNQW01. Next base: position 16,798 of record CAYTHW010000003.1, on the reverse strand, counting down.
CCAGCATGGAACAGTCGTGGTACTTTTCCACAAGGAGCCTTATGAAGTGACGACTTTCAGGACCGAATCAGGCTATCAGGACTACAGAAGGCCTGACGAAGTGACATTTGTCCGTTCACTGGAAGAAGATTTGAAAAGACGCGACTTTACCATCAATGCATTTGCCATGAATCAAAATGGTGTCATCAAGGACTTCTTTCAAGGACTCAAGGATCTGGATGAGAAAGTTATCCGGGCGGTCGGCGACCCTTTTGAACGTTTCAATGAAGATGCCTTGAGAATCATGAGGGCCTTGCGTTTCCAGAGTCAGTTAAATTTTGTGATAGAAGAGAAGACCTTCCAGGCCATCGTGGAGAGTGCTCCTCTGCTGTCTAAAATAGCGGTCGAGCGTATTCATATCGAATTCGTCAAGTTGATGTTGGGCTCAGCCATGCCCAAAGCCCTGTTAAACTTCGTAGAAGCCGGTCTTTACAATTATTGCCCGGGGCTCGCTCAAAGAGAGGATGAATTAAGGAATCTGGCCGGCTTCCCTCTGCGGGTAGAAAACGAAGTCCAGATTTGGACCCTGCTTGGCTATTATCTCCAGTTAAGCGCCCAAGATCTCGGCCGCTTCATGAAAAAGTGGAAATCATCAAATGAAATAATGAAACAAAGTAAAAAAACATTGCAGGCCTTATATGATAGAATAGACCAGAATGGATGGAAACCCCTGAATCTTTACCAGTCTGGACAACAGGCAGTGGAAGATGCAGAATACCTCGTTTCAGGCCTTCAGGACAGCTATGACCTGGATCTGGCCGGACAGTTATATGAAGAATTACCTATCAAAAGCAAAGACGAGATTGTCATCAACGGCCACGATCTGCTCGAATTGAGCGGGCACCGGCCCGGCAGGTGGGTAGGGGATCTCTTAGACGAACTCGAAGAAAAAATACTTTTATCAGAATTAGAAAACAACAGGGATGTTTTAATCGCTTACAGCCGCCGGCATATCGAGCAGCTGAATAAGTAGACCAGTAGCAGAAAAAGGAGTTTAACGTGAAGCAGTCAGTCAGATTTGCCGTCGTCGACTTAGAGACGACGGGTTCAAGTTATAAACAGGGAGATCGCATTATTCAGTTTGGATGCAGTTTTATTCAAAATAATAAAGTGACTGAAACAATCGAATTTAAAATTAATCCAGAACGCCGAATTGCTCCGGAAATCGAACAATTGACAGGTGTGACGAATGAAATGGTGGAGGAGGCTCCTTACTTTTCAGAAGTTGCTCTTTTGATCGCCCAGCTTTTAGACTCCTGTGTCTTTGTCGCTCATAATGTCGAGTTTGATTTTAATTTTCTGAATTATGAATTAGAGCAGGCCGGTCATGAGAGACTGCAGATCTCAGCTGTCGATACCGTCATTCTCAGCCGCATCCTCTTACCACAGGAAGCCGCCTACAGCCTGCAGGCCTTGAACCATTCCCTCGATCTGGGTTTAAATAAAGCTCATGATGCCGGTGAAGATGCAGAAGCAACAGCTCACTTATTATTGAAATTGATAGATAAAGCCAAGACTCTGCCGCAGTTAACCCTGCGCAGTCTGCATCAGCTGGCTCAAACTTACCCTTTCCAAACAGAAAATTTCTTTGAATTCATCTTAAATAAACAGGACCGGAATGAGAAGAAGGACTGCTTCTACTTTGAGGGCATAGCCTTGAAAGAGCCTGAGCCATTAGATTCCTCCAACTACCGCATAGACAGACAGTATCCCGAAGAGTTAGCGGCCAAGAAAGACTTGTTTAAAGAGTATTATGAGGTCCGCCCCCATCAGCTGGAGATGATGGATTTGATACATGACTATCTCATAAGCCGTGAAGAGAGCCACCTGGCGATGGAAGCACCATCCGGATCCGGCAAGACCCTGGCTTATCTGCTGCCAGCTATCTATGAAGCATCTGACGAGCATCCGATCATCATTTCGACCTACAGTATTCCCCTGCAGCACCAATTGGTGGAAGAGGACATTCAAACCTTGAAAAAGATTCTGCCCTTTGATTTTTCTACAGCTATCCTCAAAGGCCAGTCTCATTACATTGATCTGGAAGTGGTCGTCCATCTGTTGAGACAGGGTAAAAGAGATCAGACCGAGTCCATCTACCTTTCTAAAGTTTTAGTCTGGCTGACAGAGACGGCTACCGGTGACTTGGATGAAATCATCAATGAAACGCACACCCATCCTTTCTGGGCGAGGGTGCGCTCAAACAAACATCATTCTATGATAGCGAATACTATCTGGGCAGAACACGACTTCTTTTTGAGATCTCGTCATGCAGCCGCCGAAGCCAGTGTTATCGTCACCAACCATGCCTTTTTAGCGCATGACATTTTAAGTGAGGATGCCATCCTGCCTAAGCATGGCTATTTTATCTGCGATGAAGCTCATCATCTGTTGGATTATTTCCAGCGGGTCAGTTCGAGTGAGTTTGCTTTTTATTCTTTCCAAAATTTTCTTTATCACCAATTCATGGAAAAAGAACCGGCGAGCATTTCGGAAGCCCTCGACTGGGCTGATATGCGGACGAAAGTTTACTATCAGCAGTTAGTCAGTAACAGCGAATACTTATTTGAAGAGTTGGAGGAGATAAAACTTTCTTTTAGAGACTCTTTCCAACTGGAAAAGGTCGGCCGGAGTGCCAGCTTCCAAAAAGAAATTAGACTGAAGCAGCTGGACCGAAGAGTCAAGAGACATCTGCAGGCCTTTAACCAGCTCTTTTTTGAAACCTATGAACTGTTTCAGCTTCTCTTAGAGGAAGTCCTGCCTGCCTATCATGGACTCGATGATACCGATCAACTTTTGATTGACGACCTCTATGAAAATTATCAAAGGTTCAGCGGTTATTATCAATCCTATCAAGATCTCAATCAACTCATCCTGGAAGAAAAAGAATCCAAGCACTGGGTGTATAGAGCCAGCCACCGCTTGGATGATCAATTCTCGATTCTTACTTATCAACATCATTTGTTTGAGAAGAGGATAGAGGAGCTTTTCAAGCTGGATAAATTGATCTACTGCAGTGCCAGTTTAGACAGTTTGGAAAGTTATTATCACCTCTATGATCGGGAGGATATGTTGCGGACGATCGTTGCGCCGAGTCCCTTCGATTACCGCAGGCAGACTAAGGTATTGATACCGAGAAATCTTTTACCGGTCAATGCGATTTCGAATAAAGAGTATGAGGCAATGCTTGCCCACTATATCAAGATGATCGTCGAATCGACCAACCAGTCGATTCTCATTCTTTTTAACTCAACGACCACTCTTGAAAACGTCTATTCCCGCATCAAGTCAGATCCTTTATTTGACCGCCGGGCACTCTTTGCCCAGGGGATCCATGGGACCCGCCACCGCTTAATCAGACGCTTTAGAAAAGTAGATCAGTCTGTTCTGCTGGGCTCGCACAGCTTTTGGGAGGGGATTGATCTGCCGGGCGCATCTTTATCTGTGCTCGTGGTCACGCGGCTGCCTTTTGAGTCGCCCCAGGACATCTGGTATCAAATCCGCAGCCAATACTTTACCAGTCCAAAAGATAATGCTTTTTACAGCATCTCTTTACCCCGGGCCAAAGAGAAATTGAAGCAGGGTTTCGGACGTTTGATCCGACGCCCTGATGATAAAGGAATGATGATCATGCTGGATGACCGCTTTGTCTATTCTAAATACAGCGATGAGATTCAAAAGGCAGTTCCTCCAGAAACGCCTATTGAATTTATAGCAGATGAAGACTTCAGAAAAATCAATGATTTTTTTACGGATAAATGATTGAAAGCAGTATCTGCCTGAAGATATGAAGAGGGGAACGAAGATGAAGAAAAGATACATTATCCTGCCGGTCAGCTTATTATTAGTGCTTATTTTCGCGGTATCTCTGCTCAATAATTCTTTGGTTCCTTACAAAGAAGCAAGAGCTGATGCGTTTGAACATGCAAAAACTTACACACCTTTGAAAGAGAGAAAGAACTATTACCATTATAATGGCAGCCAAGGAACTTATCTGACCGTGACCGGCTACGATGAGAAGGGCAGATTCATGGCCGCAGTCATCGAGCAGAGTACCGGTCATATCGATCTGTACGGGGTTGATCAGATCGTCAGTGAGGAAGAGGCTGCTCAACTCTTTCAGCAGGCGATGCCGGAAAATAAGATTCAGCAGATTCGGATAGGAAAAGAAAATGATCAGTCGGTGTGGGAGATATCCTACAAGACACCGGGCGGCCGCATGGGCTACTATTACCTGTCTCTTGAAAGCGGGACCTGGTTGAAGACGATCGACAACTTGTAGTGTCTCAAAAGGGAGGAAAAATTTTGACTTTAGATTTATTTTTAAAATGGCAGGAAAAGGGGAGTGTCGACATTCCCAATGCTCTGCTGGACAATTACCGGCAGCTGCAGATGGACCATGGAGAGCTGGTCCTCGTCATCCAGATCAAACGCTGTCTTGATGCAGGCATCAGCTTTCCTACAGTAACGAGTCTGGCTCAAGTCATGGGCGAATCAGAAGAGCAGATTTATAACCGCATTCATATTTTAATTCAAAAGAAAATTATCTCTATTCAACAGAGTAAAAATAGAGATAAAAGATCCCAGGACCGTTACAGTCTGAATTTGTTATGGGAAAAATTATATTACCATCTGCTTGAAAAGGACCAAAAAATACAGACCACTCAAAAAGCCGGCGATGCCAGTGACTTAATTCAAATGTTTGAAAATGAATTCGGCCGGCCTCTGTCTCCTATCGAGATAGAAAGTCTGGGGATGTGGATCAATCAGGATGGTTATTCACCCCAGCTGATAGAGATGGCCTTAAAAGAAGCTGTCTTGAACCAGGTCTATAATTTCAATTATATGGACCGCATCTTACGCAATTGGGAGAAAAAGAACATCAAAACTCCCCAGGATGTCAAGCGTGAGCAGGAGAGGTTCAACAACTATCAAAGCAAGAAGAGTACAGACCAGGATACGGCTATCCAAAAAGAAGTACCCATCTTTAACTGGTTAGACGGGGGAGAAAAATAAAAAGACTTTGGGAAAAATCCCAAAGTCTTTTTTTAATTGGTTGTCTGCGGTTCATTTGAGGCAGGCGGTCCTGCATTGTTTGCGGGCGGTGCTGCCGGTGTGTCGGGAACCTCAGATGCAGATCCGGATGGCGGTGATTCTCTTCCAGAAGAAGGAGTGGAGCCGCCGCTTGAACTGTTGTCTGCAGGTTCTTCTGATTCTGCTGCAGACTCTTCCGACTCATCTGTTTCACTCTCTTCTTCATCGCGCTCATCATCGTCGGTTTCTTCCTCTTCCTCCGATTCACTCGATTCTATCGATTCACTACGTCTTGGAGCTGCAGGACTGGTACCTGTACTCCGCCGCGCCAGATCATCTGTGGAGTAGTTGCCCGGCTCGTTGCCTTTAACGAATAATTCGGTAGGTCCGTAACCCACTCGTGGAGGGTTGGAGCCTCTCACTACATTATAAGGAACCACGCTGTCAGGCATCGTCCAGTCCTCATAAGACTGCTGGCCGTTTTCTATCAAGTAGGACATGAGTGCCTGATAGATATAAAGGGCATTCCAGCCGCTTGTGTCTCCAAAGGTCATCCAGTTGCCCGGTTCCAATTGGTAGTCATAACCCGTCCAGACAGCGATAGAATAATCTTTCGTATACCCTGCATACCAACGGTCCGGGAAGACAGCAGAAGGGATGCCGTGTTTGAGTTTAATATCGCTTGCATAGTTGGTCGTTCCTGTCTTACCGGCATGCGGCAGACCTGAAGAGTTGAGTATGCCGAGCTGGCTGTAGGAGGAAGCAGCATCCTTAAGCATATCCGTGACCATATAGGCGGTATAGTCTGACATGGCTTGGACGGTTTGCGGTGTCAGATCGATTTCCTCGCCGGTGACTAAGGTGATCTTGGAGACCGTATAAGGTTCTGTGTATTTTCCTTCATTTCCAAAGGCTGCATAAGAGGCAGCCAGCTGGTAGGGAGTAACTTCTCCGCCGATTGCGTTGGACCAATACAAACCGTCGCCGTTATTCAATCCTTCGATTCCAATCTGAGCCAGAAATTCCTCGGCTCTTTCGAGGCCTACTTTTTCAAAGAGTTTAGCAGTCGTGATGTTGCGCGACTGAACCAGGGATTCTCTCATGGAAATCTGGCCTCTATAAGAATTATCCACGTTCTCTAAGGTTTCTCCAGTCGGGAACTGGTAAGGTCCGTCGACAACCTGGTGGTGGGTCGAATATTGTTCATATTCGATAATCGGTCCATAGACGGACAGGGGTTTCATCGTGGACCCGATACTGCGATCTAATTCTGTCGCCCGGTTGTAGCCCATGGCATCTTCGATATTCCGCCCGCCGCCGATGGATTTGACCTGGCCGGTTTCCACATCGACGATGGTGACGGCAGCTTGATAGTCTTCATCCGGGTAAGCGATGTAATTATCTGAATTCAAGACATCAAAAACATGCTGCTGCGCACCGGGGTCCATATTGGTATGGATGGTCGCCCCGGCCATGTAAGGATCGATATCTGTTTTTTCTCTGACTTCTTTGAGCACCTGATGGACATAGCTGTCTATCACGAGATTAGGCCCATCCTTAAAGTTACGGGGAGCCAGACTTTCTTCCAGAGGAACAGCCGCCGCCTGCTCAGCCTGCTCCGCATCGATATAGCCGACTTCTTCCATCTGCTGGATGACCACATTGCGTCGTTCTTCAGCCTTTTCCGTCTCCAGGTAAGGGTTGTAGTTATTAGGTGACTGGGGCATACCGGCCAACATAGCCGCTTCATCAATTTGAAGCTCAGTCGCAGGTTTATCGAAATAATACTCACTTGCAGTACCCATGCCGTAGATGTTGTCCGACATGTAGACCTTGTTGATATACATCGTCAATATTTCTTCTTTGCTGTACTCTCTTTCGACTTTTAGAGCCAGCCAGGCTTCCTGCACTTTCCGTTTCAAGGTCTGATCTTCGGGTGATGTGGAGAAGACCGAAAGCTTGACCAGCTGCTGGGTGATGGTAGATCCTCCCTGGGAGCCGTAACCATCTCGGAAGTTCGCAATGACCGCTCCGGCTAAGCGAATAAAGTCGACCCCCCGGTGGCCGTAGAAGCGGTGGTCTTCAATAGATAACACCGCAGCTTCAAGAACAGGTCCGACTTCTTCATAGCTGATTTCTTCACGCTCGGTTCCGCCCAATGTATAAAAAGCTTCGCCGTTTTGATCAACCAAGGTCGATCCATGGCTGCCTTTGAGAGCCTCTTCATTGATTTCAGGAGCGCCTGCAATCCAGTAGAGAGACACGCCTGCCACTCCAATGACAGCGACCACTAAAAGGCCCAGGATAGCTGTAATTATTATAGTTAAAATTTGTGACAATCTATTTTTACTGCGCCCACTTCTTTTGTGGACCTGACTTCGAGATTGGTGTTTGGACATGACTTTTACTCCTTTTCATCCATAACATATACTTATACTACTTTATTCTGCGATGGATCATATCATCGACCGCATCTAAATAAGGGATACGGGGTGCAAATCCATAATGGATTTCTATGGCATTCTTTTCAATTTCTGCTAAGGGAATGGATTTTGCGCCTTTTTCCTCGAATTGATTGTTCCAGTAATAGCATAATTGCTCTGCATCAAGGACAAAGATCCGATTTAACCTGCTGAAACTCAAAATAGAAAAACAGATTCCTCCCTGTTCGTGGCAGTCCTTGAGGTGCTCTATTTGGTGGGCATGAAAGTTTTTTAAAGGAAAGCTGGTCTTATTCCGCGTTTCTTTGGCTTCAAAATCGATATAATAACCCTTATAAATACCATTATAGTCTGTTGTAGAAGCTTTTTGATAATAAGCTTCCGTGATTTTAGCAGCACTACGTTTAGGATAGTTCACTTTCACTATCTGCACAGGTGTTGGTTTCTTATGAATAACGGCAATTTTTCTCGACCGGTAGTATTCATTAGAATGACTAAGGTCACTTTCTAATGACATGCCGCGGTTTCCATAACTAATTTCTTTTTTCTTTTGAGGTTTGTTAGAATGAAAATGCGGGAAAGGTCGGCCATTCGGATAGTTTATTGGCATTTTTTTCTCTCCTTAACCTCATTATTATATCAAATATAAGCTCTGAAGAGAAAGGATAGGTAGGATTGTTAAGAAATCTTTATATTTCTGGTTACCGCTCTTATGAGTTAGGTGTGTTTGCAGATGATGACCCCAAAGTTACCTTCATCAAACTGGCGATTAAAGAACGGCTCATCCAAGATTTAGACCGGGGACTGGAATGGGTGCTGATCGGCGGCCAGCTGGGGACTGAGTTATGGGCAGGGCAGGTGGTGATGGAATTAAAAGAAGAGTATCCTGGCCTCCAATTGGCAGTTATTCTTCCTTACCAGGACTTCGGGAATCAGTGGAATGAAAAAAACCAAGGCCTGTTGCTGTCGGTGACGCAGGCAGCAGACTTTGTTGCCCATACCTCGAAAGACAGCTATCAAAACCCGAGTCAGCTGCAGGCCCACCAAGTCTTCATGATCGAACATACCCAAAAGGCACTTTTATTGTATGACAGAGAATATCCGGGCAAGAGTCAATATGATCTGGACCTCATCTTAAAGCGGCAGGAAACGCAAGACTATGAATTGGAATTGATCACAATGTTTGACCTGCAAGATACAGTTGAGCAGGAAAACTTGAAGAATCAAGGGGATTACTGAAGGATAGTATTTAGTTTTGTCTTTTAATTTGTTATAATGAGTAATGAAATAAATAAAAAGGTGTGAGAGCAAATGGATCAAGAATTAACTCCTAAAGAAATTGTGGAGAAAGACTTTAATTTAAGTATGAGGGGCTATAACCCAACTGAAGTTGATGAATATTTAGATATCATCATCCGTGATTATGATCGTTTTATTACAGAAATTAATGAACTGCGTGACCGTGTGCAGGAATTAGAAGAACAATTGGATGGAAAACAAGAGACGGTCCAGGTTGTCGAGGAAGTCAGCGATGCTCCGGCAGTACCTGTCTCCGAGGATGCAGCCCAGGTCACTAATTTCGATATCTTAAAACGTTTATCCAACTTAGAACGCCATGTCTTTGGTTCTAAATTAAATAACCAATAGGTCTTTACAAAAAGCCTGGGATATACTATAATATAAAATGGTTGTAAATTACGGATAATCGCTGCTTATTAGTTTAAGTAGAGGAAAGTCCATGCTCGCACAGACTGAGATGTCTGTAGTGTTCGTGCTCTGCAAAACAATAAGCAGAGGTCTCTTATGAAAGAGGACGGCGGTTAAAAAAGCTAAGGCTGCGGCTAGGCTTGAGTAGACTATAAAGTACCACAGAAACGAAGTAAACTCGGAAACGGGTTTAATGGAACGCGGTAAACCCCTCGAGCGAGAAACCCAAACTTTTGGTAGGGGCACTTTTCAATTGGAAATGAACAAGAGAAAAGGTAAATGAAGAATCATTTACAGACAGATGATTATCACGGAGAATAAGATATTCTTTACGACAAAACATGGCTTACAGTAATTTACAGACTTATACCCTCCCTTGTTGGAGGGTTTTTTTATACAAATCAATATTTAAATAATTAAAGGAGGGTGATGAGATATGCGTAAACACCAATTAATAGCAACTTGTGCCAGTGGTATCGAGGGAATAGTAGGCGAGGAATTAAGCCGCCTGGGCTACGAGGCCAACGTTGAAAATGGACGTGTGCGTTTTGAAGGAACAGACTATGACATTGCCAGAACCAATTATTGGTTAAGAACAGCCGACCGGATTAAAATTAATATTGCCGAATTTGAAGCTAAGAGTTTCGAGTCTCTCTATGACCAGATTTATCCCTTAGACTGGGAAGAGTACCTGCCTCTGAATGCTGAATTTCCAGTCCGTGCCCGTTCGCATGAATCGGCCTTGTACAGTGTCTCCGACATCCAGTCCATCTCCAAAAAAGCAGTCGTGGATAAATTAAAAGATGTCTATCACAAGCAGGGTTTCCTGCCTGAAACGGGAGCTCAGTTTCCTCTCGAAGTAGCCATCCGCAAAGACAAAGTTCTTGTGACGATGGATACGACAGGACCGAGTCTATTCAAAAGAGGCTACCGTACAGAAGCAGGGGACGCTCCGATTAAGGAGAATATGGCCGCTGCCTTAATCTTATTGACCAATTGGAAGCCGGATATGCCTCTGCATGATCCGGTGTGCGGGTCAGGGACGATTCCCATCGAAGCAGCGCTGATCGGTCATAATATCGCCCCAGGCTACAACCGCGAATTCCTGTTCGAAACTTGGCCGTTTTTTGAACAGAGCACCCTGGAATTGGTCAAGGAAGAAGCCGACGATTTGGCGGATTATGATATCGAACTCGATATCACGGGAACAGATATCGACCACCGCATGATAGAAAGAGCGATAACGAATGCCCGCGGTGCCGGCCTGATGCAGAGTGTCAAATTCAAGCAGATGCAGTTGTCCGACTTCACGACGACCAAGGAACATGGTGTCATGATCGCCAACCCGCCTTATGGAGAGCGGCTGGATGACGACGAGAGAGTCCATGAATTATACCGCCAGATGGGCGAGGTTTTCCGCCCGCTTGAAACGTGGAGTAAATATATTTTAACGAGTAACTTAGATTTCGAACGTTACTACGGTGAAAAAGCAACCAAAAGAAGAAAACTTTATAACGGCCGCCTGCGAACCGATTATTTCCAGTTCTGGGCTAAAAAATAAAGAGAACTCTATTTATCCGCTTGAGGCAGATAAATAGAGTTTTTTAATTGAAAAGTCAGGCCAAATCCTTGCGATGATAATTATTAGTAAGATATGATGAAAGTAACAAAGAGAGGGAGTGGCGAATATGTCTCAATACGATGTAGTTATAGTAGGTGCTGGAACGATGGGTTTATTCACTGGTTACAATCTGGCAAAAGACGGAGCCAAAGTACTGATGATCGATGCATTTAATCCACCACACCAATTCGGCAGTCATCATGGAGAAACACGTATCACACGGCAGGCGATTGGAGAGGGTTTACAGTATGTGCCCTTAGCAAAATACGCCTTCAACGTATGGAATGAACTGCAGGCTGAAACACATGAGCATATTTTCTTGAAAACAGGCGTAATTTCTTTTGGAGGTCCTAAATCAAAATTTGTAGCGAATGCGAAAAGAGGAGCCGATGAATATGGCATCGATTATGAATATTTTGAAAATGGAATAGAATTGACTGAACGCTGGCCGGACTTTCAAGTCCCTGAAGACTATATCGGACTCTTAGAACCGGATGCAGGAGTCGTATTCCCAGAAAATATTCTGCGTAACATCCGTGATAAAGCAACAACTCTCGGTGCGGAATTAGTCGTCAACTCACCTGTGATGGAGATCCAGATCAATGAAAATGATGTCGAAGTGACAACCAGTTCGATGTCTTTCACTGCCGACAAGCTGATCGTGACAGCAGGTGCCTATAGTAATAAAATATTTTCCCAGATTGGTCTGGAGCAGGTGAAGTTAGAACCTACCCGCCGGACAGTCGGCTGGTTCTACTCTGATGAGCATTACTACAAAGCCGATGTCTTCCCGGGCTTTTTCGGAGATACCGAGGTAGGAATTTATTATGGTTTTCCGAGCATCAATGGTGAAGGAGTCAAAGTCGGCCGCTACTTCGATATGGGCCACTACGAACCTGAATTCATCATTAAAGAGTTTGGTGCCTATGAACATGACCAGACAGATTTAGAGAAATTCCTGGATGAATACATGCCGAAAGCCAATAAAAGATTTAACAGAGGTGCGGTCTGTATGTTCACCAATACTTCCGATGAAAACTTCATCCTGGACCAGCACCCTGAACATGACCATGTCATCATAGGGGCAGGTTTTTCAGGCCACGGCTTTAAATTCTCGCCGGCAATCGGGCGGATTCTGGCAGATTTAGCACAAAAAGGCGAAACCGACTTCGATATTTCCAGTTTCTCAATTGAAAGAGAAGCCTTGAACCACCTGTTCTCCGAAACTATGGGATCCGATCACTTCAGTTACGATTAAAAGAATTTATTATCTTTGTAAAAAATCTTCGAGTCGCATACTTCGTTATGCGGCTTTTTCATTACTAATAAAAAATAAGGGATATGATTTGAAACGCTGCTCACTTTTCATTATCGTAAAAATATAGGAAAATAACAGCCATTCAAAAGGAGAGTTGTATGACTAATTATGACGTTATCGTCGTTGGAGCAGGAGCCATAGGGATGTCTGCAGGGTATTTCCTGGCTGACAAAGGGCAAAAGATTCTCATGATTGATGCTTTCAACCCCCCGCACACCTTTGGTAGTCATCATGGAGATACGCGCATCATGCGGCATGCGAATGGAGAAGGTGTTCAGTATGTACCTTTAGCCCTCCGCTCGCAGAAAATCTGGGATCACTTACAGGCAAAGACAAACAATCCTATTTTTATGGAATCTGGCGTGATTTCATTCGGCCAGCCGGATTCCAAGTTCGTCGAACGCACTCTTGAAGGTGCTCAAAAATATGATATTGAACATGAGTATTTTGAAAATGGTTCAAGTTTTCATGAAAGATGGCCTGACCTGGACTTTGCGGATGACATCCACGGCGTCTATGAGCCGCATGCAGGTATACTCTTTCCTGAAAATATTATCCGTACATTTAAGCGTTTAGCTTTGAAGGAAGGGGCGGAGTTGAAGGTCCATGAGCCGGTGGAAGATATCACGATTATGGATGACTCTGTATTAATCAAGACCAACAAGGATGCTTATACAGCTGATCAAGTCATCGTAGCAGCAGGTGCTTACAACAATAAGCTGTTTGACAAGATGGGCTTGAATATTAAGCTGGAACCGTCGCGCCGGACCATCGGCTGGTTTGATGCAGATGAGACACATTATGGAGCAGATGTCTTTCCAGGCTTCTTCGGGGAAACGCATCACGGTGTCTATTACGGTTTCCCGAGTGTTCTGGGAACCGGCGTCAAAATCGGCAAATTTTATGATGTCGGGAATGTTGAACCGGAATATATGGAGTGGGATTTTAACGGCTACTCCCATGACGAGACGGATCTCCGTGACTTCTTGAATGAACATATGCCGAATGCTACTGGGAATTTGAATAAAGGAGCAGTGTGCATGTTTACTAATACCGGTGACGAAGATTTTGTCATCGACCAGCATCCGCAGCACGATCATGTCTTTCTTGCAGCCGGCTTCTCAGGCCACGGCTTCAAACATTCCGCTGCTATTGGTGAGATTCTGGCCCAGCTGGCTGTTGATGGTGAGTCAGATATCGATATTTCAAGTTTTTCAGCCAAGCGTGAAGCCTTAAACTATCTCTTTTCTGAGAGAGGATCCTCACACTTCTAAAAAGCCTCGAATCGCATACTCCGGTATGCGATTTTTTTACTTGTTTTTTAATGCTTTTTGCAGCCCTTGTCTGGCCAGATGATCAGCCCCTCGATTTTGGCGCCGGCTCTGCCAGTCGATCGTGATATAATTAAAGGCTTTTTCCAGGTCGTAAATTTCTTCCAAGTAGGGTTGGAAGTTTTTATTTTTAGTGCTTCCTTTATGTAGAATATCGACGGCTGTCTTACTGTCGGAATGGATAAATACCAGCCGGTCGGTCAGCTGGTGATCGACCAGCCACTGCATGGCCTGGAGGATCGCTTCAAATTCCGTGCGGTGAGTATCCCATTTACCCTCCAGCGGCCGTGCAATCTGCTCATAAATCTCTGGACCTGAAATAACGATGCCGATACCAGCTGGGCCGGGATTGCCTTTGACCGCTGCATCCGTATAAACGTTTATCATGATGTGCCTCCTGAATTGATTTTTTCTTTAATTTTAATACGGAAAAATTATAAATGCAAAAAGCCGTCAAAGCACGGCTTTTTGC
>CAYTHW010000003.1:0-2735 GCA_964437675.1 uncultured Atopococcus sp. | reverse complement strand
ATTTTAATACGGAAAAATTATAAATGCAAAAAGCCGTCAAAGCACGGCTTTTTGCTTATATTTGCTGGCTTCGCGGGGCATCCCGGTCTGATTTTCTATTAAAAGTCTGGCCACCTTTCTTCCAAATATTTCTTAGCCTCATCATCAACATAATAGCTGTATTCAATTCAAATCATCTAATGACCTTTGATAATTATTCCGTTGGCCTCTTTCAGTTTTTAGTTTGCTGGCTTTACCGAAAGATAATTCCTCGTAACGACGAATAAACTCAATTAGTTCTTGAATGGTGAAATAAATGTTCCTTCGCTGATCAAATCTGTTAAAAAATGTATTTAATTTATTAATTTTATAAAGATCTTCTGTGGCTAATTCCCCATTGTGATAATGGGGAATTAAATTAAGTTTTACTTCCTCTTTTTCTACTCTTTCTGCGAATCGATAGTATTTTACCATTAGATTATTTCAATAAAGCAGATAGTTTTGAAAATAAGCCTTTTTGTTTACTAAGTGATTTTAGATCTCCGTCTATCATCGTTATTTAGAATTGGTCTGGTTCTTTTTATTTTTACCACGAAAGGTGTGCTTCCGGAACACTCATTCCAACCTTCTATAAATGTTTGCTGGCTGTAAAAATACCTCTCTAAATACGAGATTTAACCCTGGCTTGTAAGAGAGGGCCTATCCGAATATAATCAACTCATTTGTTTAAGGATTTTTCATGTATCATATATAATGGGTAAGAATACACTTGATAAAGAAAGTTGAAGATAAAGATGAAAGAATTTACAATCGAACAATTAAGCCACGATGTGGGTGCCAAGAAACTTTTTGATGATATTACTTTTTCAATCAAGGAAAAGCAGAAGATCGGACTGGTCGGCGTCAATGGGACCGGTAAATCGACCTTTTTAGACATCATCGCTCAAGTTACGGATCCAGATCAGGGACAGAGGATTCATCCTCAGGACTATTATATCGGCTACTTGCGACAGTCAGCCATTTTTGACAGCGACCACACGGTTTTAGATACTGTCTTTGAAGGTGAGACGCCTATGATGCAGGCCGTTAAAGATTATGAAAAAGCACTCCATCTGCTGGAAGAGAATTATGAAAGCGAAGAGGCGCAGAAGGCCTTTTCTAAAGCAGAAGAAAAGATGCACAAAGAAAATGCCTGGACAGCTGATGCGGAAGGAAAGACTATCCTGACTAAACTGGGCATCACTGACATGAATGCGAAGATGGGTGATCTGTCGGGAGGACAAGTCAAACGCGTGATGCTGGCTCAGGTTTTAATTCAGGCACCTGACCTGCTTATTTTAGATGAGCCGACCAACCATCTGGACTATGAAATGATCCGCTGGCTGGAAGGCTACATAAGAAATTACCCGCATGCGGTCTTATTAGTCAGTCACGACCGCTACTTTCTCAACCATTCAGTAGACACTATCATGGAACTGCGCCGCCAGAAATTATTTAATTATCCAGGTAATTATGAAAAATACGTGCAGCTGAAAGCAGAAGAAGAAGCTCTTCTTGCCGAACACCAGCACAAGCAGAAACAGATGTATAAAAAGGAACTGGAATGGATGAGAGAGGGCGTACGTGCCCGGGGAACCAAGCAGAAGGCACGTATAGAGCGTTTTAAGGAGCTGGAGGCTGAGACTAAACAGGTCGGTTCTTCAGCCGCTATGTCGATGAATTTTCAAAATCAGAGACTGGGAAATAAAGTCATCGAATTTGAAGATGCTACTCTTTCCATCGCTGGAAAGACCCTGCTTAAAGATTTTAATCTACTCGTTCAAAATCGTGACAGAATAGGAATCACCGGGGAGAACGGTTCGGGGAAATCCAGCTTGTTCAATGTCATTGCCGGTAAGATTCCACTGGATTCCGGGCAGATCATTTTAGGGGAAACAGTCCGAATCGGCTATTACACCCAGCACACCGCCCAGCTGGATCCCAACCAGAGAGTCATCAATTATTTACAGGAAACAGCCGGTCATATCCAGTTGGGTGACGGCCAGTCAGTCAGTGTCTCTCAGTTGCTGGAACGCTTTCTATTCCCTAAAGAGAGTCACGGAAGCCTGATCGGATCTTTATCCGGGGGAGAGAGAAAAAGACTCTATCTTCTCAATATTTTGATGCAGAAGCCCAATGTCTTACTGCTCGATGAACCGACGAATGATCTGGATATCGAAACCTTAACCATACTGGAAGATTATCTGGAAAGCTTTGAAGGCGCTGTCCTGACGATTTCTCATGACCGTTACTTTTTGGATAAGACCGCCCGGCAGCTGCTGATTTTTCACGGTGAAGGAAATATCGAGTCCTATGTGGGCCGGATGTCTGATTACTTGGAAGAGGAGGCTGACCAGGCAGCCAGTGACCAGGCAAAAGCTAAAAAGGTCAAAGCTCAAAAAGAGCAGGCTGAGCCGGTCAAAAAAGAGAAGACCCGCCTGAACTACCACGAACAAAAAGAATGGGAAAGTATCGAAGACGAATTGTTTGCGATGGATGAACGTCTGGAAGAAATAGGCGTTGAAATGGCAGCTTCTGGTCATGACTTAGGTAAGCTGCAAAATTTAGATAAGGAAAGAATCGAATTAGAAGAAGCTCTGGAAAGCAAGATGGAGCGCTGGGAATATTTATCCCAGTTTGTTAAGGAATAGGGGGAGACGAGATGACAAGGCAATATTTAGATTTAGCTCAAAGAATATTGGATGAAGGTGTAGATA
>CAYTHW010000002.1:63719-75269 GCA_964437675.1 uncultured Atopococcus sp. | reverse complement strand
TATTTATTCTATAAAAGAAGGGCTGTTATTTTATAGCTTTAATTATGTCTTGAGATTGTCTATAATTAAATAGGAAGTCTATAAGGAGTGTTTATATCATGCAAACCATTTTTTCAGGTGTCCAGCCAAGCGGGACACCAACCATCGGTAACTATATCGGTGCTATTCAAAACTTTGTAAAATTACAAGATGAATACGACTGTTATTATTGTATCGTCGATCTACATGCCATCACTGTTCCTCAAGACCGTCTCAAATTACGTGAACAGATCCGGAGTTTAGCGGCCTTATATTTCGCTTCAGGAATCGATCCTGATAAATCAACCACTTTCATCCAATCGGAAGTGTCTGCTCATTCTGAAGCTGCCTGGCTGGTCCAGTGTAATGTTTCGGTGGGTGAGCTGGAGAGGATGACCCAGTACAAAGATAAAGCTTCCCAGCAGGATATGATCAGTGCCGGCTTGTTGACCTATCCGCCGCTTATGGTGGCTGATATTGTCTTATATAACAGTCATCTCGTGCCGGTCGGTGAGGATCAGAAGCAGCATTTAGAATTAACGCGAGACTTTGTGGAGCGATTTAACAACCGCTTTGGCCAGGGGAACGATCTGCTTGTTTTACCAGAACCTTATATACCAAACAAACAGTCGGGCGGGCGTATCATGTCCCTCAATGACCCGCACAGTAAAATGAGTAAGTCAGCCAAGAGCGCTAAATCTTACATTTCCATGCTGGATGATCCTTCCACTATTCAGAAAAAAATCCGCTCAGCTGTGACTGATTCAGGTCAGGGCATCAACTATGATATCGATAAGCGCCCTGCCATCGCAAACTTACTGACGATTTTCTCTGCTTTTTCCGGCCGGTCCATCGATGAGCTGGTAGAAAAATACAGAGATGCCGGCAACGCAGAATTCAAAGATGACCTGGCAGACGCCATCATCGCCGTACTCGAACCCCTGCAGAAACGTTATCATGAGCTGCTGGATTCAGATGAACTGGATGATTATTTAGACCAAGGTGCTGAGAAAGCCCGCCGAACAGCTGACAAGACCTTAAACAAGATGAAGAACGCTGTCGGTCTCGGCCGCAAAAAAAGAAAATAAAAAAAGAGCCTGATGAAAAACCAGACTCTCAATGAAAATGCAGGGAATCAATATCTGATTCCCCGCATTTTTAATTTGGCTGAAGATATTTAATAGATGAGCTGGACAAGTTCATCAACCGGCACATCGCCAATATAATGAACGATATCTACTTTTTCTAATGCTTCACGAATGGACTGCGCATTATAATCGATTCCGGTCAACTGCTCTTCAACATCAGATATCTCTCCCATACCGAAAAAATCTCCGAAGATCTTGATGTCTGAGATCTTACCTTTATCGACATTCAATTTGACTTCTACGGTTCCGACAGAAAGACGCTCACTTCTTTCCAAGTCGAATTTTGGAGACTCACCGTAATTCCAATGCCAGTTGGCTGTATATTTTTCAGCAAACTTATCGATTTCTTCCCAGTCTTTATCGGTTAAAACATATTCTTTGACATCTTCTACGCGGTCCACTTCAAATAGGTGCTTCAATATCATCTCTCTGAACTGCTTAGTATTGATATTTTGATACTGTTCGTCCAGGAAAGGCTTGATATTGGTTACCCGGCTTCTTACTGATTTAATACCTTTGGATTCCAGCTTGTGTTTTTTAGGTCTCAGCGCGCCGACGACAGCATCGATCTGGCTGTCCAGCATTAGTGTTCCATGTGCGGTCATACGGCCGTGAGTAGTGTACATCGCATTCCCTGAGAATTTCTGATCGTTGATTACCAGGTCATTTCGGCCTTTTAATTCTGCTCCCTCTGCTCCCATGTCATGCAGAGCATCGATGATCGGTTGCGTAAAGCGCTGGAAATTACGGAAGGATTTACCATCATCTTTCGTGATAAAACAGAAATTCAAGACACCAAGATCATGATAAACTGCTCCCCCACCTGAAAAGCGGCGGACCACTTTCACATTGTTTTTCTCAACATAATCAGTATTGACTTCCTCATATGTGTTTTGGTTTTTACCAACAATGATAGAATCATCATTTATATAGAAGAAAACGATCGGTTCATCCAAATGTTTTTCATTTAATAAATAGTATTCTATGGCTAAATTAATTTCTGGATTATGGATTTCTTGTCCATTTCTCTCATTTTTTACATAATACACCTATGATTCACCCTTTCATCTTTTACTCCTTAATTTTAACGCTAATCTTCAAAAATTGAAAGAAGCTGCCGGGAATTATTCTCTTTCCAGCAGCCAGATATATTCCGGGTTGAAAGTCAGTAGAAGTTCGTCTTCTTTTTTCTTTTTCAAAAAATCATGGTTCTTTGTATGGACACTCCAGGGCTCATAGAAGTCAGGATGATCGGCCTCTATCTCGATATAATCCGGTTTAAAGGTGACTTCTTTTATCGCGGCTGAAAAAACATTTTTGTATTCAGCCGGGCTCTCTTCTTCCCTGACTCTCACATGAATAGGGCGTACCATGAGGAGATAAGACCCATCCGGCAGATGCTGCTGGTCGATCGATAGGGCCTGATCAGCATAATAGAAGACCTGATCTTTTAATTCTCCTTCAATGAGGTTTTCTTCTCCGAAAAATTGAGAAGTGTAATAGCTTTCAGGCCGGTAGATCATCTCAAAAGCTGAGCCTATCTGGTGGATGTTGTTTCCATAGAGAAGGGCCATGCGGTTGGATAATTCGATGGCCTCTCTTTTATCATGTGTGACCATGATAATCGTTAATTCTTTTTCCTCATGTAATTTTTTAATAAGCTGCCCCATCTCTTTTCTAAGAGTCTCATCCAGGCCGGAAAAAGGTTCATCGAGTAAAAGCAGCTGCGGCTCTATCGCTAAAGCCCGGGCCAAAGCAATTCTCTGCTGCTGGCCTCCTGACAGCTCTGAAATATGACGGTCCCCAAAACCTGTCATTTGGACGTCATCCAGAAGCTGAAAGATCCGTTGGTCAGCTTCTTTTTTATTGACTTTGTGCATCTTTAAGGGAAAGGCAATATTTTCATAAACCGTCAAATGCGGGAATAATCTCAAGTCTTGGAAAACATAGGAAATTGGTCGTTTATTGGGTTCCAAGTCTGTTATATCCTGACCATTCAGATAAATACGGCCGGACTGAAAATCTAGCAGTCCGGCTATACTTTTTAACAAGGTCGTTTTGCCGCTTCCCGACTCTCCGAGCAGAGAAAGAAATTCACCGGGCTGAACCGTCAGATTTAAATTATCGAGAACATATTGATCATTAAAAGAAAGAGATAAATTGCTGATAGATAAGGACATGGTGACCTCCTAGTAATAATAAGCTGTTTGATATTTTCTTTGAAGGAATTTAGAGACTGCCTCAAAGATTAAAAAGACTAAAAATGTGAAAATTAGAAAGACGAGAGCATAACTGCTGGCAATGGGCCGGTCATTGTTTTGAAGATAAGGAAACATGACGATGGTAAATGTCTTAACCTGGCCGCCTCCGATCAAAGCTGTCAGGAAATATTGGCTGAAGGAGACGATATAACTCATGGAAAAAGCTGTAGCCATGACCGGTAGCAATAAGGGCAAAGTCACCAGTCTGAAAGCCTGAAAAGCAGTCGCCCCCAACAGCCGGGCCTGCTCTTCCAATTTTAAGCCGATGGACTGATAGGCATCCAGGATGAGATAAGTAGCATAGGGCAGAGAATAAACCAGGTGGACGAGGATCACGCCGAAAGCTGTATTATTCAGGCCCCATTGGATCATGAGCTGGTGAATTCCCATTCCAAAAACGACAGCGGGAATCACGAAAGGCAGGCTGAGTGTTTGATAGACCAGCCTCTGGAGTCCTTTAGACTGCAAAAGGATATAGGCCCGGGAGGTGGCCAGGGATATCAAGACAGAGAGCAGAGCTGCCGCGATGGAGATGAACATACTGGAGAGTAAAATTCGTGTGAACTCATAATTCTGCCGCCAAAGATCGCTGATTCCCCTCCAGGAAAAAGAATGAGGAAAAAGTTCCGGCCAGGGCCAGCGTGTACTTACAGACCACAGAAGGAGCAGAAAAATCGGCAGGAGGATCGATATGACTATTACTCCATTGATCCAGGAATACTTATATTTTTTCATCGCTCTTCTCCTTTTTTGATGAATATTCGGACCAATAGAAAAAAATGAATGATAAGATCAAACTGACGATGAGTATCAGCCCATTCAGCGCCATGGCATAGGGGCGGTTGGCAAAGTCCGGATGGGTGTACTCGATAAAAGCCAGTTCAGGTAAGGCTTTGGGTAGGGTAGGCCCCAGCAGAGCGGGCATCTCATAGGCTGAAAAAGTAAACATGAAAATAATAAATAAGGCTGAGATGATTGTTTTTTTACATAAAGGCAGGGTCACATATAAAAAGCTTTGAAGACGGCTGGCGCCCAGCGTCTGGGCAGCTTCCCCCAGGCTCGTATCGATCTGTCTCATCAAGGTCAAAGTGAAAAAGATGACAAAAGGAATCTCTTTCCATAGATAACCGAGTATGATTCCATTACCGTAGGGGTCAAAAACCCATAAACGAAAAAAGTTCTGAATATTTTCAAAGCCCATGGCATAAAATATTCTGGCAAACCAGCCGGTGGGTGTGAATAACAAGATGACAAACAGGGCTGTTACGATATGAGGCACGATGATGGGAATGCGGATCATTCTTTGAACCCAGCGCGGCAGCTGGTCTTGATTAATAAATAAATAGCAGACTCCCAGACCGATGACACCCGATAAAAGTGTGGAAGCAAAAGCCAGCCATAAACTAAAAAACATACTTTTCATGGTCATGGGATTGCTGATGACTTGCTGGTAGTAGACAGTCGTCGGCTGCAGAAGCCCCACCGAGGGCATGACGCCGAAAGATTGCAGCAGTCCATTCAAGACACCTGTTATTAAAAAAAAGGTTACGATGAATTGAGGGACCAAGAGTAAAATAATTTGTTTCTTTGATGATTTCATAGTTTCTCCTAAAAAAGATACCGGCTGAAGAGCCGGTATCCTATTCTTTATTCGTTATATTGACCAACAACTTCTTCCAGCCATAACTCTTCGATGATAGGAACTAATTCTCCCGGCATTTCAGGTAAGCGTGCAGCAAGCAGCTCATCCTGCGGAATCGTACCAGGTCCTAAGTCTACTTCATCAAATAAGGCCTGCTGCTCTTCCGATAGAGAATCATGATCTAAGACAGGCAGGGTTCTCAGCTGCTCATATTTTGAGGCCTGTATTTCCGGAGAAAGCATCTCATTGACAGCAACCATAGCCCCCGCTTTATTTGTTGAGTTGCCTGCAATGGCGATGAAGTTCGTATTACCTATTGTACCATTTTCAAAAATGAAGGATTGGGCTGTTTCAGGATACTCTTCATTTTCGATGGCTACTGCTACATCGTAAGCCCCATAAGTCATCATGAGAGCTACTTCGCCGTCCATGAACATATTATTCAGCTGAGGCTGATCAGACGGGAAGGTCTGTCCTTCATTCCACAAGTGGGGATTCAATTCACGAAGATATTCAAAAGCTGGCTCAATTGCTGCAGCTACTGTTTCTTTGTCAGCTTCCATAGTCTCAAATTCTGAAGGATCGACGAATTCATAAATGATATTTCTTACAAAAGCGCTGCCAGTGAAGTCCGGAAGAGCTGGATAAGTCATCTGTCCCGGATTGTTTTTAGCAAATTCCAGCAGTTCCTCCGCATTTTTGGGAGTTTCTTCCATCACAGCTTCATCTTTAATGAAAACGAATTGAGCTTTACCATAAGGTGCTTCATGGCCATCGATAGGATATCCGAAGTCCTGCTGGTTCTCCGGATCTTCCTCATCTACATAGTCCTGGTAGTTGTCCAGCTGCTGCGTGAAAGGGCCATATAAGAAATCATTTTCCATCGCTGTCCGGAAGTTTTCCCCATTGATCCAGATCATGTCTATGGTACCTTCGGTTTCTCCCGCCTGTTTTTCAGTGCTCAGAATATTTAATACTTCCTCGATATCCATAGGCACCCGGTCTAATGTGATGTTGTATTTCTCTTTTAATTGGACAGCATAAACTTCATCCAGCCAGCGGTTTAAGGCCTCATCCCCACCCCAGCCGTAAAAGCTGACTGTCGTGCCATCGGCTTCTGCGGCCAGCTCTTCGAGTGAAGCTTCTGCTAAGTTTTCTTCTGAAGTATTTTCTTGGCTGTCACTTTCTTCTTCCGAAGATGTGTTTCCCCCACAACCTGCTAAAAAGACTGCCAAAATCAATAAAATAGATATAAATACATTTTTCTTCTTCATTTCCCTCTCCTTTTTAAATGTAATCACTCTCTAGTCTATAATAAAGTAAGAAGAAACTCAAACTCATCCGGGGGGAAAAAGAGACTGATTAATGATAATAATAAATAAGCCAAAAAGAGGGCAAAATAAAAAAGACTATCAGCTGATAGGGCGATAGTCTTGCTTATTATTTGAGTTTTCAATTATTTAGCGATTGCGGATTTTGCTTCTTCAGTTAAAGCCGCAAAGGTATCAATATCATTGACTGCTAAGTCTGCTAACATTTTACGATTGATATCGATATTAGCTAATTTTAAGCCATGCATTAATTGGCTGTAGCTGATTCCATTTTGACGAGCTGCTGCGTTGATACGGGCAATCCATAATTTACGGAAATTACGTTTTTTCTGTTTACGGTCACGGAAAGCATAGTTTCCAGATTTCATAACCTGTTGTTTAGCTGTTCTATATAAGCGGTGTTTTGAACCACGGTAGCCTTTAGCTAATTTTAATATCTTTTTATGACGTTTACGACGAGTAACACCAGTTTTAACACGTGCCATCGATTTACCTCCCCTTAATTAACCTTTATAAGTATCTAATCGTTGTTGAATTCGTTTTTGATCACCTTTAGAAACTAAAGCTGATTTACGTAATTTACGTTTTTGTTTTTGTGTTTTATTTGCGAATAAGTGACTTGTTTTAGCATGGCCGCGTTTTAATTTTCCAGATCCTGTTTTCTTGAAACGTTTAGCCATCCCTTTATGTGATTTTTGTTTAGGCATTCTGATTCCTCCAGTTAATGTTATTTTTCGTTTTTAGGCTCAAGTATCATCATCATATTACGGCCTTCCATTTGAGGCTTAGTCGTAATATCCGCGATATCTGTGATTTGGCTCGAAAACTGATCCAGAACATCTCGGCCTAAATCTTTATGTGTGATCGCACGTCCACGGAAGCGGATAGCTACTTTCACTTTATTACCATCTTCTATAAAAGAACGAGCATGACGTAATTTTGTATTCAGGTCATGATCATCGATGGTTGGACTCATACGAATTTCTTTTGTTTCTTGAGTTTTTTGATTTTTTTTCTGTTCTTTTTCTTTCTTTTGAAGGTCATAGCGGTACTTTCCTTCATCTAAAATACGAGCAACAGGTGGTTTGGCATTAGGCGATACGAGAATAAGGTCTAATCCTTTTTCAAGAGCTAAATCCAGAGCTTCACTTGTCGGCATGACACCTATCTGCTCACCTTGATCGTCAATAACTCGAAGTTCATTCGCACGAATATTCTTGTTTGAAATAATTTTTTTACTTGATATGACGTTTCACCTCTCTAATATTTTTATGGGTTTTTTGAGAAAAAATGCAAAAAGAACGGGTTGATTTCTCATCCCCGTTCTCTTAATATCCGCACCAGAAACACAGCAGTCCTGCTCTGTTTCCAGTCTGTCTTAGATATTTGCCCAGGGATACTTTCCCTAAGGCGAGAAGCGGGTGCTTCTGCTTGATTTCTCACTCTAATATACTAACATACATGGATAAAATAAACAAACATTATTTTAATTTTAGTTTAACGGCCCGTACTTTCTTATATACTGGCTCATCAAATCAGGCATCTCTACGGATCTTCTCTCGATCAATTGATCTTCGAAATAGTCAGGATAAGTCTTGCCTGCATAAGCACCATAGGCATTGACGACCAGCTCAAACTGATCATCATCCTGAATATCCTCCCCCTCTTTTTTCAGATGGGTCAGTCGACTTCCTTCCGGCCGTGAGAAATCATAGGCATAGTCAATACCCCGGTAAAGGTCGTAGAAAGCAGCGGAGTTTTTCTTCGAAGCATATTTTTCTGTAATACTTAAGCCCTTTTCTTCATCTAATACAAAATACTCGGCATTTTCTTCCAATAACTCACGAAGCTCACGACCGCTGATTGAAACCTTAGACAAAACAGCAGGAAACTGATAGTGATAGAAAAGGTCTCGATTAGTAATCGTAGAAGGAAGCCCGCCGACCTTTTCATTAAAGAAAGACGCCGCTGAGATATCTGCTTCCACCGCTTCAAGCTGTATATCATTGATCAGATCGATATAAGGGTGTCCCTCTACCTGCGCTTGAAAGACATTTTCGACAATATACCAATCACTGGTCTGTCCTACTTCTCTATCTAAATATTCCTGGAGATGATGAATGTCCTCTTCATAGATCTCTGTTACTTTTTTAGATTCGGGATAATCTTTTGTCAGTATATTTTCACTGGAAAGGACTTCTGCCTGAATCTTATTATTTTCATCACGTTCAAAGCCGATCACAATTTTCCCGACAGCTTCCCCATGAATTCCCGACTGGACAACAGCTGTTCCATCGATGACATCTGCCAGCACTTCATGCTGATGGGCGGTGATTAAAGCATCGATAGGCAGACCACTGTTCAAGAGAGCGTAGGCTTCGTTTTCTCCCGGCAGACCGGCAATCTCTTCACCGGTCTTCGGATCTTTTTCAAATCCACCATGGTAGGCGACTACGACGGCATCACATTTTTCCTGTTCTTTCAAAACAGGCACCCAGCGCTCGGCTGCTTCTAAAGCTGGAATAAACTGCATCCCTTTGATGTAATCCGGATTCTCCCAGTCTTGAACGACAGTTGATGTCAGCCCTAAAATACCCACCTTGACGGCTCCGAAGGTTTTAGTCATATAAGCCGGGCCAAAGGCAGGCTTGCCATTGATCAGAACATTACCAATGACTGTCAAAAAGTTGCCGCTGTACATGGCCTTTTCCAAGTAGTTCCGTCCGAAATTGAACTCATGATTCCCGATGACACCCGCATCAGGTTTCAGCGCATTGATTCCCTTCATCAATTTTTCAGGCGCGTCATGATCACTGTACAATTTAGCCAGAGGCGAGCCTTGTATGAGGTCACCGTTATCAACGTAGAGGACAGGTTCCAAGGCTCGAGAGCGTTCTTCTTCTATCACACTGGCAGCCCGGCTCAATCCTGTTTTTAAGGTTTCTGCTGGATTCTCATAATTTTCAGAAGTAAAATGTCCATGAATATCAGATGTTGATAAAATTGTTACTTTCATGATTAGCCCCCAAAATTCTTATTTTAACTATTTTAACATAGAATATGATCTTCCAGAATTCAATTTCAGCTATTCACTTATCGGAGTAAACACTGCTTGGATATCTAAATCCTGGGAAGGAGTTATTTTAATTCTTTCTTCTTCAGAATCTATTCCCTCCCAACGGGAAAAGCGATAGCCCTCTTTTGAGACAGCTTCCAGCGTGACAGGGAGATTCTTAAAGTACTGACCGGACCAAAATTCTTCATTAGAATTTCCAGGCAGTTCAGAATTGACAGCGATCGTATTCAAACGCACATACCCCATTTCTGTTTCATTTCCGACAGTAACAGTCACCGTGTCTTCAATATCGAACTCATCCATGATAAAGCCTCTTAAAATTTCCGGCCGCTGCTCGGCAAATAAATATTTATTATCGACAAAGCCCCGCCAGTCCTCCATAGATTCGATGGCCCCCCATCTTTCGATATGAAAGGGCATCTCATCTTCCAGTCCTTCAACCATGGTATCGATCCGGCTGACTGTGACCTGAGGCGAATAATAGCTGTTCATCAAATCATTCATGCGGTTCAGGAAATCCTCTTTGAATGTCTGATTGGCCATTAAAGAACGGAAGAGGAAGTTGGGCCAGGTCTCTGTTCCACTGCGCCCGTCATACTCCCCCATCACCCAGTCGATCGTATTGTGTTTATGATTGAGAGGAGAGGCTTTTTCTCCAAAGAGTTTATCGTTTCTATAAAAGCCATGATCTAAGTCAAATAAGAGCCAGCGCCAACGGCCGTCATGTCCATAAGGGACATCTTCTTTGTAGCCGTCTGTTTTTTTCCGCCAGAATCTCACATTATTATGCGGCCAGTCCGCATTCGCAAAGAAAATCTGCGAGGCATAATAATCACGGTAATTTTCAGTGTCCATCAAGGTTTGAATATGATTAAAATCCGCCTCGTCTTCCAGGCCATTTTCTTCAACATAGTTAATCATCTTACGATAAGAATAAGTGTCGGAGTTATTCCCGCGGTACAAGTCACCGTTCTGCTCCAGAATGACTAAATCATCCGAATCTAAATCATAGTGGCTTTCAAAATAATATTCATCGAACCGCTCGCGGATATTATGGATGCCGTAGTATTTACCGTTAATGAAGACAACAGAAGGCCGGTAAGCCTGGGTGTCCATGGTGCCCAGCGGCTCTGCCAGTGTCTGCATCAGGCCATCATTAAACATCGTCTGGGGCCAGTCATTTCCAGAGTTTCTAAGAATGAGTGTCTTAAACTCATCAACTGTTCCGCGGCCATCCAGTCTTTCCAGACCCTCAAAAAAGTCGTGAGCCAGATACTCCTCATCATCATACTCGCTGTCCGCATATAATCTCAGTGAATTTTGGGCATGAATTCGGGTCGCTCCGCCGTGTATTCTCACTCCCCCCTCTTGTTCCAAGGCCAGCTGACCATCTGTTTCAAAGAAATCCAAATGGACGGGTCTTTCCCATTCACTGCCGCTTAAGAGTGAATTTTCTTTCGTGTAGATTCCAGTTTCTTCATCAAATAAATGAGCCGGGTCTGTGACGAGAGAAAAGACCGGTAAATCAAAGCGTTCTTCAGCATCTTGGTGAACGAAATATGATTTAGTAACAGTACTGCTCATCGTATGGTCTTCTGAAATTACTTTTGCCCTTACTACAGTGAAGCTGTCATCCATCTTCGGCCGCACAGTCAGGGGTTCTTGATATCTTTCTGAGTCTAATGTGGGTTCCGATCCGTCCGTGGTGTAGTAAATATGGCCGCTCTCTGATAGGGAGTCTATTTCTAATTCAAAACCTTGAGTATAAAAACCGGATTCTTGGGCTATCTGCGGATCTTCCAGCGTTTCAACCAAGCGGGCGGGGCGGACCTCTCCCGCCAGCGCACCTTTCCGCCGTAAATCTTCTATAATCTTCGAATCGATTTTTTCAAAGCCTGTATCGATGACATTCAGTCTCTGCAGACTTGTCAGCTGTTTCAGAAACTCTCCCTGGTCTCTAATCGGTACGTCTTCCATGATCAGTGTCTCCAAATTGACCAGACCGCTGAGCGGTTCCAAGGATTCTATTTCTTCATTAGAATGGATATTTAATTCAGTTAGACTAAATAAGGAA
>CAYTHW010000002.1:25203-63619 GCA_964437675.1 uncultured Atopococcus sp. | reverse complement strand
CTCTGACCGCCTGTTCCAGACCGGGATCCTCAAAATTGACCACGGTTGATTCCTGGGTTTGAAAAATAAAGACCAGCAGGAAGACCGAAAAGAGCAGCAGGATCAAGCTGGCCAGGTTAAAAAAACTATAGTTTTTTCTCATAGTAACCTCTCTTTATTCTTAGTACCGCAGCGAACCGTCGTGATCCAAGATAGATACAGTAAAAATCGAATCCAGGCTGCTGATTTCTCTGACTAACAACTCGCCGTTATCGGTTTCAACTTCATAGATCATGTCCAGATTATCCTTATTAATATTTCTGGATTTGACCGTATAATTGACCCGGTACCGGTCCAGAATATCGTTCAAATTACTTTCATAATCTTTGTTTTTCCCATTGACAACAAGCAGTCTCGGTGCGTGTTTTAACTTGATCTGATCCAGAACGAATAAGGCAATAGTGACGATCACAGCCACGATCAGAGCCAGGCCGTAAATTTCTGTTCCGGAAATAATACCTGTGGTTATTGCCCAGAAAATAAAAGCCAAGTCCATAGGATCCTTCAAGGCTGTACGGTATCTTACGATGGAAAGAGCTCCGACCATTCCAAGAGAGACGACCAAGTTGGCCTGCATGGCTACCACGATGGCTGCCGTCAAAACAGTGATGACAGGTAAGGTAATATTGAAACTTTTAGAATAAAAAGAATCTTTTGAAATGATTCGATAAACAAAAAAGATATATACTCCCAGTAAAACTGCAAACAATAAAGCAAATAACATATTTTTATAAGGCATTCCTGCACTTCTTGTCAAAAACTCCATAATCTCCGGCATCATATAATCTGTTCCCCTTCTGCGTGTAAGTGACTTAAGTAAAATTTAGAAAATGTCGTTCTCTGCATCTGCCCTGTTTCGATGGTCTGGGAAATAAACTCCGGCAGGACCTCATCATACTTCACTTCAAAGACATGTTTGTTTGAAGGCAGTAAGGGCGTTTTAGGTATCTGGTCATCTAAAAAAGACTCAAAATTATGCGAATAAGAAATATTTCTGTCAAAAGTAATGCGGACATTTCCGATATCATAGACGAGAGCCGTTCTCTCATATTCAACGATGATGCTCGGGCGTAAGAGATTCATCTGCATATCCAGGTACAGCTGATTCAAGGCTTTAGGAAAGGCAGGATCAAAGCGCAGCGTCCTGTCCATGATCTGCTGGTAGGTTTCTACTGACAGCAGGCACCCTTCTTTAATGTTCTTGCCTTTTAATTTATGTTTGATCTCAAGACGGATATAGTCTTTAGGATCATCATAGACACGGATTCGATACTTCTTTCTTTCCTCAACCCCTGCATCATTTTCCCTGTAGGACCTTCTTTCGTAAGTATCAAAATACATACTCCGGATTCGATAAGATCCACCTTCTTGATTCCGATCAGCTGAAAGCAACGGCTCTAACTTCTTCTCGATGAACTGCATCTGCAGTTCATCTATCAAGAACTTAAGTTCATTTCTATATATCACATCAATTTACACCCCTCATGTGCTTGATTTTTCTGTATCTTCTCCTTTTCTTTCTTAGATATCTGGTTCCCCTAAAATCGCCCGGAAAAACCCCTCTCCACCAGGGTCAGCCGACACCAACCACCATAAGAAAGGGGCTTTTGCTTCCTCACTATCTTATAAGCTTATAAGAAAAGAGGGCAAAACTCAATATTGTTTTTCAAAGAGCCTCTTCAACAAAACATTTTTGTTTATTTTTTCTGATTACTTTCCCCTTCATCTGTTGATTTTTCAGGCTTCTGCTTCCAAAGAGGGATAAAAACTTTTCTTTTTTATACCATCTGCGTGCTTTAATGCCTCTTTTATGATTAGATAAATAAGTATTTTTACTTGCGTATTTCGATAGGAAGGGGGGAGTCTATGATTCGTTTTGATAATTTATCTAAAAGTTTTGTCAGCAGCCAGGACGAGGTCAAGGCCCTGGACCAGATCAGTCTGACCATCAAGCAGAATGAATCCTTCGGTATCATAGGTGAATCCGGAGCCGGTAAATCGACGCTTCTCCGGATGATCAACGGACTGGAGATGCCTTCATCCGGTCAGGTTTTCGTTGCCGGAGAAGATTTAACCCAGCTGACGGAAAAAGAGCTGAACCGGCATCGGGGCCAAGTCGGGATGATTTTCCAGCATTACAATCTGCTCAATAATAAAACTGTCGCCGAGAATGTCCGGCTGCCGCTGGATATCCACCACCATGAAGAGACTTTAGATATAGAGGAAGCCTTGGAATTTGTTGGCCTGTCAGATAAAAAGAAGGCCTATCCCAGCCAGCTTTCTGGCGGTCAAAAACAAAGAGTCGGCATTGCACGCGCCCTGATTACGAAGCCCAAAATTCTTTTGTGTGACGAGCCGACATCAGCTTTAGATTTGTCGACAACCAACGACATCGTCCAGGTGCTGGACAAGGTCAACCGTGAATTTGATATGACGGTGGTCATCGTGACGCATGAATTGGATGTCATCAAACGCTTATGCAACCGCTCCGCGATCTTAGAGGACGGGAGACTCCTTGATCTGATCGATGTCAAAAACCAGGCAGAGGATGAAGGCTACGATTCTTATCATTCTCGGGCATTGGAGGTTTTACAGTCATGAGAGAGGAACTGCTGTTATATATTGAAAGACTGCAGGATTTTCTTCCAGACATCTTGGAGAGTATGGGCGAAACAGGCATCATGATGTTTTTCTCTGTTCTGGCTGCCATCCTGCTGGGTCTGCCCCTGGGTACTCTTCTTTTCCTGACAGCCAAGGGAAGGCCGAGAGAGAACAAGCTGGTCTATACTGTCGCCAATACTTTCGTCAATATCGTCCGGGCTTTTCCTTTTCTGCTCCTCGTTGTCGCGATGCAGCCCTTGATTCGTGAAGTATACGGCCGGGCCACAGGAGACCCTGTTGCTGCTTCTTTTCCGATGATGCTGATTGCCATCGCTTTATATGCACGGTTTGTCGAGCAGTCTCTGTTGGATGTTCCTTCAGGCGTCCTGGAACTGGCTAAATCCATGGGAGCCTCGACCCGGCAGATCGTCTTCAAGTTTCTTTATGTCGAAGCGCGCTCCTCTTTAATCATAGGCTTCACCACAGCCCTTGTGTCCTTTGTCTCCTACTCGACAATCATGGGGGTGGTTGGAGGAGGTGGAATCGGAGACTTCGCCATCCGCTACGGCTACCAGCGCTACGAGCTGGATATGATGTATACTGCGATCATAGTCATCATCATCTTGGTCGAACTCACACAGTGGGCCGGCCTGCGCCTGGCCCGCAGACTGGATCATCGTTAATTTTTAATAGTTAAATAAATATAAAAAAGGAGAATTTTAATGTCAAACTTTAAGAAATGGTCTTTAATAACCGCAGCAGCTTTAACATTGGCGGCATGCGGCGGCAATTCAGCCGATGAAGAAACAGATGTAGAAACGGGGACTGAGGAAACCACACAGACTGAGGAAAACGCTGAGACTGAGGAATTTCATTTCGAAATAGCAGCTCAGACTAATCCGATGACAGATGTAGTGGAACTGGCTATCGGCCAGCTTGAGGAAAATCCGGCCTACACAGGGGAATTGATCGAAGTAACTGATAATATCCAATATAACGAAGCCGTCTTAAATGATGAAGCTTTCGCTTCCTTCGCCCAGCATGAGCCTTACATGGAACTTTTTAACGAAGAGCGTGACGGCGACTTAGTGGCTATCCAGCCTATCTATAACGCAATCGTCGGCTACTACTCTCCCGTCTATGATTCGATCGATGATATCGAAAACGGCGCGGAAGTCGCTATCGCATCCGATCCGGCCAACCTGGCCCGTTCTCTTTTCGTCCTGGAACAGCATGATTTGATCGAGCTGGATGAAAATGCAGGTATGCTGCCGACTCTGGACGATATCACTGACAACCCTTACGAATTTGAATTCACCGAGCTGGAAGTTGGAAACACTCCGGCAGCTTATGAAGACGGTGTTGAACTGGTCTTCTCTTATCCTACCTATATCGATGCTAAATTAGGTCTGAAAACGAGCGACGCCCTCTTCCTGGAAGATGACCCGGATAATATGTTCGCCCTGCAAGTGGTCGTACGTGAAGAAAATGCCGATACGCCCGAAGCTGAAGCTTTAGTTGAAGCTTTCACTTCTCAAGAAGTTGCTGACTTCCTAGATGAACTGGCTGAAAGCGGCCACTTAGAACGATCCTTCTAATCTAATCCTCATCTCATTTGAAGAGCCTGATCGGGCTCTTTTTTTATATCAAAAAAGTCTTCCTAAATTCAAAATTTAGGAAGACTAAATCATTCGTCAATCATTAAAGAAAGTCGGCAGCACCAGGCTGATAGGTATCATCAGATATCCCCTGCTGGAACAGTGTACCGAAATCGATATGAGGAAACTCTGCTTCTATTTCAGTCTGTCTTTCCTTCATCGCTTCACGATAGAAACCTGCCCATGAAGTCTGTCTGGCTGCGTTGAAGGGAATCAACAATAAAATACCTGCCAAAAAGCCCAGAAGAGCATAGATGATCAGGGCAAAGACGATCACACCGTCGATCCCTCCGTTGAAGGCACCAAGCCCCAGAATGATGACAGCACCAAGAGCAATATAGATGACAAGAGCTGCGGCAAAGACCAGAACATACCAGATTATCAAGCGGAAAGCATCCCAGAATCTGCCTCTATGAATGACTCGATTCAGTTTCCAGACATCACCAAAGCTGATGCCTTTAATATCGTAGACGATGAAGTTGGGCATAGTGAAAAGAAACTCTACATAGAAAAATAAAGGATACAAAGCCAAGATAAAGACAAGAAGAAGCACGATGAATATGAGGATACCCGTGACCGGCACATAGCCGCTTCCTATGTCATTATAAAAGGAAGGAAAAATTAGGGCAGCAGCCAGGAGGAAGAATCCGGCAGCAACGACTACTCCTACTACAGCAGCTGCTATAGCTCTGATGACGCTGTAAAAAATGACATTCAAGAAGGCCGGTCCTGTATTACGACCATAAGTAGCAAACCATTCATTGATGTCGTAGCGGCCGGTATCATTCATATGCAGGGTCATCCAGTAAGTCACTCCGACTGTGATCAAGGGAGTGATAAGAGAAGAGATAATATTAAAAAACATAATAGGTCCTGACTGCCTGAATAAATTACCCATGAACATATTATCCATGCCCATACCCGGGTGGTAGCTGTAAGAAAAGCCGTCCGTCAAAAAGACATTAGTAGAAAATATAGATAAGACTACACCGGTTACTATCGAGACCAGGATCGTTATTAAAATTATTCTCCAGAAATTCTGCTTGACAACCTGATGGGAGTGCCGGCGGATTTGCTGATTATTCATTTTTACCATCTCCTTATATTTTACAGATAAAATTTCACCTCCAGTTTACCATATAAAAGGAGAAAAACCGGAAACCAAATCCAGGCTTTTCTCCTTTTGTTTTACCATTTGTCAATTTCTTGACGGATAGAATAATTTTGTTTGACTCCATGGCGCTCGGATAAATTTTCTTCAACATGTCCTAGAGAGACTCCTTCATGATTGAGAAGGACGAGCAGATGATAGAGCAGGTCACTGGCTTCATCGATCAGCTCTTCTTCATCCTGGTTTTTGGCAGCAATTATGACTTCTGTCATCTCTTCGCCGTTTTTCTTAAGTATCTTATCCACTCCCTCATCCATGAGGTATTTAGTATAAGAGCCTTCTTCAGGATTTTTCATTCTGTTTTTTATCGTCTCTTCCAGGATATTGAGATTAAAGTAACCATCCCCGAAGCAGGACTGGGTGTCCAAGTGGCAGGTAGGTCCTGCCGGGTTGACAAAGATCAGAAGGGTGTCAGCATCACAATCTGTCTGAATATCGACCACATATTGGTAATTTTTACTTGACTCTCCCTTTTTCCATAGGCGCTGCTTGGAGCGGGAGTAAAACCAGCAGACTTTTTCTTCCACCGTCTTCTGGTAGGCCTCCTCATTCATATAGCCCAGCATGAGCACCTGCTTGGTTAAGTAATGTTGGAGGATAACAGGTACGAGTCCGTCCCCTTTTGAAAAATCAATTTCCATTAAATATCTACTCCTTCTTGTCTTAACGTATCTTTTAAGTCTTTGATGTCGACTGTTCCAGTGTGGAAGATGGAGGCAGCAAGTCCGGCGGCTACATCCGTCTGCTTGAACAAATCGACGAAATGCTCAATCTTTCCGGCACCTCCGCTGGCGATAATAGGAATAGAAACAAGCCGGGCAGCTTCTGTTAAGAAACCTAAATCAAAGCCCTCTTTCGATCCATCAGCCGGAATACTGGTGATCAAAAGGCTGCCTGCCCCTCGGCTTTCTACCTCTTTCAACCAGACCAGAGCCTTGATATCTTCTTTCTTCTGACCGCCCTGGGTGTAGACATAATACTGGCCGTCCTCTTCATCACGGTCAACGTCCAGAGCTATCGTCAGGACTTCCGAAGAAAATCTATCCACAATTTCATTGATCAGATCAGGATTTTTAACTGCTGCAGAAGCAACAGATACCTTGTCAGCTCCCGCCTGAAGAATGGCTTCGGCATCAGAAAGACTGGAAATGCCGCCGCCCACCGTCAGAGGAATATCCGGCATGACAGCTTTGACTCGTCCGATCAGATCGAACATAGCCTCGTGCCCGTCATTCGTCCGGGTGATATCCAGAAAAACAATCTCATCTGCGCCTTGTTCAGCATATCTTTGAGCGAGCTCGACAGGATCACCCTTATCCTCTAGGTCGACAAATTGCACGCCCTTAACGACACGGCCGTTCTTAATATCTAAGCAGGGAACTATCTTCTTCATTATTTTAATCCTTCCCAAAATGATTCTTCATGAGCTGCTTTTCCAACGATAGCTTCTTGAATACCGGCTTCCTCCAAGCGGGTCAGGTCTTCCTGCCCGCGGACTCCGCCTGAAGCTACAACTTTATGCCTGGTTATCTTTTGAAGCTCTCCTGTACGCTCGACATTCGGTCCTGATTCCATCCCGTCTTTAGCGATATCCGTATAGATGATACCCGCAAGTGGAAGATCTTCCACCTCCTGGACATACTCATTGATCTGGCGGCCGGATGCTTTAGTCCAGCCATCGATATAGATTTCTTCCTCTTTGGCATCTATCCCGACGAAGACATGTCCCGGATATTTTTCAGCTGCTTCAGCCAGGAAAGAAACGTCCATGATGGCCTGCGTCCCTAAAATGAAGTAGTCGATGCCCATTTCAGCATAGTCATCGATTACTTCCATGCTGCGCAGACCGCCTCCGATTTCAAGAGGAATATCTGTCTTTTGTTTTAACCGCTCCACCATAGAACTTTCCATGGCTTTCTGTTCTTTGGCTCCGATTAAATCCACCACATGGATGCGGACCACCTGCTCGTACTGTGAGTAGAACTGGATAGTATCTTCCGGACTACGTTTCATCAGACTTTTCTGGTCATAATCTCCTTGTTTCAGACGGACGTTTTCCCCGTCGATCAAGTCTATTGCAGGAACAATTTTCATCTTTTTTCCTCCTATTGAATTAAACCTTTAGAAGATGGAACTCCACCTTCTACAATCTCTAGAGCTTCTTTTAAAGCTCTTGCAAAAGCTTTAAATATGCCTTCAATCTCATGGTGGGTGTTGCCGCCTTTCAGCAGATCGATGTGTAAGGTCATGCGGCTGTTCATAGCCAGGGCATTAAAGAATTCTTCTACCAGTTCCACATCGAAAACTCCCACCTTTTCCTTAGAAAACTGGGCCTGGAAATTTAAATGCGGACGGCCGGACAAGTCTAAAACGACACGGGCCAAAGACTCATCCATCGGCAGATACATGGAGCCGTAGCGTCGGTAGGAAACTCTTTCCTGATAGAGCTCACGGATGGACTCTCCCAGCAGGATCCCTATATCTTCAACTGTATGGTGGTCATCAACTTCTGTATCGCCATCTGCTTTCACCTCAAGATTCAAGTCGGAGTGAAAACTGAATAAAGTCAGCATATGGTCAAAGAAACCGACCCCCGTATCAATTTCAGTCTCTTTGGCATCTCTTTCATCACTTAAAAGCAACTGAATCGAAGTTTCTAAAGTCTCTCTCTTTTTTTCTATCTTCATTACTGCATCGCCCTCCAATTTTTGACTGCTTCTTCGAACCGTGGATAGTCTTCGAGACCGATGATAGAATAACGGACCACATCTTTCAAATTATCTTCTTCATAAAAGCGCGGCAGGTAACCTTCTTTTTCAAGGTAGCGGCCCAGATCTGCTGCCTTATCACCATAGGTAAAGACAAAGTTGGTGGCAGAGGGCTTAACTTGAATGACGTCTTCAACAGACTTCAGACTTTGGACCAGCAATCTTTTAGCCTCTAACTGGTAGTCGATAAAAGCCTCCCTTACCGGCTGGTCTTCTAGAAATTCAGAAGCCAGATTGAGAACCAGATTGTTCAGCGGATAAGGGTGGTTAATTTTAGTGATTTTATCATAAGTCGGTCCCGTGGCATACAGGATACCGATTCGCAGACCGGCCATCCCGTAAATTTTACTCATCGTGCGGATGATGATGACATGATCCCCTTGAGGGCGGCTGTATTCTTCACCAAATTCGATATAAGCTTCATCAATCACCAGATAACCGTCGATCTCCTGCATCGCATCTGCCAGGTCTTGAAT
The DNA here is from genome assembly GCA_964437675.1 of uncultured Atopococcus sp. Taxonomy (GTDB): domain Bacteria; phylum Bacillota; class Bacilli; order Lactobacillales; family Carnobacteriaceae_A; genus JAUNQW01. The sequence goes on along the minus strand of CAYTHW010000002.1, from coordinate 54,906 downwards.
CTCCTCTTCAGAAAACTGGATGCCTGTCGGATTCTGCGGATTGGAGAAGATGAACATTCTCGGCTTGATTTCTTTAATTTGTCGAATCACTTCTTGAATATCAAAATCATAATCTTCATCTGAATCGACATAACGCAGGTCTACATCAAATTGACTGGCGTAATCTGTATACATGAAAAAGTCCGGTGCCAGTGTGAGAGCCCCACCGTCCTGACCGAAGACAATCATCAACTTCTGGATCCACTCATCGGATCCATTAGCCAGCTCCAGCTGCTCAGGATTCAAACCGGTTATCTCACTGTAATTTTTTTTAAAGCGGTCAATTTCTACTTCAGGATACTGATTGACCGGCGTAGCCTGTCTGGTCTTTTCATAATGTTCGGCCCTGAAAGGTGAAACAGGGCTGGTGTTTCTATTCATAATAATCATGGAATATCTAGTCCTCTTTTCTAACTAATAATGATGCTTTGTGAGCGAAGAGCCCTTCGCGGTCGGCGATGACAGCTGCATCGTCGACGATCGACTGGTAAGTCTCATTTGTCAGTGAAATGACAGCATGGCTGGTCATGAAATCATTGACATTCAAACCGTGTGAGAAACGGGCGGTGCGGTCTGTCGGTAAGACGTGTGAAGGTCCCGCTACATAGTCCCCGATTGCTTCACAGGTCGTTTTTCCTTTGAATATCGCCCCTGCATAATCGATAGCGTCCACGATAGCATCCTGATCTTTGTGCTGGATAGAGACGTGTTCGGCTGCGATGTAGTTAGCGACTTCAATTAAGTTTTCTTTCGTATCGACGATTGGATAATGGTTGTTGGCGACGGATTGTTTGATGATTTCTTTTCTCGGCTGATCCTCTACTAATTCTTCCATGCGCTCTTCCACTTTTTGAATGTAGTCGTCAGACTCAGAAAGCAGGAAGGTACGGGCATTGGGATCATGTTCGGCCTGGGCAAAGACGTCATAGACGACTGCATCAACATCGGCACTTTCATCAACATATAAGAGAATCTCGGAAGGTCCCGCAATCGAATCGATACCCACATCACCAAAGGCCAGGCGTTTCGCCATAGCTACATAGGCATTGCCGGGTCCTGCAATTTTATCGACTTTTGGAATCGTCTCAGTTCCATAAGCCAGGGCAGCAACTGCCTGAGCTCCCCCTACAGTATAAACATTTTTTACACCCAGAAGATAGAGGGTCGCAAAAGTGATATTGTTTCTTTCAAAGGTTGGAGTCGTCACATGAATTTCTTTGACTCCGGCTACTTGGGCAGGGATGACGGTCATCAGGACACTGGAAGGATAAAGAGCTGTTCCGCCGGGGACATAAATACCGACACGCTCCAGCGGACGGTAGATATAGGTAAACTCTCCCAGGTCACGGTCCTCATATTTGATAGAAGATTCATAGGCCTCGATACGTTCTTTAGCCGTATTCAAAGCCTGCTTGATTTCATCATCCAGCTGGTCATAAGATTCTTTCAGGTAGGCTTCAGGTACTTTGATCTCTTCCAGATTCTGGCCATCAAAGCGGCTCGTATAGTCCAAGAGAGCCTGATCCTTATTTTTACGTACATTGTTCATGATATCCATGACATTCTGCAGCTGTTCAGGATTCGCATAAGATTCGTCAGTTGAGAAAGTATCGATAAATTCTTTTACGTTGATAGATTTCATTTAGAACACCCCTAATTGTTTAATAAAATTATATATTTCTTCTTCTTTAGTATAAAAGGTCTGTTTATTGGCAATCAATCTGGCTCGTATATCCATTATTTTATCATATTCAACTAAGCCATTTTCTCTTAAGGTCGTACCCGTCTGGACGATATCCACGATGACATCGGACAAACCCAGGATCGGGGCTAATTCAACCGAACCGTGAAGATGGATGATTTCTACATCCTGTTTTTGTTCTGTAAAATGCCGGAAAGCAATCTCAGTAAAACTCGTAGCCGCTTTTTCTATCTTCTCTGTACCCGGCGGACCGGCTATAGCCAGGCGGCACTCTCCAAAAGGCAGGGCTGAAACATTCAGGATATCAGCAGGTTTTTCTTCTAAAATATCCAGGCCGGCAATCCCTACATCAGCAACGCCGCTTTCTACATAAAGCGGGACATCCTTACCCTTAGCAAAAATAAAACGCACCCCGTCGACTTCAGTATAAAGGGAACGGCCCCCATCTTCTAGAGCTTCAACATACTGATTGAGTCCCTGCTCATTGATATATTTAATAAAATCTTTGAACAACCGACCCTTGGTCAAGGCTACTGTAATCATACGATCCCTCCATTTGACAAGTTGATTCCTATTCCAAAAGCACTGTTATTATACTGGCCGCCACTTAGAATCGGTGAATTTTCTGTCAGGAAAATCTGGAAATAAAAGCCATTATAATAAGTCTGTGGTGATCGGAAAGATAGGTCTACAATCGTTTTCATCTCTAAATCTGCCAGTTCATCTATCAGTTGATTGAAGAATCGAACCGGCTCTTCATCTGGAAACTCTGCCTGAATCGATGCAAACTGCCGGCTGACCGGCTGGGTTAAAAGCTGATAAAGCGAGTGATCCTTACCCAAGAAATCTCGAAGACTAGAAATATTTTTGTCATAAATTAAAGGACGGATAGAAGAGTCGAGTTGATATTTATCGAAGTACAGATCCAGCAGGGCCTCATCATTCATGATCAGCGTCGTTAAAGGCTGGTCGGTCTGTCCGTCGATGAATTTCAGATGAAGAGCGATACTGTCGATGATATCCTGCTCTTGCACATCATACATTTCGGCTCCCGCCTGAATGATCGTTTGATTGTCACGGATGACCGGACCGAAATAAGCTAATTTTTTCGCGTCCACATGGTAACGTTCCTTATAATTTAAGATGCTGCGCGTCCAGTCACTACGGATACTCATCATCGCATTGTTGCGTTCAAATGCAATACTTGTCGGATGGTAAATCTTATCCTCTACGTAAAAAGGCTCGATCATGTTCAAATCTAAAATATCATAATCATTTTTATACATCTTTTTCAGATAAGCACTGGCAAAATTCAAACGTCTTAATACTTTATTACTCATCCACATGTTCCTCTCTTTCCAATAAAAAAAGCCCTCTAACTCACAGGAGTTAAAGGACGTTAAATGCGCGGTTCCACCTTTTTTCGCAGCTCTTTCGCAAAAGCTGCCTCTTACAGTCTGAGACTGCCGGATAACGGATCTGCCGCAACTTATCTATCAAAAGCTGTGTCGTCATAATACATCATTCTCTGCTTCTCACCTCCGCAGAGTCTCTGTTAATGAGAGGTACTATTCCTTTGTCTTTTATAAGTCTGAAACTATTAAAAAAGTCCTTAAGCTGTCAAAGCTTAAGGACGTTAAATCTACGTGATTCCACCTTAGTTCATAATTATCTCGCAATAATTACCTTGTTAAGTATAAAACTCAAGGATAACGGGCTTACCGGATAATACTATCATTTCTGCAAGGGTGTGTCTTCCCGGGCCGTCTTGATTTGCTTTCACCAGCCGCAAACTCTCTAACAAAACTCTCCGGTCATTTGTCCTTGAACTTTATAGGTATTTGATTAATTCAAATAGTAACAGACACCAGCCGCCGGTGTCAAGTTATTTTTAATTTCGTTAATTCATCTGCTTGCTGTTGCCGCGGCTGTATGTCGCGATATCTTCATCAATCATAGTCAGAAAATCAGTAAAGGGCATCGCTTTAGTCTCTTCTGATCCGTACTGGCGGACCGTGACGGTATTTTCTTCTATTTCTTTATCCCCTACGACGAGCTGGTAAGGTACTTTTTGAGTCTGGGACTGTCTGATTTTGTAGCCCATCTTCTCATTACGGTTATCAACCTCTACACGGATACCGTGGGCACGCATCTCTTTCTCCAATGCTCTTGCATGGTCGATATGGTGCTCAATCGATACCGGGATTAAAGTCGCTTGAACCGGTGACAGCCAAGTTGGGAAAGCTCCTTTGTATTCTTCGATCAGGTAGGCCACGAAGCGTTCCATCGTAGAGACGACGCCGCGGTGGATGACGACCGGACGGTGAGTGTCTTCCCCATCTTCCCCTACATATGTTAAGTCAAAACGTTCCGGAAGCAGGAAGTCCAGTTGAATCGTTGAAAGCGTTTCTTCCAGACCGATAGCTGTCTTGACCTGGACGTCCAATTTCGGACCATAGAAAGCAGCTTCTCCATCAGCTTCTACATAATCCAACTCTAATTCATCCATAGTCTCTTTCAGCATAGCTTCTGCATGTTCCCACATCTCATCGTCATCAAAATATTTTTCCGTATCCTGAGGGTCACGGTAGCTGAGACGGAAAGAGTAATCTGTGATATCGAAGTCTTTATATACTTCTATCATCAGACGGATGACCCGGGCAAATTCTTCTTTGATCTGATCCGGCCGGACGAAGATATGAGCATCATTCAGAGTCATCTCACGTACACGCTGGAGTCCGGATAAAGCACCTGATTTTTCATAGCGGTGCATCATACCAAGTTCAGCGATGCGGATTGGAAACTCGCGGTAAGAGTGAACATCACGTGAATAGATCTTCATATGATGAGGACAGTTCATCGGACGTAAGACGAGCATCTCTCCGTCTCCCATATCCATCGGCGGGAACATATCATCCTTGTAATGGTCCCAGTGACCGGATGTTTTGTAGAGATTGACATCAGCCATGATCGGTGTGTAAACATGCTCATAACCTAATTCGATTTCTTTATCGACGATATAGCGTTCAATCTCACGACGGACGGTAGCTCCTTTAGGCAGCCAGAAAGGCAGTCCCGAACCTACTTCAGGGTCAACCATGAAGATATCCAATTCTTTACCCAGTTTACGGTGGTCACGTTCTTTGGCTTCCTCGCGCATTTTTAAGTACTCATCCAGCTCTTCCTGGCTGTAGAATGCTGTTCCGTAGACGCGCTGCATCATATTACGGTCAGAATCTCCACGCCAGTAAGCTCCTGCCACCGACAACAATTTAAAATGTTTCAAATGGCCGGTTGACGGGATGTGTCCCCCGCGGCATAAGTCGATGAAATCACCATTTTGATAAACCGTGATAGTTTCATCTTCAGGCAGATCATTGATCAATTCGATCTTATAAGGATCATCTGCGAAAATTTCTAAAGCTTCTTCTCTCGATACTTCGCGTCCTTTAAAAGGATCATCCGCTTCGATCACTTTCTGCATCTCTTTTTCTAACTCTTCTAATTCTTCTTCAGTTACCGGATTTTCAGAATCTGTATCGTAGTAAAAACCATTCTCGATGAAAGGTCCAACTCCAAATTTCACATCAGGCTTCATCCGGCGTAAAGCCGCAGCTAAAATATGGGCTGTTGAGTGGCGTAAAATATTCAAAGCCTCTTCTTCATCCTGGGTAGTAACGATGCGGAAGTCTCCACTTTCCTGGATAGGATCATCATAGCCCAGATATCTGCCGTTTAATTCACCGGATAAACCTCTTTTTTCCAGAGATTTAGCAATACCGCGGGCTATTTCACGTGTTGTCGTTCCTTTTTCTACTTCTTTTACAGCTCCATCAGGTAATTTTAATTCAATCATCGACATTTTTGTCTTACCCCTTTTCTTCTAATCTGTATCATATAAAAAGTCCCACTAAGCATACATGCTTAATGGGACGTGACTAATCGTGGTTCCACCCAAATTTCATAAAAGAGAAAAATTCTTTTAATCTTCATATCCCTTAACGCGGTGGTCACGTTTTTACTTACTTTTTTCAGTAAAACTCTTGAAAGTGGTACATAGTAAAGGACTGTAGAATGTCCCACCAGCTCATTCCTCTCTGAAAACAGTCTTTCACCTGCTCGTCTTTCGCAACGATTTATTATTCATTTAAAATATAGCAAAGGACGGTACCTTTTGCAAGCTCTTGTCTGTTAAATCGAAGCAGGTATTCTCCGGCTATAAGCCCAGATCGAAGCCCTGTTTCTCGATAAACTTGAGGATTTCATCCCGGTTGACGGAGCGGGTCTCCATATGCTGGCAGACCTGCTTAGAAAATGAGTCCGAGCGCTTGTTGCTTTCCCGCGTATCATAATAAAGGATACTCTGTTCCTCATAGTCGGCGATCTCTTCCAGGTAATTATCATAGGTTTGGTAAGTATTATTGCTGACTCTCAGTTCCATCGGCAGACGCGGTTTGAGCTGTGGATCATCATCCGGATACCCCAGAATCATCCCTAAGATCGGGAAGGTATATTGAGGAAGTTCCAGACTTTCAATCACTGCCTCCGGATCGCTCAATATATTGCCCAGAAATGTTCCGCCCAACCCCAGAGTTTCGATGGCTGTCATCATGTTTTGAGCCATCAGATAAGCATCAGCTGCACCCTGGAAAAAGTGATTCATAGTAGGTGCCTCAACTTCTGATCCTTTTTCGTGGGCAATCTTCATGTTGCGGTAGAGATCGACAACAAAAATAAATAGTTCCGGTGCCTTGGCAATGTATGGCTGCTTGGCTACAGTCATGACTTTATCTTTTAAGTCCTGATCTGTTAAACGGACGATGCTGACTGCCTACATCCCGACACTCGTAGCCGTACGCTGTCCGACAGCAAAGATGGTATCCAAAACTTCCTCTTCCACTTCTTGATCTTTAAAGAAGCGGATCGACCGGTGTTTTAATTGATTCTTTATCTGTTCATTATCTATCATTGACTTCTCCTTATTCTGACATTAGACGACGATTTTCTCCATCAAGCTCGACAGGTTTAGCCAGATATCTGACCCTTTCCATGATTCTTTTCGCTTTGATAGGTTCATTTTCCCCTTTTTGAGAATAAGTTAGATGGGTTTCTAACTCATCTAATGAAAAGTTGGATGTAAAGAAGGTCGGTAACTGTTCCTGCATCCGATGTTGTAAGATAACCCCTAGAACATCATCCCTCAGCCAGGATGACATGGAATCAGCGCCGATATCATCAATAACTAAAATAGGCGCCTGCCGTAAAGGGTCAATCTTTTCAGAAGTCGTGTTATCACTGATGGCCTGCTTCACTTCATAGGAAAAAGAAGGGAAATGGACCATGGCAGATTCATAGCCGTGGCCGGCCAATTCATTGGCCATTGCACCCAGGATATACGTTTTACCCACTCCAAAACGGCCGTAAAGGTAGAGACCGCGGTGGAAATTTCGGGGAGCTTGAATATATTCCTCTATAAATCGATACACTTGATCGATAAGCTCTGCACGTTCGACTGTAGCATCAATTTGAGCAAGACTGACTTCTTGAATATTTTTGGGCATGTAGTAGGTTTTAACCCTGTTTTTCTTGGCTGAATCCATCATTTCCTGATACTTTTCATCACTCGGAATATAAGTCACATCAATATGATTTTTATTGATCACTAATCGGGGATAGAAGCCAGGTACGATTCCCTTCTTATTATTCAATATTTTCTTTTTTTCTTGAACGAATTCATAAATATTGGCTGAAGAACGGATGATACTTTCCGGGGTCAATCTTTCTTCATTTTCTTGTAAAAAAGACTGGACATCTTCATCCTGCATAGACTCAGCGATCAATTCTCTGTATTTCGACTGGTAATTATTGTCTTTCATCATTTTATGGATAGCATCGCTCATACTCTTCATTTATTCACCTTCTTTTTGCGGTTGAGACTGACGTAATCTTTTTAAGCGCTCCTGCAGCTCAAGAACCTGTTCTTGAGTCATCGGCTGATCCTTTTTAGCTGTGGAAGCTTCCTGAGCCCACTTCGGTATCGGCTCTGTCCTCGTATAAGTCTTTTTGCGGTAAGTATTCTGCGGAGGCCGGCTTTTTCTTTCTTCATTTTTCTGCTTGAATTTTTTCACCTGATCTATCGCCTGGCCTGCACTGTTGACTTGATTTTGGGCCCAATTATTAGCGATTTGGTGGGCGAAATTAGCATGAATAGTTTCATTATCTTTAATCACTAAAATATAGTGGATCAAAATATTGATGACTTCTAATTTTAACCCCGAAGATTTGGCTATTTCTTCAATGACATATTTCTCCTGAGTAGAAAGATAGCCTCCCTTTTGCTGCTTCACAGAACTGGCAAAAGCAATCGGCGAGTTCATTTGGCTGGCTTCCACCAGCTGCTTTTCCTGGGAGGTGAGAGTTTCATTTTCTTCTTGCTTACTTTCTTTCTCAGGAATCGATAAATCGGCCTTCTCTTCTTTTTGACTTGGAAGAACTTGGTACTGCTTCCTTACAAGATTACTCAGCTCCTGCTTATCCAAGAGACCAGTGTTGGTATCGCTGGCCGTCAAGACTAAGTTCTGCATATCTTTTTCATCTACACCATAGCATTCATGTAAGAATAGTATCGTTTCTTTGTTTTGAATGTCAAGCAAAGAGGTGCGGTTGACGAAATGCTTGGACATGCTCTCAACAAAGAGATCCCAGTTAAAAGTAGACTGGTCTTCATGCAGGAGAGGCCGTCCTTTTTTGACAATTTGAAAGTCCGGCAGCCGGGAGGCAGACTCTTCCATCTCCTCACGGCTGGGCCGGTAGTGAAAGACATCGGTAAAAGACTTACTGACATCTTCATACCCTGCTTCATCCGCCAGATTCCCAGCAAAAAAGTCAACAATGGAAAGATATGTCGGCTCTCCGACCTGGTGGATCAGCAGGTGGCGCAAGATTTCATTTTCAAAAAACTCTTCTGCTTCAAGCGGCTCTGCCAGCTTAAAGATATAAGCCGAGTCTTTTTTTAAAGTTTTGACCAGTCCGATGCCTTCTAATTGAAGCCGGGCCTGGTAAAATTCTGAGATTCCTATCCCCAGAACTGCAAACAGATGTTTTAAATAATAAGTCTGCCGGGCCTGATGATTGTTAGTCAGATACTCATATAAACTTTCTGCCCGCATACCAATGATGGGCTGGTACAACATCTGTAGGACATTCGTTTGACTTGAAGAAAGCGGGCGGGGATGATTCACCTGATAACTGTCACTGGGTGAAATTTCTTTCCATCCAAAGGTCACATCTCTTCCCCCTGCTCCTCACTTTGATACTTCTCTGATTGTTTATTCTGCAGCTTTTTTACTTCATTCATAAATGTGGAGACATCTGTAAACTGGCGGTAGACACTCGCAAATCTGATATAGGCTACCTCATCAAGATCGATCAGCCGCTCCATCACGTAATCACCAATTTTACTTGAAGGGATTTCATTATCCCCTTCTTTCTGAATAGTACGAGCGATATCTGCTACTAAATTTTCCATCTGTTCCATTGAAATCGGGCGTTTTTCCGCAGAGCGGACCACACCCCTTAATAATTTATCCCGTGAAAATTCCTCACGCGTTCCATCTTTTTTCACCACCACGATAGGCGTTTCTGCCACTCTTTCGAATGTCGTGAAACGGAAAGAACAATCTTCACATTCTCTTCGACGTCGAATTGTTCGACCCTCATCAGCTGGACGGCTGTCAATCACTCGTGTCCGACTACTATTACATCGAGGACAATTCATTTCTATCACCTCACTGTAAAATTATACACTCCTATTTTATCATACATCTGCCGAACTATATAGCTCTTCCCGAGCTCATCGGCATAAACAAAGACCCCTGCATAACATAGAGGGGTCTGATCGACAGTTATATATTTTCAGCCAGCCAGGTCTCCAGCTGCCGGTAAGTCTCCTCTTTGCTTCTGCTGTTATCAATGAGGACATGAGCTCTTTTCATCTTTTCTTCCAGCGGCATCTGCGCATGAATTCTTTGAAGCGCTTCCTCCCGGCTTAAATCATCGCGTTTCATAAGGCGTTCTATCTGCAGGTCTTCATCAATATGAACGACCATCACTTGATCGACGTGGTCTTCATAGCTGGATTCAAACAGAAGGGGCAGGTCTAAAACGATCAAGTCATGCCCTTCTTGTTTTAATTGATCCAACTGGCTGAAGATCTCTGCACGAATGAGGGGGTGCAGGATAGCGTTTAATTTTTTTCTTTTTTCAGCGTCAGAAAAGATCAGCCGCCCTAATTTCTTCCTATCCAGCTCGCCATTCTCAAGCAACATATGGGAACCGAAATGGTCGGCCACCTGACTCAAACCTGTGCTCCCCACTTCCACTATCTGTCTGGAGACCTGGTCTGCATCAATCACCGGACAGCCCTCCGATCTAAAGTAATCGCTGATGAGAGACTTGCCTGTCGCAATGCCCCCAGTTAAACCCAGTATCATTTTATAAAGAAGGCTCTTCTTGACATTGCGGACAGAAATGAGTACCTCTCTGGCCTACTTTTATCTTTTCGATAGGAGTAAAACAGACTTGGCATGGTTCTCCTTCTTTACCGTAGACCTTCATATAGTTCTGGAAGTTTCCTTCTTCTCCAAATGCATTTTTATAATTACGGATAGAAGATCCGCCCTCTGTCATCGCTATGCGGATGATGTCAGTGATGGCATAATATAATTTGACAGCCTGTCCTCTGTCTAAAGCATTCGCAGGAGTCAGAGGATGGATCTGCGCACGGAAAAGGGACTCATCAGCATAAATATTACCCAGCCCCGCGATAAAGGTCTGATCGAGCAGCAGGCTCTTTATCGGAACATTATAATCACCCAGCTCGGTGATAAACTCCATGAAATCTAACTCTTCCATCACCGGCTCCGGACCCAGCTTTAATAAAGGGGCAAAAGTTTTAGACTCATTTTTGCCCAGCAGGTACATGCGGCCGAATTTGCGGATATCATGGTAAAGTAAATGACTTCCATCATCGAAATCGAAGATGACATGTGTATAGTCATCTTTTTCAAATTCACCGGTTTCCAGCGAATAGCCGCCGGTCATGCGTAGATGACTCACTAAATCATGGTTGCTCAATTTGAAGATAAGATACTTTCCTTTTCTTCTGACATCTAAGATCTGTTCTCCGACCAGGTCTTCTTTGAATTCTTCAACAGCCGGCTGATCGATAATAGCATCCCAATAAACTTCTACTGATTCTATTGTTTTACCGACCGTTAATTCTTTCAGACCGGCTTTCATCACATCAACTTCAGGTAATTCTGGCATTGCATTCACCCTTCTTATCTAGTCTTCTGTATCGTACCAATTATCCCCATAATGACTCTCTATTTCAAGAGGTACATTGAGGTCGACAATATTTTCCATCACATCTTTAACTAAATCACTCAACCGTCCGATTTCATTCTCCGGCACTTCAAAAATCAGTTCATCATGAACTTGAAGCAGCATTTCTGCCTGCAGATTTTCCTTTTCCAAATTCTTTTCCATCTCAATCATGGCCATCTTGATGATGTCTGCCGCACTGCCCTGAATTGGTGTGTTAATGGCCGTTCTTTCAGCAAAGGTTCTCTGGTTAAAGTTGCGGGCATTGATATCCGGCAGATATCTGCGGCGGTGGAAGAGTGTCTCCACATAGCCCTTGTCTCGGGCCTCCCGTTTGATAGTATCCATGTAGTTCTTGATGCCGGGATATCTTTCAAAGTAAATATCGATAAATTCCTGGGCTGCTTTACGTGTGATACCCAGGCTTTCTGATAAACCGTAGTCACTCATCCCGTAGATGATTCCAAAATTGATCGTCTTAGCATCCCGTCTCATATTAGGCGTCACACTGTCTGTATCTTCCAGATCGAATATCCGGGCTGCTGTCGCGGCATGAATATCTTCTCCCGCCTTAAAGGCAGCCGTCATATGTTCATCACCGGATATGTGAGCCATCACGCGGAGTTCGATTTGGGAATAATCTGAAGCAAAGATCATCCATCCTTCATGATTGGCTGTAAAGGCCTTGCGGATCTGCCGTCCTTCTTCTGTCCGGATGGGAATATTCTGCAGGTTGGGAGCTACTGAACTCAGGCGTCCCGTTCTTGCCACCGTTTGAAGGAAGCGGGTATGAATCCTGCCGTCTTCTCCAATTTCAGATAAAAGACCGGTGACATAAGTCGATTGAATCTTACTAATCTGGCGGTATTTCAAAATATCATCAACGATCGGCGCCTGGTCCTGGAGTTTTTCCAGGACATCCTGGGCAGTGGAATAGCCTGTTTTAGTCTTTCTTATCACAGGGTAACCCATCTTTTCAAAGAGAATGACACCCAGTTGTTTCGGTGAATTGATATTGAATTCTTCTCCCGCTTTTGCATATATTTCCTGTTCCAGATGAGCCAAAATCGTCTGGAACTGCGTCTGGAGCTCCTTTAACTGCCCGGCATCCACCGTTATCCCCCGGACCTCCATCTTGGCCAGCACTTTGGCCAGAGGAAGCTCGATGGATTTTAATAAGTCTTCTTGCTCATTTTCAATCAGTTCCTCATTTAATTGAGCGGTCAGCTCATAGACCGCCTTGACCTTAGTGGCGACATGCCGGTGCATCTGGTCAGGTGAATCAGGCAGGGCTGTTTTTTTTCCTTTTCCGTAGATGACTTCATCCAGATTGACTCCCCGGTAGTTATGTGCCGCCGCTACATCAGCTACAGAACTGGAGTGGTCTGAGGCTGATAAGAGATAGCTGGCTAAGTGAACATCGAAAGAAATGTTATTAAAAAGAATTCCTTCCTTTAAAAAGCTGACCACCGCAGCTTTCGCATCGAAAACATATTTTTCAACAGATTCATCTTCTGCCCAGGCTTTGAAAGCCTCTGATTCACGTGCTGTCTCGATGGAAGTGACATAAACCTGGTCCGCATCACCCCAGGCGACACACTCGATGTCTGCTTTGTGGTAATTCTCATCCAGCATTTCTCCATAGACAGCCTGCTGATTTTTCAGCATATCTTCAGATATCTCAGTGACCCATTGATAAGACACTTCTTCTCTTTCAATATCCAGATCCGATATATCCAGCTTGCTCAGATGTGAATCAAAATCCATTTCTTTATAAAAGTCAATCAATTTTTCTAAATCTTTACCGGGATATTCTAAGTCGTCAACGGTGATCTGAAGAGGTGCCTCACGGTTGATCGTAGCCAATTTTTTAGACAGCCTGGCCACTTCTTCCTGTTCGATCAGATTTTCTTTCATTTTGGACGGTTTCAATTCATCGATTTGCTCATATAAGGCATCCAGACTGCCGAATCGATCTAAAAGACTCTGCGCACGCTTCTCACCAATTCCTGTGACACCCGGAATATTGTCGGAAGGATCGCCTTTGAGGCCCAGGTAATCAGGAACCTGCTCCGGGCTCAGCCCGTAAACCTCTCCCAGGTATTCGGGGGTAATCGCATCAAAGTCGCCTTTTTTAGTAAAATCTACTTGAGTATGTCCACTTGCCAGCTGCGCCAGGTCACGGTCTCCTGTCATGATGACCGTCTCAAAACCCTGTTCTTCGGCTTCTTTAGCCAGTGTTCCAATGATATCGTCTGCTTCATAATTTTCCAGTTCATAGTACTCGATACCAAGTCCGTCCAAGAGCTCGCGGAAATAAGGCATCTGCTCGGACAGTTCAGCGGGCATTGTATCCCGGCCCCCCTTATAGTCTTCGAAAAACTCATTTCTAAAGGTCGTTTTTCCAGCATCAAAAGCTACCAAAGCATGGGTAGGCTGGATCGCTTTGATTTTCGCTTCTACCATATTGTGAAAGCCGTAAAGAGCATTCGTATGAAGGCCGTTCTTGTTTTTCATGTTACTTATTTGACTGGCCAGTCCATAAAAAGCCCGAAAGGCTAAAGAATGCCCGTCCATCAGTAATAATTTCTTTTCTTTTGTCATGATTTACTCCTTTATCCCATCGCAGACTGTTGTTAGCTAATTCTATCAAACTAAAGGATAAATTGAAAATTCTCACCTCAGCTCCTTCCTGCATGCAGGCAAAAAAACTCTCCGTCCGGCAGACGGAGAGTTTTCTCAATCAGTTAAATATGAAACCCAGCAGATAGCCCAGGACGACGGTCAAAAGAATACCGCCATTTAAAGAGATCATCACCTGTCTGAAAGAATCCTTATGAGTCAGCTTGCTCACATCAAGAAAAGTAAGATAGGCTCCGACATGAGGCGGCATGAAAGCCGGTGTGGTCAGAAGCATCCGGTGGACATAGCCTAGATCATAGCCGGACAGATCATACAGCGGAACGAATTTTTCCCCGACGATGCTCAAGACACCTGACGCCGACCCTATGATAAATTGTAGAATTGCCGTGATGATAATCAAGGATAAGAGCGGAGTAAGCGGCAGACTCTGGAAAAAGCCCATGACTCTTTCAAAAGCCGGCGTATTGGACATGACTGTACCAAAACCCAACGTGACTGCCGGAGCCATCACTGAGGTGATACTGTTGACTGCTCCCATATTCAAGACATCGCGCTGACTGTCGATGTAAGGATTAAAAACAAGCACCGACAAGAGGACCGCGAAAGACAGAGCATACAGGATGACATTCTCCACCTTCAGGGCACTTCCGATGATGATTGTTAAAAACAAGAGCAGTAAAGGACTGATGGAACGGGCAAATGAGGGTATTCTTCCACTCCCTTCAGTCTCCTTGACTCTAAATCTGTCTTCGAAGCCTTCTCCTTTGGCCAGACTCTCTTTCAGCTCGACCCTCATCCGCCAGAGAGTATAGACGATTAAAAAAGAAGTTAAGATTAAACCGAAAACAGGCTGGACGGTGAGACTCGTTCCTAAAATATCCGCCATGATCACATTCTGAATAGCCGGACTTCCGGGCATCGTAGTCATTGTGAAAGATCCGACGCCCATCATATAAGGTGTCACCACCAGCTTCCATGACATATCCAATTCCTGAAATAAATTGCGGGCCAAAGGAATGAAGACGAACATGGCTACAAAAAGGTTAACCCCTCCCAAGGTCAGGATGGAGGCAAAAGCGAAGAGAGCAACTAAAATCACATAAGGATTTTTTTTGCCTGTCTTTAAAATCATATATTGAGCGATTGATTGAGCCGCGCCGCTGTTTTCAATATATTTAGCTAAAACAGCACTCAGTAAAAAAATAACAAAGTAGCGGCCGATAAAGCTGGTCATGCCGGCGGTAAAGCTCTCACTGCCGACAAACAAGGTGTCATATAAAGGCATCTGATTACTTACAGCCAGTATCACAGAAGATAAAACTGTCAGAATAATAATATGGTAGCCTCTCATCGAGCCCCACAACATCAAAACCATCGCAGATATAAAACCAAGAATACTTATAGTTGCCATAAGGTGTACCTTCTTTCATCCAAATTAAGTTTTAATTTTATCATGAATAATTCAGAAATATAGAGAACGTCAATTCTAATTAAAAAAGCATGGAGTCAGATCAGACCCCCATGCTCAAGTAAAATTTATTTTGAAACTAATTCAATATAGGCATTCATATAATTTTGGATATCGCCGGCTCCCATAAAGAGAAGGACGTCTTCTTTATGATTTAGTAAAGGGCTCACGTCATCTTCAGTCAGCACAGTGACTTCCTGCGGTATCGCTTGAGCGAGATCCTCAATCGTGACATTACCGCTCTGCTCTCTGGCGCTGGCAAAGATAGGAGCCAGGTAGACTGCATCTGCTTCATTGAGAGACTGGGCAAAGCGTTCCATCAAAGCTTCTGTCCGGGAGAAGGTATGCGGCTGGAATATCGCCGTAATTTTTTTGTCAGGATGTCTCTGCTTGGCTGCATCGATCGTCGCACTGATTTCGTTAGGGTGATGAGCGTAGTCATCGATAATGTGCTGGCCGTGGACCAGTTTTTCATTAAAGCGACGCTTAACCCCGCCATAGGAGAGAAACAACTCTCTCACTAAATCTAAATCCAGCTCTTCTAAGTAGCAGACGGCAAGGACACTCACCGCATTTTGAATATTATGATTTCCATAGAGTGGAATTTGGTAAGTTCCCAAGCTTTCTCCTCGGAATTCCACGTCAAAGACGGATCCTACTGATTTTTTCATGATATTTTTTGCAATGAAGTCATTGTTTTCTTCTAATCCATAATAGTAAGTCTGTGAATCGATAGAAAGCCGGCGGACATCCTCATCGTCACCGCAGGCAATGACAGCTTTCTTCACCTGGTTCGCATACTCACCAAACAACTGCATGACATGATCCAGGTCCTTAAAGTAATCCGGATGGTCAAAATCGATATTGGTGATGATTCCGTAATCAGGCTTGTAAGTTAAAAAATGCCCGCGATATTCATCTGCTTCTAAAGCAAAATAGCGTGCATTTTCTACGCCGCATCCTGTACCATCTCCGATAAGATAGGAGGTTTTATCCAGGCCGGACAGCACATGAGCGAGGAGCCCTGTAGTGCTTGTCTTCCCATGGGCCCCGCTGACCCCGATGCTGGTATACTGTTCGATAAATTTTCCTAAAAAATGATTGTAGCGAGAAACTTCCAGCCCTAATTCTTTCGCTCTGACAGCTTCTGGATGCTCATCAGAAAAGGCGTTGCCAAGAATAACTGTCATATTTTCTTTAATATTGGATTCATTAAAAGGTAAAATAGGAATATTATTCATTTCTAAACCGGCCTGAGTGAAAAAATAAGTATCCACATCGGACCCTTGAACCTGATAGCCCTCATCATGAAGAATATTAGCCAGCGCGGACATTCCAGATCCTTTTATTCCTATAAAATGATAAATTTTTTCCGTTAAGTTCATAATTAAGCTTCCTTTACTAAAATAATAATCATCTAGTATTTTAGCACAACCGGAAGATGATTGGATGTTTTTTACTGATTCTGTAATTAAAAAATCAAATCTGTCATATAATTTCTCCTCGAAATTAATCTAAATAAGAGAATCCATATCATTTTACTAATGGTCTCACTCTCGTTACTATAAAGATATAACAAAAGAAGGGGGAAAATATCATGAAAGAACGTATTGTACAAAGACATGTTGACGGGGATGATTTCTATGAAAAAGAAGCAGGCTTCAACCTCTCCTGGGGATCTGTCTTCGCCGGGATAGTCACTTTTATCGCTCTAGTCGTTACTTTTTCTCTTATTAACGCCGCTCTAGGTTTCGGCCAATTCGAACCTACAAGCCCGAACCCTTTTGAAGGTGTGGGAACAGGCCAGGCCATTTGGACAATTGTAGCTCTCATCTTATCCTTCTTAGGAGCAGGTTTTGTAGCGGGTGCTACGGCTCGCCGCTTCGGTTTCATGCATGGTTTTCTAACGTGGGCCGGCTCCTTAATCGCTGCTGTTATCCTGTCAGTCTGGATAGCCTCAGCAGCTCTATCGGCAGCAGGCAATGTTGTCGGGTCAGCAGCTAATCTAGCAGGTGATGCTGTTTCCGGTATCGGTTCGGGTGTATCACAATTGACGGATAATATCAATATCGACACCGGCAACATAGATGAATTCAATGCCAATGTCGAGGAAATTTTACAGGACACAGATATAGAAGAGCTCCAGCCTGAGTACTTAAGCGGACAAGTGGACCAGGTGATGGCTGATGTCAGAAAGGCCGCCCAGGATCTAGTTGTTAATCCAGAGAATTCTGATCAAATCATTCAAGATCTGACAGACTCATTGACCAACCGGGTAGATAATATTTCAGAAAATATAGACAGAGATGCTGTAGCACAGTCCGTTGAAGAAAACACTGACTTGACTGAGCAGGAAGCAGAAGAAGCAACACAGAATATTATCGACGGCTACCAGCAGGCAGCACAAAGTACGCGTGAAGGTATCCAGAATGCTCAGACTCAAATTCAGGAAACACAAGAACAAATACGTGTCCAGGCGGAAGAAGCCAGCGATGCAGCTTCCAGAAGTTCTATCTGGGCCTTTGTCGGGGTCGTCCTCGGGGCCATCATTTCAACAATAGGTGGAAGCTTAGGGGTCAATACAGCCAGACGTCGTATCAATGAAGAAAGAGTTTAAGTTTTAATCCCCAAAATAAAAAATCCCGGAAATTCTAAATGAATTTCTCGGGATTTTTTATTTGGATATGACCATTATCTATAAATATATCTTCCAGCTTTCGATGCAGGCCTGTTGGAGTTTTCGATGTGCTTTTAAGAATCATCTGGCTCCTATCCTTCTTCATCGCGTTTTCAAACAATAAGACATCTTGATCTGATTTTTTTAAGCGGCCGCGGATGATCTCATACAGTTCTTTGCTGTCATGGAGACCTTCACTAAAGCGATGCTCAAAGTATTCCTTCGGCGGAAGCTTCTTAGGAATGAAAGGTGTAGAACTTCTTTTCTCCTTGCTGCTGCCCGTCTTTTGATAAGGCACCCTATTCATAGAGCTTCTCTCTTCTCTGTTAGTTTTCTTCTTCCGGAAGGCATTATTTGTCTTACTTACAGGCGAAATTTTATCATTCTCTTTGTTTTTATGACGAAAAAAACTTGGTCCATCATAGCCAGCCATGTCATCGCCCCCTATTCCTTAAAACTCAAAAGCTTCTCCCACTTGTCTCTCATCATCGAGTACTAATATTCCACGTTTTTGAGGTGCATTTTCCAACTGCAGCTCTTTAGCAGAGCAGATCATTCCATGGCTGTCTGCTTTATGAAGTTTGCCGGCCCAGATGACCAACCCATCAGGCATGACTGCTCCTTCTTTAGCCACCACCACTTTTTGACCCGCTTCAACATTCGGCGCACCGCAGACAATTTGTAAAACTTCACCCTGGTCAATTTCAGTTTGAGTAATTTTCAGATGATCCGACCCTTCCATGGGCTCACATTCTTTAACTAATCCCACGACAAATTTCGGGCGGCCGTCTACTTCAAGTAAAGGAGTAAAACCGGCAGCTTCAATTTCCTTATTCAAGTCTGAAACTTCTTCAACAGCTAACTCCTTGACGCCGTCAGTACTCGTATCTACAATATCTGAAATATCGAAAAAGTTATAGCCATACACTTCACCTGTTTCGACATCACGTATTTGAGCAACCCTGCCTTTTCTTTCCGCTTCTCTTTCTGCTTTCGAACCATTCGCGATTGTGACCATTAAAACCTGATTACTTACTGCACTTACTATCATATGTCCTCCTAAAACGTTTGAAATTCTTTTATTTTATTTTCATCTAAATCTTTTATGACTGTTAACACCATTTCTCTTGCTGCTTGATAATCTCTCATATCAAAAATAGACTGGTGGGTATGAATATAGCGGGCCGGACAACCAATCACGCACGACGGAATTCCTGTGTGGGCTACTTGAGCAGCTACCGCGTCTGTACCGCCTTTTGCAAAATAGTACTGATAGTTAATCTCATGCTCTTCAGCCAGGTCCACCAGCCATCTGACGATCTTTCTGGGAGTCAGCATACCCGGATCTTGAACCCTTACCAGGAAGCCTTCACCTAATTGCCCCATGGCTTCTTTACTGCCGTTTGTATCGGCAGCCGGCGAAGCGTCGACTGCAATAAAAAGGTCCGGCTTGATAAGTTCAGCAGCCGTCTTTGCCCCGCGCAGACCGACTTCTTCCTGGACTGTTGCTCCGGCCACCAAGGTATAATCCAGGTCCAGATCTGCAGTGCTTCTCATCAGCTCGATGACCATTGCCACCCCGTAACGATTATCAAAAGCCTTGCCCAGCACTCGACTGGTATCAGCCATTTGAATCGTCTGGACATCCGGTACAATAACATTTCCCGGACGAACACCGAAGGATTCCGCTTCTTCCTTGGAAGAAAAACCTGCATCAAAAGAAATCTGAGACAGTTCGGGCGCCTGATTCTTATCTTTCAGCAGATGGGGCGGAACGGAAGAAGATACTACCGGATAGTCCCCATTCTCTGTCTGCAGGGTAAAGCGCTGGGCTGATACCACCTGCATGTTCCATCCACCGAGACTGACGACAGACAAGAGTCCGTTGGATTTGATACTCTCCACCATAAAGCCCACTTCATCCATGTGGGCGGCCACCATGACGACCGGGGCATCTTTTTTCCCGGCCTTTTTAACTCCAAAAAGACTGCCCAGGCCATCTGTGATAAATTCATCCACATAGTCTTGGATGTTCTCTTTCAGATAATCTCTCACCTGATCTTCAGCACCACTTGTGGCTTGTAAATCCATTAATTCTTTTATCAATTGAAACGATGAGTCATTTGTCGGCATAATAAAACTCCTCTCACTTCTTCTAGTATATCGAACGGCGCCTATTTTTTCATTATAAACAAAGCTCATATGTGTTTAGAAGCTCATTTAACAGATAATATGATAAAATGAGTGAAAAGATGGAGGTAATTTCATGGACAATTTTAATAAACGTGATGCTCTGATTACAGGTGGTTTGACTATTTTAGCTGCTGGATTCACAGCCGGCTGGTTTGCCCGCAAATTTTTCATCGAAAACCAAACAGTTGATGCAGACGATATTCTCACATATGTTAAGGAACAATTCTTACAAGAAGGCCCTATCGAGGGGTCATGGATAGAACTGACGAGCACCCCGGTCAAAAAAGAGGCGATCCATACGGATGTTTACTATGGCGGCATCTCAAGATATGAAGAAAGCGAACTCGTCCAGTATGAGTTCATCGCCAATGCCTATACCGGCTCGATTTTGGATATCTATAAATTATAGTGCCCAGGACTCAGATATTTTAGTAAATAAAATATCTGAGTCCTTTCTTCTGCTCAAAAAATTAAATATAATCTAATTCTGCCTCACTGATCTCCTTAAAAAATTCAAAGCCCAGCTTGGCATAATAAATTCTCTTACCCTGCTTGGAAAACTTCTCTTCATATTCAGTCTGGATATTCTCTATCTCTGAATCCTCATGTAGATCGAGCGACCATTCCCTGATCGTCAGGTGGGCGGCATTAAACATCTGAATCGAAAACTCGAACAACTTTCGGTTGTCTGTCTTGAAGGACAACTGGCCTTCTTCTCTTAAAACCTCAGCATAGTTTCTGAGAAAAGCCTGATGGGTCAGCCGGCGCTTAGCATGTCTTTTTTTAGGCCAGGGATCTGAAAAATTCAAGTAAATATGATCGATTTCACCCCCAGCAAAAACATCAGTCAGTTTCTGTGCATTCATATGAATCAGCTGGACATTCTCTACCTGCTCTTCCAATACTTTCTCCAGAGCACGGTAGATGATACCTTCCTGCACTTCAATACCGATAAAATTAATTTCGGGATGGGCTTTGGCCATCTCTACAATAAACTGACCCTTACCCACCCCTATCTCTAAGTGGAGCGGCTGCTTCTTTTCGAATCTTTCTTGAAAATGACCCTTATATTTTTCAGGTTCTGCTACTACGATATGTGGATTGTCTGCCAGACGTTCTTCAGCTTCCGGTATATATCTTGCTCTCATTTCTCTCTCCTAACAAATAAAAAAGCCGAGTAAAGACTCAACTTTTTAGTATTCAATCCTCTTGATTTTATCTTTTTAGGGCAGTTTTTTCAACAGACTCCTGTATTCTTCTATTTTCCCATAGTGACCCTGCTTAACAGCTTTATTCAAGGTAATAAGTAAAGAATATTTGCCATACCATTGAATTTTATTTTTAACAGCCGCATCAGGCGTGATCCCGTACTGCTGGAGACAGCTGTCCCAGCAGGAGGGATCGATATAGTGGTAAAAAATAGAAGCAACATCATAAATATAGTCTGTGATGAAGGCATTGTCCCAGTCCACCAGGTAGATATCATCTTTATCCGATAACATCCAATTTTTGTGGTTCATATCACCATGACAGACTGCCAGTTCTTCTTCTGACGGCTGAATCATATGACGGTTCAACCAGTCCAGCACCTCCCTGACCAAGGGGTCGCCCTGCAGATCTTCACTCAGATTTTCTTTCAGTTCTGCCAGCAGGTCAGCGGGATAAACAACCTGCCCACCTACCTTTTTTAACATACGGAATAGGGCTTCGGACGTCTGGATAGTCTTGATCAGCTGGATGACTCTTTTGTCCCCCATCTCTTGAGGTTCTAAGCATCGGCCGTTCAGCCATTCCTGGGCGGAAAGAACATCTCCATTTCCCAGACGTTTCGTCCATTTCAGCCTCGGAGTGATCCCCTGAATAGAGAGAGCAGCCAAAAATGGGGAGGCGTTTTTTTTAAGAAATACTTTTTCTTCATCTTTTATTCCCATATAAGCCATCCCTGTTTCACCTTCCAGAGGGTGCATCTGCCAGCCGCTTTCATTATTTTCAAAAGTCATCCTTCCACCCTCCTTCTACCTTTTCCTATCATATAATATATTGTTTAGTTTAATTGTTAAGTCTGGAATTATCAAGCTAATGCAAACACAACCTGTTTATCTGCTTTTCTTGCTTAACCGTCTTGGAATATAGAAAGAAGAAAACAAGAAAGAAAAGAGCAGATAAATAAGTATATTTACCACAGACCGCATATAATCAGTCGTGTTAAACAAACCCGTAATACCAAAAAGGAGACTGGCTGCCTGCAGCACCCAATTGATTAAGCGCTGTGTTTCCCTCATCAGCAGATCCTCAGCTACAGGTATGACAGCCTGGGCTTTAACTTTATTGTATTGATTAGCCAAAGGAAGAAGTTGAAAACCGATCAAGAATAAGAATAAGAGACCGGTTATGAGCCTCATCCAAACAGCAGGTACTAAGACGATCAGCACCAGACCGATGACTACTAAGCGGAGATAGAGATTGATATAGCTTGGATTTCTAAAAAAGCCTCTGGAAACCAGATGCATCGCTGCACTGGTACCGGATCTCGGCAGCAGCTGCAGCAGGGGGTCGAATATTTTGTTCCGTCTGGCTTCAGTTTTTATTTCAGGTATATCTGTGAAGAGATTGATCAGTTTGAGCTGATTGGTCAAACGGGCCCCTTCTTTACTTATCATATGCTCCCAGTTCCATCGCTCTGATTTGAAGAACCGTTGATAAACAAGAAGGGTCGAAAGGAAGAGCACGAATGCAGCTATTATACTCGAAACGATTGAAGTAAAAATGAAAAGATAAACCAGGATGATATTCACTATCCCCAGGCCGGCATAATATAAGAGCGTCC
Organism: uncultured Atopococcus sp.; assembly: GCA_964437675.1. GTDB lineage: Bacteria > Bacillota > Bacilli > Lactobacillales > Carnobacteriaceae_A > JAUNQW01. The sequence goes on along the minus strand of CAYTHW010000002.1, from coordinate 31,973 downwards.
AATCTTGATGCCAGGATTTATATAAGATCTGCTGGGCATAGAGATTGGTCCATTTCAAGAGAGCTAGTAAGAGCCATAACTGCCACCAGTCAGAAAAAGAATACACCTGATAGGCGACCAGCATAGGCGAGGCCATGGCTGCGGCAAAACCCAGCAAGAGAAGAGGCAGTAAGAAGCTCCTTCTTCTCAGATGTGAGGCAATGGGATCAAATTCATCCTCTACAGGCAGTAAAAATAATTTATCAGCTTCCTGCAAAAGAGTTGCAAAGCTACCGATGAAAGGCAGTAAGCCGATAAAAAGACCTAAAATATAGAGAGGTAATCTGTCGTCGATTTGAATATTTTTGACATATTCAGAATAAAGATAGGCTGCAGCACCAAAAAATATGAAAATAAATAAAATAAAGTGATCATTAAAGACATACTTTAAATATTTTCCAAGTTTATTCAGATGCTTTCTTTCTCTTTCTTTCCAAAAGTCTTTTAAGCTCATAGCAGGCCACGTCCCGTAACTTCGAGATACAATTCATCTAAAGACATCGAAGCCGGCATGCGGTATTGATTTTGCAGCTCTTCCAGTGTTCCCTGCCCTAAAACTTTCCCTTCATGTAAAATAACAAACCGGTCACATATTTTTTCGGCTGTCGATAACACATGGGTGGACATCAGGATGCTCGACCCGCGGGCTTTCTGCTTATCCAACTGTTCGATTAAATCTCGTATGGCGATAGGATCCAGTCCCAGAAACGGCTCATCGATAACAAATAAAGCCGGGCGGGTTAACAGCGCACAGACGATCATCACCTTCTGCTGCATCCCTTTAGAAAAATTAGAAGGAAACCAGTCTTCCTTCCCATCCAGACGGAATAATTTTAACAGCTCAGGTGTTTCTTCTTCTACACGGTCTTCAGGCAGGTCATAAGACATCTGAATCATATCGATATGCTCCTGCAGGGTCAGTTCCGGATAGAGGGCCGGGGTCTCCGGCACATAACCGATCGACCGCCTGTATTCATTCGGTTCCTCTTCAATTTTTATCCCATTTAATGATATATTTCCTGAAAACGGCTTTAACAGCCCCATGATGTGTTTGATTGTCGTACTTTTTCCGGCTCCATTCAATCCAATGAGTCCAACAGTTTCTCCATGACCAACCGTCATCGAAATGTCATGGAGTATCGGATAACGTGTGTATCCCCCAACAAGATGTTCAATTTTTAAACTCATGATCAGCCTCCTTTACATACTCGTCATTTTATCATAAATAAAGGAGATTAAAAAATACTCAAAAAAGGAATTATAGAAAATATCTAAGTCTCTCCGGCATGACAATGGTCAATCCAGGCAAATTATGTTAAATTAAGGTTAAATAATTGAGAGAAAGTTGGGCTAATATGGAAGATTGCATTTTTTGTAACATCATAGATAATCAAATTTCATCAAGAAAGGTCTTCGAAAATGATGATGTGGTAGCCTTTTTTGATACCTCCCAGTCGACCCCCGGACATACCCTGATCGTTCCGAAAAAACATGTGACAGATATCACGGAGTATGATGAGGAACTGGCTGCATCAGTATTTTCATACCTTCCTCAGATCGCGAGAGGAATTAAGGCATCCCATCCGGATATCCAGGGAATCAATATCATTAACAACAATGGAGAAGCAGCCTACCAAACAGTATTCCACAGTCATATTCATGTCATTCCCCGTTATGGAAAAGACGACAGTTTCTCCATAAAGATGGGCGATAACAGCGACCAATATCAAGATGACGAATTAGATCGGATGGCTGAGAAAGTCAAAGAATCGATTAAAGGTGATTAAGCATGCGTATTAAAAAATTTGCAGCAGGACTTCTCATAGGGGCATTAGGCGGGGCTGTCTACGGCCTCTTGACAACTAAAAACAGCGGGAAAGAAAATCAGCGCAGACTTAAGCTGTATACGGATGATGTGAAAGCTAAAGCTGAAGTGGTAGGCCATGATATCAACCGGGTACAGGATACTATCGAGACCATGAGGACAGTCGCTGTCCCCCAGGCCAAACAATTCCAAAGTGAAGTCGACATCCTCATTAAAGGTTTCCAAGATGAAATGGAACCGCGCCAGCGCAGAATAAACAATCAGTTGGATAAGATTCAAAAAGAAGCAGACGATTTCAGTGCTTCACTTAGTGAAAAAACAGATAATTAGAAAATAAAATAAGCAAAAAAGCTGTTTCCATTTTGGGAATAGTTTTTTTAATTATTACATCAGCAGATCACTTATCTGACTATTGCTTTTAATCTGCCAGAGGAATATACTTACGTTAAAATTTTAATTTGAATTAAGAGGTATTAATATGTTAAATAGGCTGCACCACTTAAGAATTCCAACCAGCATTGCTTTAAGTTTTATAAGCGTTATTTTCATCGGTTCTTTGTTGCTGTCTCTGCCTTTTGTTCAAACACCAGGTTCAGATTCTACTTATATCGATCATTTATTTATTTCTGTTTCCGCTACATGTGTAACCGGACTCTTTACCGAATCGATAGCTGATTCCTATAATATATTCGGTAAAATCATCCTCCTGGCAATGATACAAATCGGCGGTCTGGGCCTGATGACTTTATACGGCCTGTTCATGATTTTTTTACATAAAAATATACCTTATAGACAAAAGCAGGCGATGACTTCTGCTGTCAATTATGATTCCATCGGATCGAGTACGTCTTTTATCCGGCGTATTGTTCAATATACTTTGATCATAGAAGCTGCCGGGGCTCTTATCCTTTCTTTTCACTTCATCCCAGAAAAAGGACTCCTGGACGGGTTAGGTACGAGTATCTTCCTGGCTGTCTCAGCCTTCTGTAATGCAGGTTTTGATCCTTTTGGCAATATCAGTCTGATTCCTTATGCCGGTAACCAGCTCATCAACTTAACGATAGCTGCCCTGATCATTTTAGGTGGAATCGGCTTTGGCATATGGTTCGATATCAGCCAGTCTATCCGAAATATTAAAAACAGCAAAACCCAGCAGCTCCGATCACCCAAGGCTTTATGGAAGAAACTTAGACCTCATACCAAGCTGGCTTTGATCATGACCCTGGCTTTGATTCTTGGCGGTTTCTTTTTAACCTTGATGACCGAATGGAATAACCCAAATACTTTTGCCGGCCAGGATTTATCCAACCGACTTTTACAGGCTTTCTTCCAGTCTGTCACCATGAGAACAGCTGGGTTTGCCACGATGGATTACACTCAGGCGGAACCCGTGACTTTATTAATCTGGTCCGGTTTAATGTTTATAGGAGGATCACCCGGAGGAGCGGCGGGCGGTCTTAAAACGACGACCGTCGCTGTCATTCTCTTATTCATCCGACAAATTGTTACAAACAAACAGTATATTCACTTTGATAAGCACAATATCCCAAGCCGGATAATTCGCATGGCTCTGGTAGTCGGCGCATTATATACCAGCTTACTTTTAACCTCCACTCTCATCTTACAGTGGCTGGAACCTCAGACAGAGCTCATCCTTCTCGTCTTTGAAGCTGTCTCGGCTATGGCGACCGTAGGCGTTTCTGCCAGCCTGACTCCCACTTTAAGTGTGGCCAGTCTGATCTATATCATGTTTTTAATGTTCGTCGGCCGTATCGGGCCACTGACTTTAGTAACGGCTCTGCCGTTTGAGTCAGCTGGCAGCAGAGAAGCAGATATCAAATATGCAGATACTAATATTTTAATTGGATAAAGGAGTCTATCATGACAAAAAGAAATTTGATTGGAATTTTTGGATTAGGAGTGTTTGGCCGGGCAATTGCTAAAAGTTTAGAAGAGTCTGATATCGATGTCATAGCAGTTGACAGAGACGACTTATTGGTCAATGATTTTTCTCAAGATATTTTCGAAGCTGTCATCGGAGATTTCACTGACCGGCAGCTTTTAGAAGATATTGGCATTGCAGACTGTCAAGCTGTTGTCGTTGCCACCGGCTCGAATCTAGAAGCAAGTTCTTTAGCCGTACTGCATCTGGCCAGTATAGGAATACCTAAAATAATCTGTAAAGCTGGATCAAATTCTTATGCGCAGATATTAAAAGCTGTCGGGGCAACCGATATCATCATGCCCGAGAGAGAAAGTGGACGGCGCTTAGCCAAGTCCCTCATTCAAGATAATATCAGCAATGTCTTGGATTTAGATGAGGAGACCAGCATCATAGACTTTTACGCTCCTCCGCAATGGAACGGCAATCTATTAAGTGATATGGATGTTCGAAATCAATACCAACTGAATATTATCGGTTACAGAAATTCTAAACGTGGGCCTATTCATACGGATATTCATGCCCAGACAAGAATCACAGAAGGACAGATCCTCGTTGCCATCGCACCTAATAAAATCATTAACCAGCATGATTTTTTGACACATATCAAATAAAAAATCCCCGCTCAAGCATTTCCACTTGAGCGGGGATTTCTATTTCTTCATGAAGCTGACTACAGATCTTTAATCTTGATCATACGTGTGATAGTTTCACGTTGAGTCTCAGCTATTTTCATTTCGATATACTTAATTGTTTCAGCTGTTTCCGGAATCATCTTATGCTCCAGAGCATTTACTCGACGACGAGTTCCTTCAATTTCATCAGCTAACATTTGAGTTGTTTTTTCAATCTCACTCAATTCTAATAATGACGGTAAAACTTCTTGTATTTCTTCTAAAGCTTTATCCAGTTCCGCATTACTGTTCAAATAGCCGTATTCAAAATCGCTGCCCAGATCCTGTTCATAATTAAAGTGCATTTTAGGAACAATAACAGACATGATATTTTCTTCACGGATATCCAGTGTGACGGTTTGAGAAGGCAAGATCGTTAACTCATCCACCCATTTTTCACTAAGCATCGATTTAGACATAACAAATGATTTCAGTGCCGAAGTCAAGCGTTCTTCAACTTCTTTTCTTAAATCATTATTTTTACGTACTAATCCAATGAATTGACGCATCAATTCATCCTGCTTATTTTTTAATAAATCGTACCCATTCTGTGCCAATGCTAATTGGTTTTTTAATCGTTGAAGTTCGACTTTGGTTGGTTTTACATTCAACACATTTGCCATATTAAGCTTCTTCCTCTACAGAAGAGTTATCTTCTTTTCTTGGTAAGTACTTCTCGATTTCCTCTTCAGATACACGTGTTAACTCTGAAGTAGGCAGAATGGACAGAAGTTCCCAGGCTAATTCCAGAGATTCTTCTATTGTACGGTTAACGTTGAACCCTTGGTTAACATAACGTTCTTCAAACTCATCTGTAAATTTAACATACAGACGGTCTGTTTTAGATAAGGCTGATTCTCCTAAAACGACAGATAATTGTTTTGCATCTTTACCTGTAGCGTAGGCAGCAAAGACCTGGTTCATCGTGTTTGCATGGTCTTCACGAGTCTTACCTTCACCAATACCCTCGTCTTTCAGACGGGATAATGATGGTAAAACGTTAATCGGTGGTTGAATACCCCGGTTGTTTAATCCTTGGTCCATGATGATTTGACCCTCGGTAATATATCCTGTCAAGTCAGGAATCGGGTGGGTAATATCATCCTCCGGCATAGTTAAGATAGGGATCTGGGTGAGTGATCCTTTACTACCTTCAACACGTCCAGCACGTTCATATAATGTTGCTAAGTTAGTGTACAGGTAACCTGGATATCCTCCACGTCCCGGTACTTCACGACGGGCGGCAGATACTTCACGCAGAGCTTCCGCGTAGTTAGTGATATCAGTCATGATAACCAATACATGGTAGCCTTTTTCAAATGCCAAGTATTCCGCAGCTGTCAGTGCAATCTTAGGTGTTGCTAAACGCTCAATCGATGGATCGTTCGCTAAGTTGATGAATAATACTGAGCGGTCGATCGCTCCGGTACTTTCGAACTCATTGATAAAGAATTCGGCCTCATCATAGGTTGTCCCCATAGCCGCAAAGACAACTACGAACTCTTCGTCAGAGCCGCGAACAGTTGCCTGACGGGCGATTTGAGTCGCTAAACGCTCATGGGGTAAACCTGCTCCTGAGAACACCGGCAGCTTCTGCCCACGAACTAAAGTGTTCAAGTGGTCGATCGTCGAAATACCTGTTTGAATGAACTCATCAGGATATGTACGACCCATTGGGTTAATCGGCTGACCTTCGATGTCATCATAACGTTCCGGGATGATTTCTGGACCATCATCCATCAAGTTACCCATTCCATCAAATGTACGCCCTAAGATATCTTCTGATACACCAAACTCTAAAGGACGTCCTTTGAAACGAACTTTAGTGTTTGAAGCGTTCATACCAGTACTAGAACCGAAGATCTGTACAACAGCTTTATCTTCTTGAATTTCTAATACTTGTCCGGTAAGAGATCCACGGTCTTTTGTCTGAATCTCTACCAGCTCATTATAACCGACACCTTCAGTTCCTTCTACGACGATAATCGGTCCGTAAATATCTGAAAATTCACGATAATCTTTAACCATTTAAAGCTCCTCCTTCTTGAATAACATTTTTCATTTCTTCAGGAATACGAGCTTTTAATTGGTCGATTTCTTCTAATTGATCTTCTGGAATTTCTTTCATACGTGCAATTCTGTAACGTAACTCTTCGGTTCCTTCTATCAGCTCATCATAGTAAGATCCTAACTTCATAGCTTCACGGGCTTCTGTTTCAAATGTTAAAATTGTATCTAACATTTTAACCATCTTCTCTTCTGATGTAGCTTCATCAACTGGATGGTAAGC
>CAYTHW010000002.1:21341-25103 GCA_964437675.1 uncultured Atopococcus sp. | reverse complement strand
GAGTCTAATCCCCAGTATACTTTAACAACACGCAGAGTGTTCTGTGTAACCGGCTCAGAAGTATCCCCACCTGCTGGAGAAACCGCACCAATAGCAGATACGCTTCCTTCACGGTCATCGGACCCTAAAGTCTTAACATAGCCTGCACGCTCATAGTAGTCTGCTAAACGAGAACCTAAGTATGCCGGGTAACCTTCGTCTCCTGGCATCTCTTCCAGACGTCCCGACATCTCACGTAAAGCTTCCGCCCAACGCGAAGTGGAGTCTGCCATGATAGATACTGAGTAGCCCATATCACGGAAGTATTCCGCAATCGTAATACCAGTATAGATAGAAGCTTCACGAGCAGCAACCGGCATATTAGAAGTGTTTGCGATAACTACCGTACGATCCATTAATGAACCGCCGGTCGACGGGTCTTCTAATTCCGGGAAGGAGTTGATAACCTCAGTCATCTCATTTCCACGCTCTCCACATCCTACATATACAACCACGTCTACATCCGCGAATTTAGCGATTTGGTTCTGTACAACAGTTTTACCCGCCCCGAAAGGTCCAGGGATTGCTGCTGTACCACCCTTTGCGATAGGGAAGAAAGCGTCAATTACCCGCTGGCCTGTACGTAAAGGCGTCTTAGGTGTCGTTTTCGATTTGAAAGGACGACCTTCTTTAACCGGCCAGTGCTGAGACATTGTTAACTCTCTCTCATTGCCCTCATCATCTTGAACGACTGCTACTACATCCTCAAGTGTGTAGTCACCGGATTTAATCTCTTTGATCGTTCCTTCGACTCGGTAAGGCACCAGGATACGGTGTTCAAAATATTCAGTTTCCTGAACTGTACCAATGATATCTCCGGCCTCTACACTCTGTCCTACTTCTACTGTAGGTTTGAAATTCCAAACTTTATCATGATCTAATGGACTGATTTCAGCCCCGCGGACGATGTAGTTTGAATCTGTAACTTCTAAATATTTATCTAATGGACGTTGAATACCATCAAACATCTGTGATAATAATCCAGGCCCTAATTCTACTGACAATGGCTGGCCAGTGTCACGAACAGGCTCACCAGGCTTCAATCCTGATGTCTCCTCGTATACCTGAATAGATACAATATCATCATGCATCTCAATAATTTCGCCGATAAGACCTTGCTCTCCTACACGGCAAATATTTTGAATGGAGGCATTTTCAAACCCCTTAGCAAAAACTAAAGGTCCTGAAATTTCTGTGATAATACCTGTATTCATTAGTCTCCTCCTTGTAAAATATTTGATCCAATTGCTTTTTCTACATTATCATTAATTCTATCGCTGCCAATGCCGAGTGACCCTCTATTTGTCGGAATGAGAGTGATCGACGGTGTTGGAAGCGCGTCGTAACGACGGATGGTTTCTGGAATTAAATCTGCTAACTCTTCAGTCAGATAAATAATTCCATAATCTTCTTTTGCTAACTTGTCAATCGTTCTTCTCGTCTCTTCAGCTGTATAGCTGGGATAGACATCAAAGCCAATTAACTGGAATGCTGTAACAATGTCTTTGCCGCCAACAACGGCAATTTTATATGCCATAAATTGGTCGCATCCTTTCTGTTATTATCTCATTTGGAACACCGTTATCTTTTCCGATTAAAATTAATCGGATATTATTTATTTCATTAAATAAAAAATGTAAATAGGCGATAACAGGCATCGGTCCAAAAGGCTCTAGACTGTAATTGCGGTAAAAGATTGCTTTTGCTTTATAGATAGCAGCCCCTACGTGGGCAGGATCTGTAAAGTCCAGATCCTCTTCAAGCAGTACTCTTTCTAAATAGCTTCCATAGGTAGTCGAAAGAAAAGCCTCTACAATACCGTCAATATTCTGATTAGAAGCATGCTCTACCAATTCATCAACACTCACTGCACCTTCATCTGAGAGAACACCTCTTATAAAACCTTGGCTCTTATTTTGTCTCACTGCTCGTAAAAGAGTAGAAAGATTTTCAAAGTCGATAACCATGTCGGTGGTTTCAGTTACTTGAGGGTCATCCAGTTCCTCAGAAATCTCACGGATATGAGCCAGGTAAGCACGATCGTAGACAATGTCAATGTTACCTAAGTCACCATCCTGTGCCAGAATTTCCTGAATTTTACGGGTACTCTCTACTAGTGTGCGCGGCAGACGCTGACCTTCTCCTGTATTTAAGAATGCTTTCAGTTGATCGATCGGCATTCCCATAGGTGCTAAAAGATGGTCCAGATTTTCTTTAAGTGCAGTAGCTTTCATTAACACCTTCAAATTGTGATAAGTGTATCTCCACGAGAAAATACCTATTAAACGTGAATCTAGAATACTGGCATCTAAAGATTCAAATATGAGACGTACTCTTCTATTCAAAAACCCTTCAAAATCTTTAGTATCAGCTACGTCTGCTGGAATTTCATAAACTGTTTTATCGAGAATATTCAAAGCATCTTCTAAAGTGGGTGCACTTAATAATGATGCAAAGTCTGCTTCATCTAATAATTCAGTTTCATAAACAGCTAAGGTCGTATTTAAAGGAGCGTAATCATATTTATTCAAGATAGTTACTCCTTTCTCTTAAAATACTTCTTTTGAAATGTCTACTTTTAGCTCGGGCTCAATTTCATTAATTAAATCTTCAAAAATATAATTATATTCTATACCGCCTTGCTCAACTACAAAGCCGCTCGATCTCGGGATTGTCTGATTGGAAACTGCTAATCCTGGATGTGCTGCTTTCAAGCGTTCGAGAAGTTCCTGAGAAACTTTATCAACAGTTTGATCTCCAAATTGGATGGTGTGTGGTTTGTTTTCATCAATTTGTGATAAGGCCTGTTCTATAAATGGAACAAGCTGATTCTCCTCAAATGTCTGTAGTTTAGCAAGTGCTTCTTGAATCACTTCATCGATAATATCTTCTTTAACTCCTAATAAATCATTTCTTTTTTGATTATTATAACTTTGTTTATTTTGAGTTAATAAGCTGTTATATTTTTGATCAATTCGGTCGAATTCTCTTTCTTTAACTAATTCTGATTGAGCGCTGTAGGCAGATAATTCTTCATTTATAGCTTGCTCTTTAGCTTCTACTTTTTCATCGCCTTTACGAGTAATTTTTTCAATTACGCCGTTTCTTAAATTATTAATATCTTTCATTGTGCGCTCTCCTCCTAAATTATTTTAGTTCAAATTAAACATAGATTAATAAGATGGAAGTAATGAACGCTAAGATTGCATAAGTCTCAACCATGATTGTTAAAATAATTGCGTTAGCTACGTTTTCTGGGCGTTTAGCTAATACTTGTAAACCAGCTGTAGAAACTTTTCCTTGCTGCTGACCAGAAATCCATCCGACGAATGCAATTGGTAATGAAGCAATCAATAAGCGGAAGCCATCAGCTAAAGCTAATTCTGGTGTAACTGTGAATAAAATCATGAATCCGATAACGAAACCATACAGCCCCTGTGTACCAGGTAATAGTTGTAAGATTAAAGCTTGGGTAAATTTCTCCGGTTGGTCTTTAATTAAGGAAGCAGCTGCTGCCCCAGTTCCTCCCGTACCATAAGCAGATCCAAATCCTGAGAATACAACTGCAATTGCTACACCTAAATATCCGAACATTGCTCCACCATATTGTGTTAAAAATTCCATCCAAGTCATTTTGAATGTACCTCCTATTTTTTCTTTTTAATTTTCTATATATTTTTTCTTCTGTTCGATGAGTATATAATCTTCTTTCGCTTTTAATGG
>CAYTHW010000002.1:0-21241 GCA_964437675.1 uncultured Atopococcus sp. | reverse complement strand
GAAACGATGTCTCCGATATAGCCGGAAACTCCATAAACATCATAAACTCCCCACATAAATCCGGCAAACTTATTCTTTTCCTGAATGGTTGAAATGATGACAACCACTACTAAGGCAATTCCTATTGCGATAAGCGATCCAGTAAGCAGGGCAGAATTATTAAAGACAGCCCCGGCTAATGCAGCAACTACCGCTGCAACGAGCACGGTAATCCAAGTCAGCCCATCTTTGACAGCTGTCAAAGGTTTCCCTAATTTGAAATTAGTATAAACATTAAGAGCTAGAGCCAGGATCAAGTGAACGATACCAATTGCCATGGCCCCAATCAAGACCTCAACTGCCTGCTCATTCAAGTTGATGATTTGTGTAGGTATCGTCACTCCGAAGAGAGAACCATAGATGAGTCCTACAATCATCGTTGGATAGCTGAGTAAATGGAAGAATTTGACATTTTTCTTCATACCATTTTTCAAGTTCATAAAACGCAGCATGAAGAATGTGATTCCCCATAAGATCAGTCCGTAACCTAAATCTGCCAGCATCATTCCAAAGAACAACATATAAAATGGCATTACCCACGGAGTAGGATCCAGCTCATTGTATTTTGGTAAGGCATACATCTTGGTAACGGTTTCAAACGGTTCTGTTACCGCATTATTATTCAGCTTGATCGGAACATCATCGATTTCCTCATCTTCAATGTTCGAATACTCAATGAGTAATTCGTTTTGAGGGATGTTCTGATAGATGAACGCTTCCATTTCATCCGTTTTGTCTATTTCAATCCAACCTTCAAAAGCATGCAGGTTATCTGTCTTAAGGGCTAAATGAGTTGCACGACGACGTTGTTCAGCTGCGTAATAGTATTCATAGGCCAGCTGGAGAATTTCCATATCACTCGTACGAGTATTCAATTCCTCGATAATTTCTTTGCGTGTTTCTCTTAAATTATCAAGGTATTGTCGTGTATCTTTGACTTCTTCACTTGGAATTTTCTCATAAGGATAGTGAAGTCTGTCAAAACGAATTTCTTGTAAATCTGCCATGATTTGGTCGCGGTCTTCAATATTATAGTAAGCAACGAAACCAAAAAGGTCATCGGTATGTAATACTTCTTCCACTACTAGAGCAGGATTAGCTTTCAAACGATCTACGTATTCGTTATCGGCCGTTTGAGGAACAGTCCCTGCAATTATCCCCACATACTTAAAATCATCAATGTCCTGAGGGGTCAGCCTTAACTTATGCCAACTGATTAAGAAATCTTCTTTTTCAAGCTGTTCTTCAACTTCCACATCAATATTAACCAATCGGTCACGAATCTGGTGGAGTTCACGAACTAAGTCGGTAACATCATGCTTTTCTACCTCATCATCTAATTCCTCTAAGGTAAAGACCGGGGTAGGAACACCATGTTTTTCTCTAAAACTTTTCTGTGGAATATGTCGTTCAAGAAATTTCATCGCATTGCTGATTCTACTCTTCAAAGTCTGCAGTCGAACGAGTTCTTCATCCGCTGTCATAGAATCTCTTAATTTATCTTCATAGTCTTCTGATTCTTCAAGTGTGGCTCCGGATACTACTTTAGGCTCAACTACTTGAATACTTTGAAGGACAGAGTATAAAAATTCAGCATGCTTTTTCAAAGTAACAACACGAATCTTGTGCATTTTAGCTATGGCCATATGTTTTCACCACCTTATCTACCACATAGTTGACTAAATCTTCCTTCTTACCTTCAAACCTTCTGCCTAATGCCTGCTGTTCTGACTTAAACTGTCGATCAGCAGATTCTTTATAAGCATAAAGATCCTGTTCCATTTTCGATTCTTGAGCTTTTCGATGTTGTTCGATTTCATCTTTCACTTTTGAATCGACAGCTCTCTTATCTGACTCTAAGCGGTCGTCTAAGTCCCGAAGTTGTTGAGCAAATTTTTCTTCGAGTTGCTGAGCTTCTTCTTCAATTGAATATATTTCATCAATTGTGCTTGCCATGTTCTCACCTCTTTCTAATTCCATTTTTTATTAAAAGAGAAAACGCTTACATTGTTCTTATAAAAGGAAAGCCCACACTTATCTTTCTGGTAAACGAATACGCTCAGTATAAGTAGAATGCTTTCAGTTTTCTGGATAATCCAGCTGATATTGAACTCCCCTTTTATATATCTTCAACCATGGTCCTGTTATTTTTCTGTTGTTTCTTCTTCACTAGTTTCTTCTGCAGCTTCTTCTTCATTCGTTTCTTCTGCAGACTCTGAATCTTCAGCAGCGGAATCAGACTCTTCCGAATCACCTATTCCACCAAGAATTCCGGATAAGGCGCCTGTCAATTCTTCATCTTCGATGATGATGTTAGATTCTTCAGCAACCCTTTTCACCGCATTTTGAATAGTTTCTTGATCTGTCATGAGTGATTCGACATAATCTTTTTCAATCTGGTCTTTTTCTTCTTCATAAGTTCCTTTTTCAGGTTTTTCATTCATGTAGATGATGTGGTAACCAAATGCAGATTCAACGGGTTCTTTTGTATATTCGCCTTCTTCTAAGGCTATGGCTGCATCTTCATACTCTTTAACAACCTTATCTGAACCTGGCGCAAAAGTAACACGCCCATCATTCTTAACACTTGCTGTATCTGTGGAGTGTTCTTTCACCATCTCTGTAAAATCAGCACCATCATCTAATTGAGCAATGATGTCTTCAGCCTCTTCTTTATCTTCCACCAGAATGTGGGATGTGGTCACTTCAGGCGTCCACTCTTCATAGTGAGCTTTCAGCTTCTCTTCAGTCAAGCCATCGTATTCCTTGACTGCTTCAGCGATGAGCAGGCTCAGGCGTGTGGAATCCTGCAGAGTGTCCATTGTGAGACCTTGAGCAGCTAAGTACATTTCAAACTGCTCCTCTCCTCCGGCACTGTCCACATTTTCCTGGAGGAGAGCATCCACATCTTCTTCTGTCACTTGGTCTCCATATCTATGTTCCAGGATATCTTCTATCAAAACAGCTTGAAGTGTCTGAGCACCGTAACGGCTCTTCATTGCCTCGTATAATTCCGTAGAATAAATTTTTCCGGCTTCAGTTGATGCGACTGTCTCGCCTTGATCATTTGTACAGCCAGATAAAATTAATGCTGAAAATAAGACAGCACCTGTTAAAATTTTTTTCATCAAACGACACTCTTTCTTTTAGTAGTCTAATTATATTTTTACTCTAATAGATATTCACAATATATATAGTATCATAATCAAATGATATTTTGAAAATTTTTTCATAAATATCCATTTATTTTTTAATATGCATCCATTTCATCAGTTTTGGCGGGGGGTAGCGGGCTTATAAAAACTTCTGTTATCCATCCCGAACAACCTTTCACTGAATTCACCTGCCTGTGTCCGGCCTAAAGCATCCGATACTTGAGTAATTGAAGCATCGAGATGGTCAAGCTGGTGCAGGACTTCTGCTTCTAAAATCCGCGGCCTCACAGGCGAGCCATACTCAAGAAGTCCGTGATGAGATAATACCATATGTTTTAATAAGAGTACATCTTCTTTACTTTCATCAATTTTCAGAGCTTGGCAGGCCTTGGATATTTCTTCATTCGCTATCACGATATGACCCACCAGGTTTCCTTCTAAAGTATATTCCGTGTTGATCGGGCCTGTCAATTCGCGCACTTTGCCAATATCGTGTATGATTACGCCTGAGTAGAGCAGGGATGCATCCACCTCTTCGTATTGATCGACTACTCCTCGAGCTAAACGCAGAATCGACAGTGTATGATAAGCCAGCCCTCCCCTGTAGGCATGGTGGAGTTTCTTAGCAGCAGGCCTCACGAAATATTCTTCTTGATATTTATTCAATAAATAGCGGACCACACGATTCATCGTTGGATTGATGATTTGGAAAACAAACTGGTTAAATTCTTCTTTTATATTTTCGATATTTTCAGGTGCCGTTTCTACGAAGTTTTCCAGATTTTGATGTGCTGCATCCTCACTGGGATACATAGTAAAGATTTTAAGCTGCGGATTTCCTTGATAAAGCTCCCGCTTCCCTTTCACCTGCACCACAGTACCCGGCCGGAACATTTCGATGTCCCTTTCGCTGGCATCCCAAAATTTCCCATCCATCTTTCCACTTTTATCCTGAAAAGTGAGGGCTAAAAATTTTTTCCCATTTTTAGCTACTCGGACATCACAGGATTCGATCATTACATATATTTCTAAATTTTCATCAAGCTCGTAATCATATAGACGTTTTTCCATTTTGCCTCCTAGATTTCTGCCTTATCAGCGGACGGGTAAAGATGACTGTGTAAGATGAAGAGATTCTTCCCCGTGCTGATATCATCATTGGCCGTGACATTCAGTATACCACTTTTGGATTCTCTTTTAAATCAGGGACAAATTATTATCTTTCTTTCGGCTATTTTCAATGCTTACTAAAAAAGAAGGCCTGAATTAATAAGCCCTCTTAAATTTTTTTTTATAAATAAAGCTTCGTCAAAGGTGAGACGACGACTCGGTTCACATCATTTAAGAGCATATTCATTTCCTGCTCATGTTTTAAGACTTCCTGTAATAAGTCATCTGTCTGCATCTCTTCGCTTAACTTTTGGATACGTTCAATCTTTTCAGGATCTACTTCCTGGCCGGAAACTTGCTGCTGCTGGATTGCCAGCTGTGTTTCCTGAAATTCTTTATAAATTTTGTTGGATGTTTCATCAGCTTTAACTTTATCTAAAGCCTCTTTTAACTCCTTAAATTCCTTTGTCTGCGTCACTTCATCCGCCAATTGATTTGCCGTATCGTAAAGATTCACTTGTTCTGCCATTACTTCTCCTCTTTCATTTTATATTTGTGAAAACACATTGTAGAAAAATTCATAGGTTTTTTCTACTGCGAGTTTACCTGCTTCTACAGTAGACTGCCATACTTTTTCGATGACGGGTCCCGCCTGCTCAAGAATATCTGCTAAACGCGATTCTTCCTGATCTGTTTCAGCGGTCACTATACTGCCTTCTGTATCGAAACTCGAACCCTCAGTATAAGGGAGTATACCCTCTAATTGCAACTGAACGATTTCACCTATATTATGGTTGAATGTGAGTGACCGTTCAGCTGTCGGTTCATCGAAACCTACCCAGCCGGCCACAACGATGTCCGGTGTATAGCCTACCAGCCATTTATCTGTAGCACCTGATTCAAAACGGGCATCGGTGGTCCCAGTTTTTCCAGCCACTGTATAACCGGCCGGCTGGAAGTTAGCAGCCGTTCCATTCGGTCCAAAAACTTCAAGCAGCATAGCAGTCATATCTTTGCTTACTGACTTTGAAGTGGACCTTTTGCTGGATACCCGCGTATTATCTACAATGGTTTTTCCTGTCGAATCCACTATCTTGGTGATAAAGTGCGGTTCGGCACGCACACCTTGATTTGCCAGAGCACCATAGGCAGCCGCCAGCTCTACAGGTGTCACGCCTTTAGTCATCCCGCCCAGAGCTACAGCAGCTAAATTCTCATCTTCTGTTGAAACTTGAAGACCAAAATCTTTGGCCGTCGAAACGCCCTGGTTCAGACCGATCTCATTCAGCAGCCAGACAGCAGGTGCATTCTTACTTTCAGCCACTGCTTGATACATCGGCACTTCCCCCGTCGGAGAAAACTGGCGGTCGACATTATAAGGTGTGTATTCTTCTTTACCATAGGATAATTCCTGATCCACCAGCATATCATCGGTATCATACCCCTTTTCCAGGGCCGGTACATAGACACCGAAGGGCTTCATTGTTGAACCGGGCTGCCGCCTCATTTGAGTCGCTCGATTGTAGCCCCGGAAAGAATGCTCTCCTCTGCCGCCTATCAGGGCTGTTATTCCGCCTGTTTCAGGATCCAGAGCAACCGAAGCACTTTCCACCGGCGTGCCGTCGAGAGCAGCCGGAAAATAGCCTTCATAGCTGTAGGCATTGTTCATCGCCTGCTGGTGATTTTGATTGAGGGAGGTATAGATATGATAGCCGTTATTCAGCAGGTCTTCCTCTTTAATCCCGTGCTGCCTGATCGCTTCTTCTATCACTGCATCAAAATAATAAGGATAGCGGTAGTCATCCGTATCCTGGTAGCGGTCGACCAATTGGAGACCGGCCGCTTGGGAAGAGGCCATGACTTCCGGGCTGATATAGCCTTCCTCAGCCATGAGCATCAGGACGGTGTTTTTCCGATTGATCGAATTATCATAATTATCGATCGGATTATTAGCAGATGGAGCAGTGAGCATACCTGCTATAGCAGCAGCTTCAGAGACATCCAAATCACTTGAAGATTTACCGAAATACTTCATCGAGGCATCTTCAACACCCCATACCCCGTTTCCAAAATAAACATTGTTTAAATACATTTCTAAAATTTCATCTTTAGAGTATTGTTTTTCTATTTCAATGGATAGAAAGAGTTCTTTCAATTTACGGATCAAGGTCTGATCTGCAGACAGGTAGGCATTTTTAGCTAACTGCTGGGTCAAAGTAGATCCGCCCCCTACAATATTCCCCCGATTCAAGACATACCCGACAGCAGCCCGGCCGATCCCTTTGATAGAAAAGCCCGGATGCTGATAAAAATCCTGGTCTTCTGTAGAGAGAACCGCTAATTCTATATTATCTGAGATATGGTCTAAAGAAACCGCAGTTCCTTTTTGAGAATACAAAGTCCCGGCGAATTCTTCATCGATATCATAGATGATCGTCTTCTGCTCCAGATTGGATTTTAAGTTAGACACATTCGTCATTTTGGCATTGATGTATAAAGATACGGTCATAATTAAAGCGAGAGACATCACTGCCAGTAAAATTATTTTATTGATATGATATTTTTGAAAAAGTTTTTTTCTTTTCCGATTCCATTCTAAAAATTGTTTTTTCATATTTTCTCTAAACATTTTTAGTTTATCTTCATCTTTTTTCAATGTATCAGCCTTCTTTTTGTTAAATACTTTTAGTCTTTCCTGAAAGAATCAGCTTCCTTGGACAATTTATCAATGATGACATGAATTTCTTCCAGGTCCTCGGCATTGGCACCGCTCGCCATAGCATGGCCTCCGCCGTCATGTTCTGCTGCTATATGATTGATGACCGGCCCGCTGGATCTTAAGCGGCAGCGATAACTGCCATCTTCCTGCTGCACAAATACACCCCAGGTCAGCACCCCTTCAATCTGTCTCGGCAGAGAGACGATCGACTGAGTATGTTCATCTTTAATTCCCAGTTCCTCAAGCAGTTCCTGGTCGATGACGATATAAGCCGTCCCTGATTCAAGAATCGTCAGATTATTTAAGACATAGCCCATGAGTCGGGCTTCTTTTTTACCGATCCGATTCATCGTGTCATTAAGTTCGGTATGATCAAAGTCATAAGTCATTAAATCAGCTGCAATGCGCATCGTCTGGGGAGAAGTGGCATTATATAAGAAGCGATTTGTATCTCCTACTATTCCTGCATACAAGAGACGGGCAGCTGCATCGTTCATCTTTAATTCTTCCTGGTTATTGAGCCACAGCTCTCCAATCATTTCACTGCAGGAACTGTACCCGGGTTCTTCCCAGGTCAAATGAGCATAGTTACCATCAGGATTGCTTGGGTGGTGGTCAATCTTAATAATGCGGTCCGACTGGCTGTAACGCTCATCATCGATGCGGCCGGCATTGGCGGTGTCTGTGACGATGACCAGGGAATCTGTATAATCTTCATCTTTCACCCGGTCCATTTCTGCTAAAAATCTCAGGCTGCCGGGTGATGACCCTGCAGCCAGAACTTTTTTACTTGGAAATGTATTTTTGATCAATTCACGCAGTCCGCACTGAGAACCGACAGCATCCGGATCGGGACGCTGGTGACGGTGGATGATAATCGTCGGGTACTGCTTGATAGTTTCGATAATTTTATTTTGGATTGATTTTGACATAGCTTCTCCTTTAGAAATCGATAGACTCGCCGATATTTGGGATGACTCCGACAGTTCCTTCCAGCTGGTCAGTAAACTCCCGCGGGTCCTGTTCAATGACCGGGAAAGTATTATAGTGAATCGGCACTACTCTTTTCGCTTTAATCCACTCACTTGCCTGCAGAGCATCTCTAATCCCCATCGTATAGTTATCTCCAATAGGTATAAAGGCCAAATCGATATCAAAACGGTCCCCAGTCAATTTCATATCTGAATAGAGGGCTGTATCACCCATATGGTAGACGGTCTTACCGTCGATTTCTAAGATGATACCGCAGGCTAAGCCGAGGGTATGAGGTCTGCCGTCTATTTCCAGACTGGACCCATGGATTGCCGGCGTGAAAGTTATCCGGCCAAAATCGAAACTGTAAGACCCGCCGGGCTGCATCCCATGTGTTTCAATATCAAATTGACTCAGGTACTCACATATTTCTACATTGGCAACAACGAGTGCCTTGTTTTTTTCTGCCAG
Organism: uncultured Atopococcus sp.; assembly: GCA_964437675.1. Lineage (GTDB taxonomy): Bacteria > Bacillota > Bacilli > Lactobacillales > Carnobacteriaceae_A > JAUNQW01. Next base: position 12,775 of record CAYTHW010000002.1, on the reverse strand, counting down.
TTCAATCGTATCTCCAAAATGATCGGAGTGGGCATGTGTTAAGAGAATCACATCAACGTTCAGCTGGTCTACATCTAAGTCACATTTTTCATTACCTTTGATGAATGGGTCAATAATTATTTGAATGCCGTCATTTGTTTCGATAGTGACCACCGCATGATTATGAAAAGCAACTTTCATGTTTATCCCTTCTTTCTCTATCAATAATTATAACAAAATTAGAATGCACATGGTTAAGACTTCATTACAATGTACAGATTTCTCCTAACTCCAGCCCAGCTATTCTATCGGATATTTTTTTAGTTTTACTTAAGTATCCCAGAGAGGCAGTTTTAAGTTTTCATAAAGGATAGGATCAAGACCTGTTAGAGTAATTCCCAGGAGTCTGACCCCTCTCTCCAAATCTCCGACATCCTCCCATATATCCTGGGCCACACGGAAAAGTTCTTCCTCTTCTTTAATGTAATTGGGGAAAGTTTTTCTTTTAGTAATCGTTTCAAAGTCGTCGTACCGAACTTTAAGTACGACGGTCTTTCCATGACTTTGGTGCTTCTTCAAGGCCTGCATGACTGCTTGTGAGAGCTTTCTCAGCTCTTGGATGACCTGCTCTTCCCGCCTCAGACTCCGGCCGAAAGTATGCTCCTTCCCGCAGGACTTCCTGTCTCTTCCGTTGACAACCGGGGAATCATCTATGCCCCGGACTTTCCGATATAAAGACCGGCCCATCTTTCCGAAAATCTGCACCAGGTCATATTCGGACACTTGATATAAATCTTTGCCATTATAAATTTCCAGATCATACATGCGCTCAACGGTCTTTTTCCCTACTCCGTAGAATTCCTCAATGGGCAGCTGCCATAAAAAATCCTGAGCCTGCGAGGGATCGATGGTTGTCAATCCCCGGGGCTTTTGGTAGTCAGAAGCCAGCTTGGCGATAAACTTGTTATAAGAAACGCCCGCCGAACAGGTTAACTTTAGCTTTTCATAGATATGGCGCTGAATCTTTTGAGCAAGCAGAGTAGCGCTGCTTAAACCCAGATGATTATCAGTCACATCGAGAAAAGCTTCATCTACAGATACTCTCTCAATCAGATGGGTATAGTGCTTAAATATTTCATAAATGTCCTCTGAGACCTGCCGATAAAAACTATGGCGGCCGGGAATAAAAATGGCATGCGGGCAGAGTTCATAGGCTTTTTGAGCAGGCATAGCAGAGTGAATGCCATATTTACGTGCTTCATAACTTGCTGTCGTGACGACGCCCCGTCCGTAAGTATCCTTAGGGTGCCGTGCGATGACGACGGGCTTTCCTTGCAGGGAAGGATCCTCTCTAATTTCTACCGATGCATAAAAAGCATCCATATCAATATGTATAATTTTTCTAGATACCTCTCTCTTCGGTTCATCAAATCTCAAAATTCCATATTGCAAGATCTATCCCCCCTTTCACCTCAAATTATAGAACAAAGTCTGCCGAACGTCCATTCGTATTATCAGCTCGAATCCTTCATCCGCGCATCGGAACAAAATAAGAACTGAAACTCAGGATAGTTTCAGTTCTTATAAGACTTTATTCAAATAATTTAGAAAGATCATAATCATTGATATCTTTAACATCATCTATCTGGGCTTTTAATGTCGCATAATTAAAATACTCATTAGGTGTTAAAGATAATATCTCGCTCACAGCTGAAAAATAATGCTCGGGCTGCTCTTTTTTCCAGGAATAATGCTCAAAATAATTCCAAATATCTTCCCGACTTACATTAGAATAGCCCTGAGCAGTAAAATCTTTCTTCTTTTTTGACAACCAGAAAGTATACAGTCTCTTAAAGCGTCGTTTCTTCTTCGACATTAATCTCCCTCCTTAACTTTCAATGTGAAAGAAAAAAAGCGCTTCATTTATAAGCGCCTTTCACTCTTTTTATTACTCAAGCGTATTATTCTTCTCCTGAAATATCTTCTGAAGAGGAATCATAAGTTTCTACTGCTGCCTGGCTGCTTTCTTCTACAACACGAGAAACCGCACGTAATTCAAAAGTTAAATAAACCCCTTCACAATCTAATACGATGGTATTAGCTGAACGATTAACCTCATCAATCACACCGTGTAAACCGCCGACGGTTACCACAACGTCTCCTGGAGATAGTTGATCATACATATCTTGTGCTTTTTTCATCTGTTTTTGCTGGGGTCTAATAATCATGAAGTACATCAAAGCAAACATGATGATTAAGGGAATAATAAATCCAACAATTTGATTCATAGTTTATATCTTCCTTTCGGTACTAAGCTCAGAATCTACTTTATCAAAAATCCGGCTTAATTACTATTATAATTTCAGAAAGTTTAGAAATCTTTGGCATTTGGCTCATTATACCCATAACGCTCAAAAAATTCATTTCGATAGTCTATCAGATTATCATCCTTAATCGCTTGGCGGATATCTTCAGTAACCTTGATCAAAAAGCGGAGATTATGATAACTCAGCAAGCGCATCCCAAGGACTTCATTGGTCTTGATTAAATGACGAAGATAGCCTCTGGTATAGTTTTTACAGCAGTAGCAGTCACACATTGGATCCAGCGGTGTAAAGTCACGCGCGTATTTCGCATTCCGCACGATTAAACGGCCAAAATGAGTCATGGCTGTTCCATTACGGGCAATCCGTGTAGGTAGAACACAGTCCTGCATATCAATTCCCCGGATTGCTCCTTCGATGATGGCATCGGGAGTCCCAATCCCCATTAAGTAACGCGGCTTGGACTTGGGCAGATGAGGAATGGCGTAATCAATTGCCCGGTACATATCTTCCTTTGTTTCTCCTACTGAAACGCCGCCGATGGAATAGCCGTCAAAATCCATATCTGCTAATTCTTTGGCATGCCAGCTGCGCAGATCTTCAAAGGTGCCGCCCTGAGCGATACCGAACAAGGCCTGATCATGCGGGCGGGCATGGGCAAGCTTCCCTCTTTCAGCCCAGCGGAGGGTCCTTTCCATAGATTCTTTCATCTGAGAGTGATTATAATCTTTCGGCGGACATTCATCAAAACTCATGATGATATCTGCGCCCAATTTATTCTGAATATCGATCGATTTTTCAGGGGACAAAAATAAATCCGAACCATCTATGTGACTCTTAAAGCGCACGCCGTCTTCTTGAATATCTCGAATTTTGGCTAAGGAGAATACTTGAAAACCACCTGAATCGGTCAGTAAGGCCTGGTCCCAGTTCATAAATTGATGCAGACCCCCTGCCTCTGCGACCAAATCTTCCCCCGGGCGCAGCCAGAGATGGTAAGTATTGCTTAAAATGATTCCCGAGCCCATCTCTTTCAGCTCTTCAGGAGTCATCGTTTTAACAGTTGCCTGTGTTCCCACCGGCATAAACATCGGTGTCTCATAACTGCCATGAGGTGTTTCCAGCAAGCCTAAACGAGCTCCTGTATGTTTTTCCTCTTTTAAAATAGTAAATTTTATAGGTCCTTCCACTGTCATCCTCTTTCTATTTCATAAAATTAAAAATCGTAAATACACCGGCCTATTTTTACAAATAAGCGGCCGGCTGTCAAGCACATCAGGTGCTCCCTCCTTTTAAGAGTGGTTGTCTCGAGGGGGATAAGGATAACCTAAATAATTGTATCCTGTTTCAGTCACTACGCGCCCTCTCGGGGTTCTCTGCAGGACCCCGATCTGTAAAAGATAAGGTTCAATCATATCTTCAATCGTATCGACTTCTTCCCCAATATTGGCTGCGATCGTCGTCAAGCCGACCGGTCCTCCGCGGTATTTATCGATCATGGTAGAAAGCATCTGCTTGTCAGTGGCGTCCAGACCATTCTCATCGACATCGAGCAGAGCTAAGGCCTGCTTGGAAATAAATTCATCGATAATACCATCCGCTTTGACTTCTGCTATATCCCGCACCCGCTTAAGCAGACGGTTGGTGACCCGGGGTGTTCCGCGGCTCCTGCGGGCAATCTCATAGGCTCCTTCTTTCTCAATCTCGGCATTCAGGATGTCCCCCGTCCGCAGGGCTACCTGGCTCAATTCATCCACCGTATAATACTGCATATGAATGACGATTCCGAAGCGGTCACGCAAAGGCGCCGACAAGGCTCCAGCCCGTGTTGTGGCACCGATTAAAGTAAAAGGAGGCAGAGGAAAATGGACAGGCCGGGCCTCCGCCCCTTCCCCGATGATGATGTCCACATAAAAGTCTTCCATCGCCGAATACAGCATCTCTTCAACAGCGCGGGGCAGACGGTGGATTTCATCAATAAAGAGGACATCCCCCGGAGCTAATTCATTCAGCATCGCCAGGAGATCCCCCATCTTTTCAATAGCCGGTCCGCTCGTCGTCCGCAAGTTTACCCCTAATTCATTCGCAATGACAAAAGCAAGAGTCGTCTTCCCTAAACCAGGCGGTCCGTGTAATAAAACATGATCCAAGGCTTCCTGGCGCTGCTGGGCAGCTTCGATATAAATTTCCAGCTGATGTTTAGCTTTTTCCTGGCCGATATACTGCTTCAGTCGTTGAGGTCTTAAAGATTTTTCGATAATTTCTTCATGTTCATCCCTGTTTTCAGGTGAAATCATACGTCTTTCATCCATCATCTATCGCTCCTTTCCCATCCTTCAACTAAAATGAAGTTAATAAAGACAAAGCCTGTCTGAGGTATTCATCCGTGCTCGTTTCTTCTTCTTTCTCTAAGGTCTTCTGAACCTTCGTGCATTCACGTTTAGAATAACCCAGAGCTTCTAAAGCCTGCATGGCTTCTTCTAAAGCAGGATTATCAGAAGCAAGAGGCAGATCGGGTAAATCTTCCATCTCATCAGATACCAAGTCACCTAATTTACCTTTTAAGTCCAGAATCAGCTGGCCCGCTGTTTTTTTACCGACGCCGGGAAACTGCATCAGATACTTCTCGTCTTTACTTTCGATGGCCCGAATTAAGCCGGCATGATTTTCATTAGCCAAAATGGCCAAAGCTGACTTAGGCCCGATACCAGATACTTTAATCAGGCGTAAGAAAAGATCTTTTTCCTTGTAATCCTTGAAACCGTACAGGAGCTGGCTGTCCTGACCGATATGCTGATAGGCATATAAAACCACTTCTTTATTGAGAGAGTCAGTAAAGCGGTAAGGATTGGCCATATATAAAAGATAACCTATGCCGCCTGCCTCTATCACCAGATAGGCCGGTTCAATTTGGGTAATGATTCCTTTAAAATATTGATACATCTATAATCGCTCCATTCACTCGAACTTATGTTCTCACATGGTATAGTCTATCATAATCCCGGCGTCTTTTCACCGGACCTAAGAAGCATTTTTTAAATTCGGCCAATAAAAAAACATGATTACTTAAAGGTTGAAAATAATCATGCTTTTTTAACTTTTATGGCCGGATTATACTAATAGATCATAAAGCGTGGAGTTATCGTTCAAGGAAATATACTTGGGATCGAAAGCTTCAATGCGCTCGAGCAGGTCAGGCAGAGTGTCAGGATCTGCTATTTCTAAACCAACCAGTAAAGGACCGTCATTTCGGTTGGTTTTTTTCGTATATTGGAAAGTAGTGATATCGTCACCTTGTCCTAAAACTTCACTTACAAATTCTAATAGAGCCCCAGCCCGCTGTGGGAAGTGTAAAATGAAGTAGTGTTTGCGTCCTTCATACATCAGAGCTTTCTCTTCTATTTCTGTCAGACGGTTAATGTCATTATTTCCGCCGCTGACCAGACAAATGACATTCTTACCTTTGATTTCATCTTTCATCTTATCTAAAGCAGCAATCGTTAAGGCCCCGGACGGCTCTGAAATGATGGCCTGGCGTGTGTACATATCCAGAATTTTAGAACAGACCAAGCCTTCTTCCACAACCACGATGCGTTCAACTAAATCATTCGTTATTTCAAAAGTTAAGTCTCCGACTTGGGCTACTGCAGTCCCGTCACAAAATGGATCGATTTCCTCAAGAACGCTCACTTCATTGTTGCGCATCGAGGTGTGCATAGAAGGAGCTCCAGTAGCTTCCACTCCGATGACTTCCATTTCCGGCATAGCTTCAGAAGCATAGGCAGCTACACCTGAGATTAAGCCCCCGCCGCCGATTGGACAGAAAAAGTAATCGGCACTTTCCCCGGCTGCCACTAAATCCTGGTGGGCTTCTACAGCTAAAGTTCCCTGTCCGGCCATGACACCGTAGTCATTGAATGGTTCGACAAAATATTTCTCTCCCTCTGCGGAAAATTCATGGGCAGAGTTGCTGCATTCATCAAAAGTATCGCCAATCAAATGAATCTTTACATTGTCACCGCCAAAATATTCAACCTGCTGAATTTTTTGATTGGGAGTCGTGACCGGCATGAAGATATCAGCCTGGGTGTCTAGAGCTTTAGCGGTGTAAGCCACACCTTGGGCATGATTACCTGCCGAAGCACAGACTACTCCCTTGTCCAGGGATTCCTGGGGCAGCTGCGACATGGCATAGTAAGCACCGCGCAGCTTAAATGAACGAACTTTTTGTAAATCTTCACGTTTAAGATAGATATTGGCTTCATACTTACGTGAAAGATAGTCATCTAATTGAAGAGGTGTTTTGGTAACGACAGATTTTAATACCTTATAGGCATCTAATACTTTTTCTTTATTGATATGTTTTGTGTATTCAGGCATAAAAGTCCTCCTATATTTACATGCATGCGATATATGTGCTTAAAAGTTTAACAGAAATTTTTAAAAAACAAAATACTATCAGGCTTGATTTCAGCCCGATAGTATTTTAATTCTGATTCTTTTTCACAAATTAGTTGTCTGTGTCAACCGCATTTTCTTTAACGAATGGCATCATATCACGTAGAGTTTCTCCAACTTCTTCGATTTGGTGACCGCGCTGCTCTTCACGCATAGCTTCAAAGTTTTTGAATCCATTTTCGTAGTCTGCACGGAATTCTTTAGCGAATTTACCAGACTGGATATCTTCTAAGATAGCCTTCATATTAGATTTTGTATCTGCTGTTACAACACGAGGTCCTGATACGTAGTCTCCGTATTCAGCTGTGTTAGAAATTGATTTACGCATGTGGTCCATTCCACCTTCATACATTAAATCAACGATTAATTTCAGCTCGTGTAACACTTCGAAGTAAGCGATTTCCGGCTGGTAGCCTGCTTCAACTAATGTTTCGAAACCAGCCTGCACTAAGTGAGTTGTTCCCCCACATAATACCGCCTGCTCACCGAATAAGTCTGTTTCAGTTTCTTCTTTGAAATCTGTTTCTAAGAATCCGACACGTCCTCCGCCTACCTGGTTAGCCCAAGACATAGCGATGTCGCGCGCATTTCCTGTTGCATCTTGGTATACAGCGAATAATGCCGGTACACCTGATCCATTTTCGAATTCACGACGAACGAGGTGGCCGGGTCCTTTTGGAGCTACCATAAATACGTCTACGTCTTCTTTTGGTTCAATAATTTCGAAGTGGATGTTAAAACCATGAGCGAATGCTAAGGCATTTCCTGCTTCTAAGTTAGGTTCGATTTGTTCTTTGTAGATGTCACCTTGGATTTCGTCTGGTAAAAGAACCATCACGATATCTGCAGCTTTTACAGCTTCCGGTACATCTAAAACTTCAAAGCCGTCTTCTTTTGCACGGTTGGCAGAAGATCCTGGACGGATACCGATGATGACATCGTTTCCGTTGTCGCGTAAGTTTTTAGAGTGTGCTCCACCCTGAGAACCATAACCTAATACTGCAATCTTCTTACCTTCTAAAGCGTTTGTTTTAACATCTTGTTCGTAATATACTGTTGCCATTCTTTCATCTCCTAGTTTTAATTTCTATTTCTATTGTAACAATAAAATCTTTTATATTACATCATTAAAAATGAGTTTCCAGTGAAGTCATATCTAATGCACTGATGACATCCACTTGCTTCCCTAAAGTCAGGGTCAATAATCTCGCCTGCTCTTCTGCTGTATCCGCCGGCATACGTACGCCGATAGTGATGATAGATACTTTTGGATCTTCGGTCGCGATTAAAGAAAGAGAATCAATATTATAATGAGGCTTTAAGACAACCTGCGTAATTCTATGTAAAACACCTGGACGATTAACAACCTTTAATTGAATTAATCTGTACATGTATATACACCTCTCATTTCATCATTTGAGTCTCCAGCTGCTACCATTGGATAAACAATGTCTTCACCAGAGATTACGATTTCTAATAAGTAAGAGCCGTCGTGTGCAAAAGCTTTATCAATTGCTGCTTCTAGTTCAGAAGGATCACTTACACGATCAGCTGTTACTCCTAAAGCTTCTGATAATTTTACAAAATCCGGCAGGTTATCAGAAATGGTATGAGAGTATCTTTTATCATAGAAAAGAGTCTGCCACTGGCGAACCATTCCTAGTGATGAGTTATTAAACAAGAAGAATTTAACATTTAAGTCATTTTCTTTCAGAATATTCATTTCCTGGTTGGTCATCTGGAAACCGCCGTCACCTACAAAGCAAACAACGTCACGATCGCGTGCGCCCATTTTTGCACCAATAGCTGCCGGCACTGCAAAGCCCATCGTACCCAGACCGCCGGAAGTCAAGTGCTGGTCACCATGCTCATATGGATAAGCCTGGGCTACCCACATTTGATGCTGGCCTACATCAGAAACAACCAAGGCCTCGCCATCAGTAACTTCCCCAACATATTCAACAGCCCGGTGTGCCAGGATAGTATCTTTCTGCTCATAATGAATCGGATGTTTTTTACGATTATCAAAACAGTGTTTAATCCACTCTTCTTTAGCTTCGTAGCCTTCCATTTCATAATCAAGCAGAGCACGCAGCGCTTGCTTAGCATCTGCCTGGTAAGGAAAATCAGTATCGATAATTTTACCTAACTCACTCGCATCGATATCAAAATGAGCAATTTTTGCATTTGGAGCAAAGTTATCCGGATTAGTCGCTACGCGATCATCAAAACGTGAGCCGATATTAATCAACAAGTCACATTCTACGATAGCCATATTAGCAGCATAAGTACCATGCATCCCCGCAAACCCCAGATTGTATTTTCCACGCACTGGATAAGCTCCCTGGCCCAGTAAAGTCGAAATGGCTGGAATTTTATATTTTTCGATAAATTCAGTTAATTCCTCTTCAGCATCAGCCAGTGAAACACCATGTCCGAACAGGAAGAGAGGTTTCTCAGCCTCTTTTAATGCTTCCATAACCGGTGTCACATCATGATCTACTTCAGCTAGTTTTTCCGGCTCGTATCCCGGCAGATCCATTTCAATTTCATCATGATTTTTCGGCTCTGCGTAATCATTGCCGATGTTTTTAGGAATATCGATGACTACAGGTCCTTTGCGTCCAGTATTCGCAATATATAATGCTTCTTTAACAATACGCTGTATATCTCCAGCATCTCTTACTTGATACACATATTTTGTGATAGGAGTCATTAAGCCCTGGACATCCACTTCCTGGAAAGCATCTTTTCCGATTCCGTTTTCTGTAACTTGCCCTGTAATAACTACCATCGGAATAGAATCCATCATCGCTGTGGTGATGGCTGTAACTGTGTTAGTAGCGCCCGGACCACTCGTCACGATACAGACACCTGGCCGGCCTGTCGCTCTTGCATAGCCATCTGCCATATGGGCCGCACCTTGTTCATGGCGAGCCAGGATATGGTTTGTTTCGGATTTATAGAATTGATCAAAGATATCAATTACAGCTCCGCCTGGGTAACCAAATAAAACATCTACACCTTCATCTTCTAGTGCCTGGACTAATAGTTCGGTCCCCTTTTTCATTGTCGATGTCATTGTCGATGACTGTGTTTTTTCCATAAATTACATCTCCTATCTTTCAAATTTTCAAAACAATTAAAAAAGCATCCCATAGATACTATGGGATGCTTTGATCCCACTTGTTAACTAACAACAAATAGGATTCAAACGCTGAAATAAATTTCCAGGTCTCAATCCTCGTGTAAGACGACTAATAATAAATTAGAATTTGTTGGTAACATGATGGAACCGCCTCTTATATTTTTTCTTCTCTTGTTTTGTTAGCTCAACTATACGTGTCCCTTTTAATAAAGTCAACAACTAAATCTAAAGAGAGTCAGAATATTTTTCCTCAACCTGCTCTTCCATACCCCGGATAAGCAGGGGGCTGTCGCTTAATATCATTTTTTGATAAACTGAAATTATAGACGAGGTGATGGAAATGATTCAATTAAATAATGTTTCTTTTGTTCGACAAGGTAAAACGATCCTGGAAGACATCAATTGGCAGGTTAAGCCCGGTGAGCACTGGGTGATGATGGGTCTCAACGGCTCCGGGAAGACAAGCATTTTAAATATCATCCAAGGACAGAATTGGCCGACAACAGGTGAAGTCTCCGTGTTAGGTGAGACCTTTGGCAAGACGAGTATTCCCAATCTTCAAAAGAGAATCGGCTGGGTAGGTTCTACGCTCAATACTCGGATCAATCATTATCAAACAGTGGAGAAAATTATACTCTCCGGTCTTTTTTCAACGATCGGCATCTACCAGAAATATACGGAAGAGGATTTAGATGCAGTCGATCGGATAATGAAACATTTAGATATCTACGACTTAAAGAGCAAAAAATATTCCCAATGTTCTCAAGGCCAGCAGCAGTTCGTTTTGATTGCCCGTTCTTTAATCAGCAGACCGGAACTGTTAATTTTAGATGAGCCCTGCAACGGCCTGGATCTATTTGCAACAGAGAAATTATTGAACAAGGTAGTCGAATTGATCAGCAGCAGGGAAGGACCGACCATTATCTTTGTCACCCACCATGCGGAGCAGATCATGCCCGAGTTTGATCATACTTTATTACTGAAAGACGGCCGGATTTTTGAGCAGGGACCTACTCAGAATATCCTCAATGCCGATAAACTGACTAAATTTTATGATCAGCCTGTCAATGTCATCAACTTAGAAAACGATCGTTTCCTAGTCTATCTGAAATAGGCACAAGGACCCGGGACAGCACTCCCGGGTCCTTTATCTTTTAAAGCTTACCTTCTTGGATCGTTTTGTCCGAAAACACCCGACTGATTTTGACGGACTATTTCCCCCCTCTCTGTCGTCAAGAAGCGGATAACTTCAGGAGCTATCCGGTCCGTTCCAATCAAAAAGTCCATGTGATTGGCACCCGGCACTATATAAAGCTGACTGACAGGTAAATAGCCGGCAATCTCAGCATAGTCGGCTGTCACCAGGATATCATTGTCGCCGGCTACCACTAAAGCCGGGACTGTAACCTGCCGTAAGTCATCATGAAGAATATCAGGTTCATCAAGCATCAGCTCTACCAACGGACTGCGCCCGGATTCTTCATATAAATCATCGATAAGATCTTTCGTTTCCTGAGTCAAATCCACAGTATTCAAGTTGATACTGAGTAAGATGAGATGGCTCAAATATTCTTTCTTCTGCATGCCCAAGATCAAGGCTGTGATGGCACCGTCCGAATGTCCCATGATTGAAACATCACTCAGCTGCAGGCTCTGAATAAATAAATCGGTGTCTTCAGCCATCTGCTCATAAGTGAGCGGCTCACCTTGATGAGAACTTTTCCCCTGGCCGCGGGAATCTACCCTGTAAACAGTAAAATGTTCTGCGAGTACCGGAGCAACTGCATCAAAACTGTGATGACTTTCCCCATTGCCATGCAGCAGAATTAAAGCAGGCCCCTCCCCCATCTTTTCATAATACAGAGTGACACCATTGGCTAATCTTTCTTTCATTTTTTCTTCCTCCATTCTTAATTAGAGACAGTTAGACCCTCCTCTTCTAAGTTTACAGTATTCAGTCTTGTATTTTTATTATTTTAGGTATAATAGATATATTAAAAAAGGAGTGAATAATTATGAAAGAATTTACAGAACAGGAACATATTGATATTCTGGCAGATATCATTGCTATGAAATCAGTAAACGACGGAGAGCATGAGGTCGCCTTATACATCAAAGACTTATTAGGTCAGTATGGGATTGAATCTGAAGTTATACCAGTTGAAGAAAACCGATCAAACTTAGTAGCTACTGTCGGCTCTGGAAGCCCGGTCATCGGTTTGTCTGGACATATGGATGTCGTTTCTGCTGGAAACGAATCTGCCTGGACTTCAGACCCATTCGTGCTGGAAGAACGTGACGGCAAGCTTTACGGCCGTGGGACAAATGATATGAAGGCAGGATTATTAAACATCATCTTCGCTATGATCGAAATGAAAGAAAATGGTCTCCTGGAAGAAGGTAAGGGAACCATCAAATTTATGGCGACAGTGGGTGAAGAAGTTGGAGGAGCGGGTGCCCGCCAGCTCTATGAAGAAGGCCACATGGATGATGTCGATTATCTATGGGTAACTGAACCTTCTGTCGATGATATCATCTTCTCCCATAAAGGATCTATGAACTACCGTGTAGATTCCATCGGGGAAGCTGCTCACTCATCGATGCCCCATTTAGGACACAATGCGATCGATACTCTGGCTGAATTTATTGTAGCTATGAATGATAAATTCCGTACTGATGCCCCTTCTAACGAAATATTGGGTGAGTTTGTTATCAACGCAACGATCATCGAAGGTGGTCAACAAACCAACTCGATTCCTGAATCGGCTCATATCGAGATCAACGCACGTACAATCCCTGAATTCGATAACCAAAAAGTAAAAGATACCTTTGAAGAATTAGCAGCTGAATTCAATAAAGATGGAGA
>CAYTHW010000001.1:63078-81042 GCA_964437675.1 uncultured Atopococcus sp. | reverse complement strand
TTCATCATCCGGCTGGGAGAAGGAAAAGTTTCTTTGGTAAGACAAACCCGGACAGCCAGCAAGGGTTTCCAGGCTATGGCCAAGGAATTTGAAAAAGCCCAGGCCCAGTCTGATCAGCCTTTAAAAGCTGTCATCGCTCACGTCAATTCTCCGGAGAGCGGGCAGGAACTTCTCGATCATATGAAAGAAAAATTTCCTGCAGTAGATTTTGAAATCACTTCTATCGGCCCGGTGATCGGCACACATGCCGGCAACGGAGCTGTCGGTCTGGCTTGGATGCCCGACTATTTAGCTGAAAAATAAAAGACCATCCTTTTGATACGACTCCCCTTATAATCCGGGGGACAGCATCAAAAGGATGGTTTCTTTTTTACATGTCGAAGGCCTGGGCCAGAACCTCCAGGCCTTTTTTGCGATTTTCTATACCGGGCATGATCGTACACATCAACAGCTCATCAGCCTGAAAAGCTTCTATATAGATATTAAGCTGTTGGCGGATGGACTCTGGTCCACCGACGATCAAGCGGCTTCGGTTAGCCTCAATTCTTCTCTTTTCAGCAGCAGATAATTGATATTGCCCAGCTGTCTCGATACTTGGAATCTGCTTGAATTTAGAAAAGTCCTCCTGGCCTAACATCCAGAGGTCGATCGATTTAGCCAGAGCCTCAGCATGGTCATCATCCCTGCCGGCAGCTGCAAACATAGAGAACATGACCCGGGGCTCGCTTAAAACATCAGACGGCTGGAATTCTTCCCGGTAGACCCGGCAGGCTTCGCGGCCGACCTCGAGCTTATCCCCGGAGGCATAGGGGAAGAGTCCGAAACAGTAGCCGATACCTAATCGGGCAGCCAATTTGGCATTCGAGACACTGGTGGACAAGAGCCACATATCCGGCTGACTGTCTATGAGAGGGCGTGCTTCCAAATCTCTGAATCGGAAGTCTGGATCTTTATCTTCTGATAGATAGTGGATGACATCTGAAATGGCTGTCTTATAGCCAAAGCGCCGGGTTCTTAATTCATTCAGAGCCTCTTTTACCACTTGGGTCCCGGCTGTGTTGCCGATACCTAAATCTATCCGGTGAGGGTGGGCTGCTTCTAATAACTTAAAATTTTCAGCTACCTTATAAGGACTGTAATGGGGCAGCATCACACCCCCCGAACCGATTCGAATATGCTCTGTATGGTCAGCCAGGTGCATCATCAAAAGCTCGGGACTGGAGCTGCCAAAGGCCGGGACATCGTGGTGCTCAGCAACCCAGAACCGGTGGTAGCCCAGATCCTCAGCATGCCGGGCCAGCTCAACAGACTCTCTCACGGCTTGGACGCTGTGACTGCCTTCATCAATCTGTGCATAATCTAAGACATTTAATTTAACCATGAGTCCTCCTTTCTTAGCTTACTGCATCAACAGCTGGTGAACTTCAGCGAAAGTCTCTGCAATATCTTCGGTGATTCGAACTGTTCTTTCTCTCGCCTCTTCTTTAATGCGGTAAGGTTTACGATTCATGGTGACATAAACAGCGTTTTCATTTTCGCCTGTCATATCCTGGAAAGGATCCCGGATGAACTGCGGCGTGGTCGTTCCGACACCACTTTCTAAGTACAATACTTTTTTGCCGTGATTATCAGCTAAGAAAGATTCATAGAGTCTTCTTTGACGATGAAAATCATAGTCTTCGACCATGTCGCGGATAGTATCACGCTTGTTTATTTCCATGAACTGTCCGCAGCGGGGACAGCGGGGCATGATCTCTGTAGGAATTTCCATATTATCCTGTTTATCGACCATTTCTTGATTCCATTCAGGAGAAATAGGATAAGCCTGCTGGTGACAGAAGTCATAGCACTGCATGAGCCCATATTCTCCCTGACAGCGGAAAACCTTGTCCATATTGTAATTGGAACGGTAAAAGGCTGTGTCTGCATTGGTAGTAATCACGTGATAGTTGCGGCTTTCAAGAACTTCTCTCAAGTGAGTGTAAGGCAGACCTTCAGGCTGGTCAAAATAATTTAATTTGTTGAAACGGCTTTTGAAAGCCCACATTTCTTCCGGTGTTTCCCAATCCATAAAAACAAAAGCCTGGAGCATGTCAAAAAAATTATATTTTTCGATAAAGTCAGGAAAGTTATCTTTAAAGCGCGGGCCCGTGTAAACAAAACCGGCTGCTGCAGACATGCCGGCTCCGATGCCTGCCACGATGGCATCAGCTTCATCGATTAATCCGGCTAATAATTCACTTTGTGTGAGTTCATCTTTTTTCTCTAAAACATTCCATGTCGACATATTATTTATTCACCTTCAATTTTTCTTTATAAATTTCTAAATCTTTGTCTTCAAACACATTAAAAATAATTTTTAATTCAGACTGGCTTTCTTGTAAATAGTCTTTGACAGTCTGGACAGCGATATCTGCTGCTTCTTTCTGTGGAAAGCCAAATTGCCCGGTACCGATACAGCAGAGAGCGAGTGTCTCCAACTGCTGATCATCAGCTAGCTTTAAGATGGATTGGTAGCATTCAGCCAGCATATGAGACTTAACAGCCGAAATTTTCCCCATAGTAATAGGAGCGACTGTGTGAATGATATACTTGGCCGGCAGATTATGGCCGGATGTGATTTTCGCACGGCCAATCGGCTCCTTACGCCCTTGTTCTTGGCGGACAGCGGCGACATCCAAACGAATCTGATAGCCCCCTTTGGTTTGAATCTCATTATCAATACAGCGGTGGTTGGGGATGAAACAGCCTAAAAACTCACTGTTAGCTGCATTAACGATGGCATCTACTTCCAATGAGGTGATATCTCCCTGCCACAAGTAAATTTGAGGTTCAATTTCCAACGTATCTTCAAGTGTATTTTTCCCGCGTTCGCTGTGCCATTCCTGCAAGAAGTCATCTTGTACTTCTAAAAAATCATCAGAGACAGGGTAGGGCAGTCGAGTATTGATCAGCCCTCTGAACATCGTCGTGAGCTGCTTTTCATCCAGGGGAAGAAGGGGTTTGACCTCAATTCCCTGTCCCTGGGCATTTTCTTCCATTAGATAGCTGATCAAATAAATGAGACGTTCTTTTTGATCCATATCACACACCTCTTTCGAAATAAAAAAGCCGACAGATGATTAAACTTCTTCTGTCGACTGCTGCAGTTGAGAAATTAAGCTTCTTCAAGAGCATTGTAAGCTTCTTCATCTACATCTGTTAACTTGATCAGCCAGTTTTCTTCAGCTTTCTCTGAGTTTAATAATTCCGGATTATCTTCAGCTTCCTCATTACGCGCTGAAATCTTACCGGCTAAAGGTGCCTGGGCTTCGAAAACTGTTTTAGCTGCCTCCATATTCAGGAAAGCCTCGCCTTCCGCAACTTCATCTACATCTAAGAAGTCGACGAAACCAACAGTTCCTACATCATCCTGCAGCTCCGGGGTCATACTCACTGTGTATTCTTCTCCATTTTTTTCAATAAAAAAGAAGTTTTTACGTTTGGTCATTTACAACAAATCCTTTCTGAAATAAAATTCATTAAAAGTTTAACAAATTTAGATAAAATTCCCTAATTTTGATTACTTTCCTGATCTAATTGACGAATGCTGTTACGCGTCTCTTCGGAGAGCGAACCGCCCAGATCCATCATATAGACGATGTCGGCAAAGGCCCGGTCTGGGATTTTTAAGTCGCTGATTTTTTCTTCAGAGATGCCCATATCAATCTCATTTTCGCGGCTTTCTGCTATTTTTACTACGAATTCCGGCTCGGTCACAAAGGGTGTACTAGCTCCAACAAAGTCAGAAAACTGCATTGCTTCCAAGGCTTTTTCCGGCGAATTGATGCCGCCGGTAGCCATGATAGGCAGTCGATTTTTGAAATGATTATGAACAATTTTGTTCATATACTCTCCCTGATACTGACCGGCACGAATCTTTTGGGCGTAAATATTTTTCCCCCAGGAGGCTGTCGCATAGTAATCGATATCGGCAACTCTCATAATTTCGTCGACAAAATGGTTAAATTCTTCTACTGTATAACCTATTTGATTGCCTCGGGCCTCTTCCGGGGTTCCTCTGAAACCAAGAATAAAACCCGGTCCGGCTTTCTCTTCATCAATAACTTTTTGGACTTCTTCAAAGATTTCCAAGCCCAGACGCATTCTGTTCTCCAGAGTCTGCGGGCCGTATTGATCTTCTCTCTGGTTAGAAAATTTAGAAAAGAATGTCTGGATAAGAAGACGCTGGGCAGCAGAAATCTCCACCCCGTCAAAACCGGCTTTAATCGCCCGCCGCGTTGCATCTCCATATTGTTTCACAACTTGTCTGATTTTACGCTTACTCATCGGGTAGACGGTATGTTTAACAGGGGTGTTCAAGTCCAGCCGGCTCGGTCCGTAGACCACTGAATAGTCTTGAAGAGCTATTTCAGCAAAACGACCGGCGTGGGTGAGCTGCAGGACAGCTTTATTGCCCTGACTTTTCATCGCTTGAGAAAGCCTGCTGAGTCCTGGAATGTGGCGGTCGTCTGTCACAGAGAATCCATATTTGAACAATTGGCCGTAGGGTTCCACATAAGCTGCGCCTGTGATCATCATGGCGGCTGAATGAGCCCGGCGCTCCGCATAGGCACAGTCAGCATCCGTGACATAACCCTCTCGAGTGGAGGACTGGGTGATTACCGGAGAGACTACAAAGCGGTTATCCAGTTCTACTCCATTCGGCAGGGTCAAGGTTTGAAATAAAGGTTTATATTTTTCTTTCAAATTTATTCTCCTTCTTAATCTTCATAATTATACTGCAGACTTCTCAGCTCATCTCTTGTCTGGCTGGAGAGTGAGGAGCCTACATCTAATAAATAGGCGATATCCTTGAAGGCTGCCCGTGGAATGGCCAGATCTTTCAAGGATTCTTCGCCGTTGATCGTGAGATCGATCTCGTCTTCCCTGGACTCTTTGATTTTAATGAAGAATTCAGGATCAGTAAGGAGCGGGGTGGCGACAGCTGTCATATCAGCGATTTCAAGAGCCTCCATAGCCTTGTCTGCTGTGTTTACTCCGCCTGTCACCATGAGGGGCACCCGTCCCGCTAAGTGATCGTAGATAACTCGGTTCATTAAATCTCCGGTATGTTTTCCAAATCTTACGATTTCATTATAAGAGCGGTCGCCCCACATGGCAGTAGCCAAGTAATCGATACGGGCGGTCTCCAGCAGCCGGTCGATATAATAGCACATTTCTTCAATAGTAAAGCCGACTAAACTTCCGGCTGATTCTTCGGGAGAAATACGATAACCCAAAATGAAATTTTCAGGTGCTTCCTCATCGATCACGCGCTGAACTTCTGCCATTACTTCCAAACCGAAGCGGGAGCGGTTATCTAAATTTTGCGGGCCGTATTCATCCTCCCTTTTATTGGAAAAAACAGAGAAAAAAGCCTGGATGAGATAGCGGTTGGCTCCGGTGATCTCGATACCGTCAAAGCCCGCCTGGATGGCCCGGCGGACAGCATCTCCATACTGAGTGACCACATGCCTAATTTTACGGGGACTCATTTCTAAAACTTGATGAGGGACAGGAGTATTTAATTCCATTGCTGAAGGACCATAAGAAAAGCCGAAGTCATGGATCGCTTGATGGGCCTGTCTTCCTGAATGAACGAGTTGCAGGACAGCCTTCGCTCCGTCTCTCTGCATACTCTGAGCCAGCTTTTTGAGGCCGGGGATGCTGCGGTCATGATCAGCACTGAAGCCGTATTCGAAGCGCTGGCCGAACTCTTCCACATAGGCTGCTCCCGATATCTGCAGGGGAGCTGAGTGTGAGCGGCGCTCATGGTATTTGATGTCAGCCTCTGTCACCCGGCCTTCTGAAGTAGATGAGTTGGTGACGATGGATGACAATGCATAGCGTCCTTCAAGGGTCACACCATTGGGGAGTTGGATAGGCTGAAACAAATCTTGGTATTTCTCTTTCATAAACAAGCCCTTCTTTCTTTAGGAAATAAAATAATAAAAAACAGTCACTCATTTACTTTCTTCAATTAAAAAGGAGTTTAGAGAATAAGGTGGCTGATCCTTTTCTCCAATTTTTTAATGAAAGTAAAAATGACTGCTTTCTTCGTTAGCATTGTCTATGAACGAAGTGGGACTTTCAAAGTTATAATTCCTTTTCTTCGTCAGGAGTCAGGTTGAAAAACCAAAAACCCTTTATTAAAGGGATTTGAGAGAAATAAAAAGCCTTTATTTTAAACAAAAATGTTTTTTCGCTGCTTTGTTTATAAAAAAGGCATAGCCAGAACTGGGATAATCATGGCCGGCACCATATTCATGACCCGGATTTTGGTTATATCCAGCATATTTAAGCCCAGAGCAATCAGCATCAATGATCCTACAGCCACTACTTCATTGATGATGACTTCGGAGAGGACAGGCTCTAGAAATCCAGCAAGTAAGGCTATCGCTCCTTGATAAAGAAGAACAGCTGCAGCAGACAAAACGACCCCTGCTCCCTGAGTGGAAGCCAGAAGGAAAGTGAAGATAGCGTCTAAGACACTTTTAATATATAAAGTCGTGTGGTCACCCTGAAGGCCGCTCTGCAAGGACCCGATGATAGCCATCGATCCGACACATACGACTAAAGTGGCCGTTACAAAGCCTTCAGCAAATTTACTTTTTCCACGTTCAGAAGGAATCAAACGCTTTTCTAAGTGCTGGGCGAAACTGTTTAATCGGGAGTCCAGGTCAATCCATTCCCCGATCAAAGACCCGAGGGTGATGGAGATGATCATGAGAGTTAAATTCTCAGCAGCCATAGCCCCGTCTACCCCCATGACGATGATGCTCAAAGCCAGACCTGCCATGATCGTTTTGGTGATCCGCTCCGGAATCCCCGCCTTGACTAACATACCTAAGCTGCTGGCTATGGCGATGGCCAAAGCATTTACTATTACACCCATATATCTGCCTCTTTTCACAATTTAATGAATGTATTTTATCGAAAGAGAAGGATGAATACAAACTCTCTATCTTTAAAAGACAATATTGTTTAATCCGGGTGATTTTTTGAACGCTTTTTTAAATTGAGATGCATTAAATATCCCTTTTCTGACAGCCATGCAGAATTAAAGCCTATTTAATCTGTATATTTGATATCATGAAATAAATGTTGGACAGAAAATTAGAATTCAGAGGAGCTAAAAATATGATATTGATTCAAATGAAACGCGATGGGGAGATGGTCTACACTCCGGGTGTGGATATGGCTATGCAGGAATATGTCCGCAAAAATATCTTTTTAGGCGATGACATTATCATGCCCTACACGACCGACCCGCAAGTGCAGATGGGGCGCTATCAGAATGCAGCTAAAGAAGTAAATATGAACTATCTGGAGGAAAAGGGTATCGGTCTTGTCCGCCGCGAAACGGGTGGAGGCGCTATTTATCTGGATCGTGGGAATACAAGTTTCTGTTTCTTATCCAATGAAAAAAGCAATGATACCGATTTAAACTTTAAGAAGCTGTATGAACCTGTGATAGAGATTTTACATGATTTGGGGGCAAAGGAAGTTGAATTATCAGGGCGCAACGATCTCGTGATTAATGGCCAGAAAATCTCCGGTGCTGCGATGAGTGTGGATGGAGACCGAATTTACGCGGGATATTCCTTACAGCTGGATGTTGATGTAGATTCTATGTCACAGGTTCTGACTCCTAACCGTAAAAAAATCAAGGCTAAAGGAATCGACTCTGTCAGAAGCCGGGTAGAGAGTATCCGCCCGCATTTAGATGCAGAATACCAAGACTTGAGCCCGAAAGAATTTCATGACTTGGTCGGGGCCCGTCTGCTGGGTGTTTCTTCATATGGTGAAGCTGAGGAATATGTCCTGACGGAAGAGGATTGGCGGAATATCGATAAAATCTGTGAAGAGAAATATCTAAATTGGGACTGGGTACAAGGTAAAAACCCTAAATATTCTTTTAAAAGAGACTTACGCATCGAAGGCGTAGGCACCTTTGAACTTGAAGCAGATATCTCAGAAGGCCGTATCAAAGATATCCAGATATTTGGAGATTTCTTTGGAAGTCAACCTATTTCCGATGTCGAAAATGCCCTGGTCGGGGTGCGGGAGCGCCGGGAAGATTTGATGGATGTGCTTAGTCAAATGGATTTAAAGCCTTATTTTAATGCACAAATCGACGAAGAACTCGTAGATTTAATTTTAAGTTAATTCAATAGAAAAAGTCCCGGTGGGAATTATCCTGAAGATGACTCCCACCGGGACTTTTAAATTTTAAAAAGATTTATAAATAATCATTTTTCTTCAGCCAGGCATAAGTTACGATACTTATGAAAGCAATAAAAAAGATCGAGATAGTAAAAGCATGGGGATGGTTTTCAATCGGCAGAGTGACATTCATACCCCACAGCCCGCCGATAATGGTTGGTATGGTCATGATGATGGTAAAAGAGGTCAAGGTTTTCATGATCGTATTTAAATTATTGGAAATGACATTATCAAATAAGCCGCTCAAGTGCTCAGCTAAACTGAAGCAGGTTTGTGCCATCTGCCCGGCCTGGTGACTCTCGACCAGAACATCATGCATCTTGCTGCGGTGGTCATCTGTCAATTCAAGCAGGGGGTATTTTCTGACTTTTTCTATTACCCGGCGATTGCTTGTGACCCCGTCTCTCAGAACGACGATGCTTTTTTCTACAGCAATCTGGCGGTATAAGATTTTATTTCCTGTAGAGTGCTGGACATCTACACTCAATCTTTCAATCCTTCCAAAAATACGCCGCAGGGCACGTATGAAACGCTTTTCATTATGATGAAAAATTTCTAAAATGAAATGCTGGACATCATCTATCCCGGCTGTTTCAGTAGTAAAGTACTTTTCATGAATTTCTTTTAATAGATCAGGCGTGTCATTTGCGACGGTGATGACACGGTTGTTGACAATGACGATAGACAAAGGCAGGGTAATAAATTCTTCATTTTCAGTATGGTTATTTTTTAGATGGACATACTCGATTAACAGCAATTTGGGACATTCGTTGTCTGTCTCCAGGTATTCTGAACGGGCTACCTCGAAGGGATCATAGATATCACTTATAAAGTCGTGGGGTACATCGTAGTTATCTGTCATGAACTCCACTTCTTTCTTATCCGGATTTTCGAGGTGGATCCAGCGGTGGTTTCCTCCAGCCAGCAATTCATCATATTTGATCATTGATTTCCTCCTTCCACTTATGAGCGGTTAAATTGTAGATTAGTTTTTAATGCATAGGTATAAGATAACAGGGTCCAGATTTGATTTAATATTAAATTGACATGATTAAAAGGAAGAGCCAGGCTCTTATCTTCTTGAAGATCAAGAATCATCTGAAGCTTAGGGCTGCCTTCCTCCTGATGGATAATTTCTTTGACCATCTGAGTGGTCATCAGGCGGTGGAAGGGCTGGGGTACGATATGGTTAAAGAGATCTAAATTTTTAACGACCCGGCCGAAGTATAATTCTCCTTGAGCATACAGAGTATTGAACAAGGTCTGTTCAAAAAAACTTGTATTATAATTCAGCTGATAGAGATACTGCTTATGGACCGCTTTTAAATGGCCGCTTTTATTAATGTGGATGGAGGCAAGGTTGATTCCGTTGAAGTAGAGCATGATGAAGGCCCGGCCCAATGTTTTGTTATGCTCGACATAGTATCTTAAATCATTATTCTCCAGAATAGTATCAAATAAGAAGATTCTGATGTCATTATTTGAAGAAATAATGGTTCCATTGAGTAATTTCTTAAAAGCTTCTCGCTTAGATATGAGGTCTTTGCCCTGCAGTCTGAAAGCAAAGCCTGATAATTTATTTAATTCCCGTTCATCTACTTTAGGATTGAGGAGTTTTATATTCTGCTTAAAAATAGATTCTTTGTTGGTATGCAGGTCGGTTTCTTCGAATCCATAATGTTCTAAAAAGAGGATGAATAAATCTAAATACGTATAGGGCATATTCTTTCTCCTTATTCTTTTGCAGGCTGATTAGAAAAATGTAACTTAATAGTAGCAAAAAACATCAGTCATTGCGACATCTCATCTTTATTTGGAAAGAGAAGAGAGGGAAGGGAGCTTTTTAGAGTTATTATTTTATTTAATAGGTAGATATGCTTTATAAAATTGAATTTCTCTGGATGTCCATTATAATGAATATAGAAGATAAAAATGCAGCAGTCCATTCTCTGGGGGTATAAATTAGAAAAAAACCAAGAAATATTTGCTTATTTTTTTCTTTTATAGTATTCTTTAATAGTGACTTTTTTCGGGAGCGGATGGGTTCTGGTGTTCCCTCTGGTCTTCAAAACCAGTATGAGGAGTTAGGAGCTTCTTGGGTGAGTTCGATTCTCACACGTTCCCGCCAGAGAAATTTCAAGAGTATAAATAACATACTCTCTTAAAACACGAGGACTGTTTGCATAGGCAAGCAGTCCTTTTTTATATCATGATAACTAAAACAGCTGAAAAAGTGGAAAGTACATTATTATACAGAAAGAGGGATTAAGATGATTAATGAAGAAAAAAGAAATTTTGATTTAGGATCTTTATGCGGAGGTTGAAGCGCCAAAATTGGACCTGATAGTTTATCAGAAATATTAAGAGCGCTGCCTAACAGAAAAGACGACAATCTGATGGTCGGTTATGATACAACAGATGACGCAGCTGTATATAAATTGACAGACGATATTGCCTTGATTTTAACCACAGACTTTTTCCCGCCGATGATTGAAGACCCTTATTTATTCGGGCAGATTGCTGCTACAAACTCCCTGAGTGATGTTTATGCCATGGGCGGAAAGCCGATTGTTTCATTAAACTTAGTGGGTTATCCGCAAAAATCAGACTTAACCATTTTGGGAGATATTCTGAGAGGCGGTGCTGATAAAGTCATCGAATCTGAATCGACAATCGCAGGAGGACATACGATTGATGTGGATACTCCTGTCTATGGGCTGGCAGTTGCCGGTATCGTACATCCGGACAAAATTCTGACCAACGATGCTCTTGAAGTCGGGGATGCTTTAATCCTTACCAAGCCGATTGGATCAGGCCTGGTTACTTCCGGTTACAACAGCGGTAAGACTCCGGAAGAAACTCTGCAAAATGCTATCAAGCATATGACGGCCCTTAATAAATATCCGGCTGAAATCATGCTGAGACACAACGCCCACGCTTGTACGGATATTACAGGCTTTGGATTCCTAGGTCACTTGGAAGAGATGCTGGCAGACCGTCTGGGTGCGGATATATTTATTGAAAATGTTCCATTGATCGAAGGCGCTTATGAAGTAGCGGCCCAGGGCGTACAGACAGGCGGGGGGAAACGTAACCGCCAGCACATCATCCATAAAATCGAGTATCACGAAAGTTCTAAGCGGGACAAATATCTGGATGCACTTCTATTTGACCCTCAGACTGCAGGCGGGCTGCTCATCAGTATTCCTCATCATGAGAAAGATGCCTTGATGGAAGAGATGATAGAAGCAGGTGTTCCTGCAGCCTATGTCGGGAGAGTAAGAGAAGCTGGAGAAAAAATCATCACTTTATATGATAAAGAAGAAGATGCAGAATAGTCTCTGATACAATGCCGCCGGCTCTAACAATTTAATAGAGAAGACAGTTGAGCTGTAGCTTCATGAAGACTGTGACATCACATGCTTCTTAGCTATAGCTCTATGCTGGTTTATAGAGGTGAAATGATGAATTATTTAGCTGTGTTTAATGATACACATGATGCGATGCACACTGAGTCAGTAGTAAAGAAAAATAAAGTTAAAGGACGCATGGTCGGTACACCGGAAACTATTTCTGCAGCATGCGGCTTATCCTTAAGATTTTCTGAAGAGGCGCTCGAAGAGATGAAGGAAATCATCTCGAGTCTGAGCTTTGCTTCTCAAGTAGAAATATATGCTATTATTGAAAAGGAAGATGGAGCTATTAAATACGAATTATGTAAGGAATAGGAGTCATGCATTATGCAAAACTTTGTTATCGGTACAGCCGGGCATATTGACCACGGTAAATCAACCCTGATTAAAACATTGACGGGAGAAGACCTTGATTCAACGAGAGAAGAAAAAGAGCGGGGTCTGACTATAAATTTAGGTTTTACTTATTTAACGCTGGATAACGGCGAAGAAATTGGCATAGTAGATGTTCCTGGACATGAAAAATTTGTAAAGAATATGCTGGCCGGCGCAGCAGGTATCGATGCTGCTCTTTTAGTTATTGATGCTAATGAAGGTATCATGCCTCAAACTCAAGAACATGCTGCCATCCTGTCTTTATTAGGAATTGAAAATTTCATCATCGTACTGACTAAGATAGGTCAGGCGGATGAAACTTTATTAGAAATTGTAAAAGAAGATATACGTGATCAATTTGAAGGAACACCTTTGGAGAATGCAGTAATGGTGGAGACAGATGCAATCCAAGGTATTGGGATCGATGAGTTGAAAGCTGCTATTCAAAAAATGTCGGAAGAGCTGGATTTTTCTCAAAATGAATCTGTACCGGCTCGTTTGAACGTCGACCGTGCCTTTTCGGTCAAAGGAATAGGTACCGTGGTTACAGGTACTCTGGCTGAAGGAGTGCTCAAAGTAGGGGATATTTTGACCCTTTACCCTGCTGAAATCGAGACGACAGTCCGTAATATTCAAATTCACGGTAATGATGAACCGGTTGCCCACGCTGGGAACCGTACAGCTCTTAATCTGACGAAGGTAGGTCTCGATGACATCCACCGCGGTGATGTCCTGACAGCAGGTCAACTGGAAGCTTCTTATATGCTGGATGTTAAGCTTGAAGTAGTAGCGGAAGCTGAAGAACCTGTCAAGATGTGGGACAGGATGCATATTAATATAGGTACAAAAGAAGTAATCGGACGAGTTGTTCCTTTGGGTGTCGAGGAAATTTATCCCGGGGACGAAGGCTTTGCCCAGCTGCGCCTGGAAGAAGAAATTACAGTCAAAAAAGATGACCGCTTTATTTTAAGACGGTTCTCTCCGGTAGTCACTGTGGCCGGCGGTGTCGTCTTAGACGAATCTCCTAAAAAACACAAGCGGTTCAGTGAAGATGTCATCGAAAGCCTGGCTATAAAGGAATCGGGTGATTTATCAGCAATCATCCAAGACTTCATCACAGACGGAAAACAAGGACAATTTACGGTCAAAGAAATTGCGGATGGAATTAATTCCGGTATTGATGAGCTGGAGGGTGTTCTGCAGGAAATGATCGTCAACGGACAGCTCATTGCTTTCGGCCGACATTATATGGCAGCGGAGTCCTTCCACGCTTTAAGCCGGGAGATGAAAAACACACTGGCAGACTATCATGAGAAGTATCCAATTCGATCCGGTATGTCACTGGAAGAATTCCGTTCCCGCTTTAAACAGATCCAGCCCCGCGATGTTGATGCAGTATTGAAACGTCTTAATGAAGATGAAGAGATAAAGATAGAAGGGCAGTATATTGCCTTAGCTGATTTTGAGGTGGAATATACGCCTGAGCAGAAAGAAATCCGCAGCCAGCTGGAGAAGGAAATGAAAGCGGCAGGTATGCAGCCTCCGTTTATTGATCAAATCATTGAAAAAGGCACCATGAGAGCTGAAATTTTTTATCAGATGTTTGGCAGAGAATTGTATCAGCTGAATCAATCTTTAGCTTTCCATATGGATGTTTTTAAAGAAGCTGAACAAAAAATTATTGATTATCTGGAAGAAAACGAAACGATCAGCCTTGGTGAGGCGCGGGACCTCTTGGATACAAGCCGGAAATATATCATGCCCTTTTTAGAGCATCTGGATGATATCGGTGTCACCGCAAGGCAGGAAGACGTTAGAATCCTAAAAAACAGAAAGTAGAGTAGTGGCGATGAAAAGAAAACTATCACAATTACCTTCCGTCGATGTATTACTGGAGCAGGAAGATATAAAAATTTGGCAGGAAAATTACACCCGGGAATTAATCAAAGAACAGATTAAAAGCGTTCAGGATGATATCCGGGAGAACTTATTAAATGATATTGACCAAGATGTCTCTATCGAGGCGGTCAGCCGTCGAGTTGTTAACTTTTTATCACAAGGGTTGGAGTCCTCTTTAGTTCCTACTATCAACGCAACCGGTACAGTTCTCCATACTAATTTAGGCAGGGCTTTATTGGCCGACGAAGCTCTTGAAGAAATGCAGACGGCCGCCGAGTCATTTTCTAACTTAGAATATGATATTGAAAAAGGCAAGCGCGGCTCCCGCTATGTTCATATTCAGAATATACTGAGAGAGTTGACAGGAGCAGAGGATGCCCTGGTTGTTAATAATAACGCTGCCGCTGTACTGTTGATTTTAACTACTTTCGCCCAGAGAAAAGAAGTTCTTATTTCACGGGGTGAACTGGTAGAGATAGGCGGTTCCTTCCGAATACCTGAAGTGATCGAAAGTACCGGTGCCATTTTGCATGAAGTCGGTTCGACGAATAAAACACACATCAAAGATTATGAAAAGGGTATTAATGAAGAAACGGCTGCCCTCATCCGTGTTCATACGAGTAACTACCGTCTCATCGGTTTCACAGAAACAGTGAGCGATGAAGATTTTGTCGAGCTGGCCCATGATAAAGGACTGCCTGCTTTTAATGATCTGGGCAGCGGTCTGTTAATCGACCTGCAGAAGATAGGGTTATCCTATGAACCGACAGTGGAAGAGATGATCAAGGTGGACTATGACCTTGTATCTTTCAGCGGGGACAAACTGCTGGGTGGTCCGCAGGCTGGTATTATAGTAGGGAAAAAATCTTATATTGACGAGCTTAAATCATCGCCTCTATTACGTGCTTTAAGAACAGACAAATCAACGATAGCCGCTTTAGAAGCGACTCTCCGACTGTATCTTAATCCGGAAAAGGCCATCGAGAAAATTCCAACATTAAAGATGATCAATTTAAGTCGGGAAGACTGCGCAGAAAAGGCTGAAATTTTGAAGAAAAAAATTGAAGCACGAGATGCCGGATTTAAATTAGAAGTTGAGCCGGGTTATTCTCAAGTAGGGGGCGGGGCTTACCCCGGTGAGCAGCTGCCTACCAGCCTGCTTCGAATTGAACATCCAAAATACAACGAATCGACTTTAGAACGGGAATTAAGATTATCTGACAACCATATTATTGCCCGAATCGACGACGGGGCAGTTTATTTTGACTTAAGAACATTGTTTGAAAAGGATTTTGACATCGTTGTTGATACACTGATTCAAGTTGTGGGCAATGAAAAATAACTACATGAATGAGGAAGGATTGAAGGAATGAAAATTCTTCACTGTATCTCTCAAATACCCGGTATGACGGGCAGCGGGATTTATTACAGGCACCTTGTTAAGGGATTAGATGATTTAGGCTTCAGGAATGCACTGCTTTTTGCCGGGCAGAAGGGTTATGATGTTGGACTCCCCGATGCAGAAAAATACTATCCGATCGAATTTAAGAGCGAGCAGCTTCCTTTCCCCATCCCGGGAATGAGTAACGAGATGCCTTATGACTCGACAATCTACAGCCAGATGTCCGAAGAAGACTTTGCTGTGTGGAGTCAAGCGTTTAGAAGCCGATTAATGGAAGCAAAAAAAGAATTTCAACCGGACCTGGTCGTCTCTCATCACATCTTTATCATGACCTCTCTGGTACGTGAGATATTTGATGATGTTCCTGTGATAGGCATCTCACATGGAACGGATATCCGGCAGGTGAGGATGAAGCCTTCGCTTCATCAAAAGTATGTTACCCGGGCTGACGAACTGGATGCTTATTTTGCTTTAAGCCCTTCCGACGCAGAGCGGCTGCATCAAATTTTCTCCATTCCCATGGATAAGATAACAGTGACGGGTGGAGGGTTTGATGAAGAAATCTTCCATCCTGATTTTAACCAGACTCTAAATGAGGACTTCAATCTGATTTATGCCGGGAAAGTATCCCATGCTAAAGGTGTCTATGAACTTGCACGGGCCTTTCCAAAGATTTTGGAAAAAATTCCTCACAGCCGTCTGCTGATCGTCGGAAATGCAACAGAAGAACAGAAAAATAGAATTTCCAACAGGGCCGGGGGAGACGACCGCATTGATTACATTCCCGCACTTCCTCAAGAAGACTATGCCAAATTATTACAAAAATCCGATGTTTATATCCTGCCGAGCTACTATGAAGGGATAGCCCTGAGTGCCATAGAAGCTCTGGCTACTCGAACCCGAGTGGTTATCTCAGAAAATGAAAATTTGAGGTGGCTGCTGGGAGATATAGTCAACCGCTCAGGCGTGATTGAGTATATGGAGCTGCCCCGTCTGGAAAATGTAGACACTCCTGTCGCCGAAGATATCCCTTCTTTTATCCAAGGGATAACGGACGCAGTCGTCAATCATTATATTCAAATAGAAGAAGAAAAAGCGGGGGATTGTTCAATTTGGAACAAACAGCTGACTGATGAAATCTCTAATCATTCATGGTCAGGCATTGTTGATGAAATTGCCTTGATAATTAAAGAACTTATTTAAGAGCGTAATAATTGAATTAGGTATTTTAATGAAGGAGGCCTTTTTGGTGCTTGAAACAGGCAGCTTCTATAGAGCGCTCCATCAGATCCTTTGTAAATACAGGCTTTTGAAGGGGATTAAATGTGTCAAGTTGTCTGGAATTAGTAAATTTAATGAATGAGCTAAAATTTGACAGTTTGAGGCATTTTGTTATAATAAGTTTGTATGAATGGTGTGAACAGTTCATACCGGAAAACTAATATAAATTGAGGAGGAATAACTATGTCAGTTTTAGATAATAAAAAAGTACTAGTTATCGGAGACCGTGACGGTATCCCAGGTCAAGCAATTGAAGAAACATTAAAAGGAACTACAGCAGATGTTGTATTCTCATCTACAGAGTGTTTTGTCTGAACGGCCGCAGGAGCCATGGATTTGGAAAATCAACGTAGAGTAAAAGAAGCAGCTGAAGAGCACGGAGCAGAAAACCTTGTAGTAATCATCGGTGGAGCTGAGCCAGATGCAGCAGGATTAAACGCTGAAACTGTTATCTCAGGTGACCCTACTTATGCAGGACCATTAACTGGTGCAGCATTAAACTTAGACGTATTACACGCAGTAGAACCAGAATTCAAAGAATTCGTTGACGCTGGCGTATACGATGAGCAAATCGGTATGATGGAAATGGTATTAGACGTAGACGGAATCGTTGAAGAAATGAACCGCGTACGTGAATCTGCTAATGCTTAATTAACAACTGAAAATAGAACCTGATGACTCTTGCTAGTCATTTTAATGACATGGATAGTCAATAGGTAAGGCTAGCATTTGTAAAGAATGCTAGCTTTTTTTTATATAAAATAGTATAGTTGACTTGGCTAAAGTGGCCGATTTTAGAAAAACACTTCAGTCATAAAAACTATTATGCTGAATTTAACAAGAGTTATGAGTCCATAAATCATAACTATTTGACTTAAGTGTGTTTGTGAAAGCAATCACAAAAAGTCACTTGTTCAAATAAATTTAAGGAGGAAAATTATGGATTTCGCAACAGTACGTGGTACAGGATATGTTTTAGCACACACACCAGATATGATCTTAGAGTATGGGTCAACAGCAGTTAATGAGAGAATTTCTCACCCAGACGGAGAAAGCGATTACTTGAAGAATGGTGAAAAATACATTCGCTCTTTCGAAGATGCTGTAAACTACCCGGCAAACCAAGTTTATATTGGTAACAAACACTACAGTGAATTAAAAGACATCGAAATGCCTTGGTACAAAAACCCTGTAGAAGGTGACCGTTTCGCACCAGGTGGAGAAATCATGCCTCAGTTAGAGTTCTACGGCTTATTAGAGATTTCTGACTCATTCGAATTAGTGCACCTTGAAGAATCATTTGGTAAAAAAGCTCAAGAAGCTTTA
>CAYTHW010000001.1:61098-62978 GCA_964437675.1 uncultured Atopococcus sp. | reverse complement strand
GGATCAACAGCTAAATTAGGTATGAACGGTAAATCACACATCTCTAAAGATGTTCCAATTTTAGAAGACTGTGTTGCAGGATTCGCATTTGTTATTTCAGAAAACGACGGTGTTTCACCTGTCATCCGTACTGACTTAACAGGAGCAATCAAAGTAGGAGACGGTTCTTCACCACAAGCTACTATGAAAGCTTTAACAGACCCAATCTTAGAGGGTGCTGGACTTAAAATAACTGATATTGACGGATTTGCAACTGAGTTGCAGAACCCAGACATCACTGAGCCGGGCGGAGCAGGTAACGTTCCAGAAGCTAACTTAAAAATGATCGGTGCTTTAGGTGTTATGGGCGGAGACTTACAGCGTGACGAATTAAATGACTTCGTTGCTGACGGAATCCCTGGCTGGGCTCCAACTCAAGGACACATTCCTTCAGGAGTACCTTACTTAGCATTTGCAAAACAAGACTTAGTTGATGGAGATATGGACCGCGTACTAATGATTGGTAAAGGTTCATTATTCTTAGGTCGCTTAACTAACTTATTCGACGGAGTTTCAGTCTTAATCGAACGTAACTCAGGTGAAGTTTCAACAGGAAGCTCAGTTTCAGTGGACGATGAATTAAAATCTATCATCAAAGACGAAGTTGCTTCTGCATTACGTGGAATAGCTGGAAACTTATAATTCAATCCATACATTAGGAGGTATGACTAATGGCTGAAGACCAAACAAAACTAGTTAAAGGTCACGTTCGCGATGTCTTAAACGACTTAGCGGATGCTTTAGAAACTGGTAAAATGGGTGACCGTCCAAAAATCGGTTTAACAATTAATGGATCAGAAAACGGATTTGCTGTAATGGAAGAAGCGGTACGTTTAGCTGGCCAGAAAGAATCATTCGACATCGTTATCATCGGTGAAGAGCAGGACTGGGCAGCTGACTACGAGTTCTACGAAGCAAATAACGAAGATGAAACAGAGAAAGTATTACAAGAATTATTAGATAATAATACAATTCAAGGTGCTGTTACTCTACACCACACATTCCCAATCGGAGTGTCTACTGTAGGACGTGTACCTGCACAAGCTACAGGTAAAAACATGTATATTGCGACAACAACCGGTACAACTGCTACAGTTCGTGCTGAAGCTATGGTGTTGAACGCAATTAACGGAGTCATCGCTGCAAAAGCTTCAGGTGTTCCAAACCCTAAAGTGGGTGTGTTGAACGTTGATGACGCTAACACGGTAACTCGTAAATTAAAAGAATTACAGGAAAATGGATATGATATCGAGTTTGCAGAAAGTGGACGTTCTGATGGCGGAAACATCTTACGTGGTAACGACATCATCACTGGACAGGCAGATGTAGTGGTATGTGATTCATTAACTGGTAACATTTTAATGAAATTATACGGTGCTGGTACAACCGGCGGACAGTATGAAGCAATCGGTGATGGATACGGACCAGGAATCGGAGACGGTTTCAAAGACAATATCTGTATTATTTCACGTGCTTCAGGAGCACCTGTAATTGCTAACGCTTTAGAGTATGCAGCTCAATTAGCTTCAGGAAACTTGGCAGAAGTGTCTGCTGATGAATATGCTAAAGCTAAAAAAGCTAAATTAGCTGACATCCGTGAAGACTTGCAGCCAAAACAGGCAGCGGCAGCTGAAGAAGTTGCAGCTCCTGATCATGAAGTGGTTGACAAAGAAATTCCGGGAGTTGACGTGCTGGACTTAGACGCTGCCGTTCAATCTCTATGGAAAGAGGGCATCTATGCCGAATCAGGTATGGGCTGTGCTGGTCCAATCGTCTTAGTAGCTACTGCTAAAGAAGATAAAGCCCGCGAAGTCATCGCAGAAAACGGCTTTATTTAATAA
>CAYTHW010000001.1:57984-60998 GCA_964437675.1 uncultured Atopococcus sp. | reverse complement strand
ATCGAAAGTGCCCAGGCAACCTATAATAAGTTTGTTGAAGATCGTCCAACGCCGAAATGGACAGAAGAAATCTTAGAAGATTTCCAGCTTGTTGACTACCATCTCGTTGAAGCTACATTAACCCGCATTCAAATCCCGCCGAACTATTTGTAAGAAATTACAAAAATATACTAAGAGGTGAACTATCGAATGAAATTAGAAGTTGGAGAAATTCAAATTAATGATATCCAAATCGCTGATGAATCTAAAATTTCTGACGGAGTTTTATACGTTAGCGAACAAGATATCAAAGATATCGTATTAGAAGATGAGCGAATTGCAAATGTTTCTATCGACATTGCACGCCCAGGAGACAAAACAAGAATTACACCAGTTAAAGATGCTATTGAGCCTCGTGCAAAAGTAGACTCTACTTCAGGTGTATTCCCAGGAGTAGTTAACAAAGTTAACGAAGTTGGATCTGGACGTACAAATGCGTTAAAAGGTATGGCAGTTTTAACAGTTGGAGAAATCGTTGGTTTCCAAGAAGGAATCGTGGATATGAGCGGTCCAGGTGCCGACTATACACCTTTCTCTAAAACGAACAACCTATGTTTAGTGATTGAACCAGTTGAGAACTTAGAAAACCATGCTTATGAAGAAGCTGCTCGTTTAGCTGGATTAAACATTGCTAAGTTCTTAGGTGAATTATCAGTTGACCTTGAAGCTGATGAAGTGAAAACATATGAAACATTACCTATTTTCGAACAGGCTGATCAATACCCAGACTTACCAAAAGTTGGTTATGTATACATGTTACAAACTCAAGGTTTATTACACGATACATACGTATATGGTACAGATGCTAAACACATCGTTCCAACTATCCTATACCCAACTGAAGTAATGGATGGAGCAGTTATTTCTGGTAACTGTGTGTCTTCATGTGATAAAAACACTACTTACCACCACTTAAACAACCCAGTTATTCATGACTTATATGCTCGTCATGGAAAAGATATTAACTTCATGGGAGTTATCATCACTAACGAAGCTGTTTACTTAGCTGACAAAGAACGTTCATCTGATATGACTTCTAAATTAGCAGAATTTATGGGATTAGACGGAGCTCTAGTTACTCAAGAAGGATTTGGTAACCCAGATACTGACTTAATCATGAACTGCCGTAAATTAGAAGCTAAAGGTATCAAAACTGTTATTACAACAGATGAGTATGCTGGACAAGACGGAGCATCTCAGCCATTAGCGGATGCGGATGTAGCTGCTAATGCTGTAGTAACTGGTGGAAATGCTAACGAATTAATCGATTTACCTGCAATGGATAAATTAATCGGTATGTATGATTTTGTTGACAAAATCGCTGGTGGATTTGATGGAAGCTTGAAAGAAAACGGAGAAATCACTGTTGAGATTCAAGCAATCACAGGAGCTACTAACGAATTAGGTTTCAACAAAATGTCTGCTAAAGGACAATAAGGGATATAAAAGGAGGTCATATATAAATGAGTAAAAAAGTAGTACACTATATTAACCAATTCTACGCTGGTATCGGTGGGGAAGAAAAAGCTGGTACAGCACCTTTTAAAGAAGACGGACCTAAAGGACCTGGTGTGGGACTTAACCCTCAATTACAGGATGCTGAAATTGTTGGTACAGTAGTCTGTGGGGACGACTATTTTAACGAGCACGATACTGCATTAAACGAAGTTATGGAAATGATTAAATCTTATGATCCAGACTTAGTTATCTTAGGACCTGCATTTAACGCTGGTCGTTACGGTATGGCTTGTGGTAAAATCGGTGCTACAGTTATGGAAGAGTTAGAAATTCCAGCTGTTACTGGTTTATACGAAGAAAACCCAGGAACTGACATCTACCGTACATTATTATACGTAACAAAAGTTGGAGACTCAGCTGTTGCAATGCGTGACGCTATTCCAACAATTGCTAACTTAGCTAATAAATTATTAGCTGGCGAAGCTATCGACCCTGAAGAAGATGCATACCACGAACGTTTCCGTAAAAACTACTTTACTGAAAAACGTGGATCTGAACGTGCAGTTGACATGCTTGTCGCTAAGTTAAATGACGAAGAATTCAAAACTGAATTCGTTATGCCTGACTTTGACCGTGTGGATCCAGAAACACCTATTGAAGACTTATCAAAAGCTACAATTGCTATTGTAACTTCAGGTGGTATGGTACCTGCTGGAAACCCTGACCGTATTGAGTCATCTTCAGCATCTAAATTCGGAGCTTACAGCATCGAAGGTGTTGACGACTTAGTAGAAGGTGAATGGGAAACAGCTCACGGTGGATTCGATAACACTTACGCTAACGAAGACGCTGACCGTGTAATTCCAGTTGACGTATTACGCTCAATGGAAAAAGATGGAATTATCGGTAAATTACACGATACATTCTATTCTACTGTAGGTAACGGTACTTCTGTTGCTAACTCTAAAGCTTATGGAGAAGCAATTGGTCTAGAACTTAAAAATGCTGGAGTAGACGCTGTTTTACTAACTTCTACTTGAGGTACGTGTACGCGTTGCGGTGCAACGCTTGCAAAAGCTATCGAAGCAGCTGCAGAGGTTCCAGTAGTACACATGTGTACAGTTACTCCTATCTCACAAACTGTAGGAGCTAACCGTATTGTACCTACTGTTGCTATCCCTCACCCATTCGGTAACCCATCATTGAGTAAAGATGATGAATACAAATTACGTTACAACTTAGTTGAAAAAGGATTAAACACTTTAGTAACTGAGATTGATGGACAAACTGTATTCGAATAATCAGATAGTTTATGAAACAGGCGCTTTAATTAAAAGCGTCTGTTTTTTTATTTTAAATAATGAGCTCTGTTTATTATGAATGTGAATGATTGAACATGGTAAAAAGACTGTAGAAGCGTTAAACTTAGGGAAAGGAGGAGTAATATGGCAAAATATGAGGATAAAAAATGGTTTTTAGCTTTATTAGGTGTCGTTTTAGGTCTGGGTATCATGTTG
>CAYTHW010000001.1:50464-57884 GCA_964437675.1 uncultured Atopococcus sp. | reverse complement strand
TAAAAAATGGTTTTTAGCTTTATTAGGTGTCGTTTTAGGTCTGGGTATCATGTTGCTGGCTCATTATGGAAATCCAGGGAACATGGGATTGTGTACGATATGTTTTCTGAGGGATATAGCAGGATCATTAGGTTTACATCAGGCGGCGGTGGTTCAGTATTTTAGACCTGAAATCGTAGGTATCGTTTTAGGGGCATTTGGGATGGCTTGGATGAGTAAAAGATTGAATCTAAAATCTGGAAGCTCTCCCGCTATACGTTTCACTTTAGGTTTGATTATGGGTGTATTAGGTCTGGTCTTTTTAGGCTGTACCTTGCGCATGATCATCAGAATGGCAGCAGGTGACCTTTCTGCTTATGTTGGTTTTGTCGGTTTTATTGCAGGTTCATGGGTAGGTATACTTTTCCTACGCAAAGGTTTCGATCTGGGTGAAGGAACTGTTATCCGTAAAGGAGATTCCGTCATCTTTCCTTCGATATTCTTAATATTATTTATATTGTTTCTAGTCGTTCCTCAATTGTTTATATTTTCACAAGAAGGTCCAGGAAGTATGCATGCACCTATTATCCTTTCACTGATAGTGGGGCTTATATTTGGAGCAATTGGTCAGAGAGTTAACTTATGTATGTCAGGGTCATTAAGAAATATTTTATCGGTCGGTGACTTTACGGCTGCTCTTCCAATTCTGGGCATGTTTCTTACTTTACTTATTTATAATATCATCACCGGTAATTTTGCATTCGTGGCGTATGGTCCGATTGCTCATGCTCAACATTTATGGAACTTTTTACCTATGTTCGGAATTGGCTTAGCCAGTGCTCTGGGCAATGGCTGTCCAGTTCGTCAGCTTATCAAAGCGGGTTCAGGAAACGGCGACGGCCTTTTGACTACTCTTGGTATTTTCGTGGGAGTAGCTATGGCTCATAACTTTGGACTTACAGCAGCTGCCGCAAGTGAAGAATCTGTCGGTGGTCCAAGTGGTGCAGGTAAAATTGCTGTTATCTTAGGTATAGTAGTGATTTTTATTATTGCTTTCTGGGGTGTAACGGTCAAAAAGAATGAGGAAGCTGTAAGTGCTGAGCAAGTTATTTAAGAAAAATGATGAAACTCAATATCTTTATGTTCTTTTTGAAGATACCACTCATTCTTTTATGGCAGAAAAAACTTTTAAAGAAGCTGGTCTTCCAGGCAAGCTGATCTCTGCACCTTCCTTTTTAACTGCGGGCTGCGGTTTAGCTTGGCGTGGAGAGGTTGAGACTGAAGAAGAAGCGAAAAAAATCATTTCGGAAAGCAATCTTTCTTATGAGAAAATAGTCATTCATTAAGGAGAACTGAAGATAGAAAAATCCCCCTTTCAGAAGAAGGGGGGATTTTATTTTATTAAGTTATTTTATCAATTTTAGAGATACTTTTCTGAGATTTCTTTTACAGCCTGTACAGCTGCATCTAACTCTTCTTTATTATTGAAGATAGACAGGCTGAAGCGGACAACCCCCTGGTTCTCAGTACCTAAGGATTGGTGCATTTTTGGAGCGCAGTGTCCACCGGCTCTTACTGCTATATTGTAGTCTTCAGACAAAATGTTCGCTACTTCCGATGAATCTAAATTTCCAATATTGATGGAAATGATAGGTGTTCTCGGTACATTTCTATCAAAATGACCATAAACTCTAACTCCCGGTATGGCTTTAACTCTGTCGTAAAAGTAGTAGGTCAGATCAGTCAGCAGGGCAGCAATGTTTTCCACGCCTTCTTCTAAAATATACTCTACAGCAGCATTCAGACCTGCAATACCATGGCCGTTTAAGGTCCCAGCTTCCAGCACCGTAGGCATTTGACGCGGATGATGGGCATCAAAGGTCTGCGTTCCCGTTCCGCCCACTTTTAGAGGCTTGATCTCTATACCCTGGCGGACATAGATTCCACCCGTTCCCTGCGGTCCCATCAACCCTTTGTGGCCTGTAAAGCAAAGGACATCAATGCCGGATTTCTGGACATCGATAGGGTGTTCTC
Source organism: uncultured Atopococcus sp. (assembly GCA_964437675.1). GTDB lineage: Bacteria > Bacillota > Bacilli > Lactobacillales > Carnobacteriaceae_A > JAUNQW01. The sequence goes on along the minus strand of CAYTHW010000001.1, from coordinate 55,871 downwards.
CTATAGATTGAGAAGCATCGACGATGAATGTCAGGCCGTTTTCCTGAGTAATTTCTGCGATTTCATCAATCGGATTCATGTTACCGGTCAAGTTTGAAGCATGAGTAAGGATAACCCCTTTGGTTTGAGGTTGAATCGCATCTCTGACATCCTCAGGACGTACGCAGGCTTTGTCGTTGACTTCTAAATAAGTCACTTCCAGGCCTAAATCCATGAGTTCCTGCAAAGGTCTTAGTACAGAATTATGTTCCATGACAGATGTGATGACATGATCGCCCGGTTCGAATAGCCCATAGATGGCGGCATTTAATGACTCAGTAGCATTTAAGGTAAAAGCAATTTGATTAGGAGACTCTGCATTAATTAATTGAGCCAGGTTATATCGGCATTGGAAGATGACGCGTGAGGTCTCAAGTGATTCTTCAGTTGCGCCTCGGCCGGCATTTCCTAAATGTGTGAGAGCATCAGTGACAGCTTCTATAACGACGGCCGGTTTTTTTAAGGTGGTCGCACCATTATCTAAATAAATCATATGTTCAGTCCTTTCTCTTCATTTCTTTAATTATAGCATAGAGAAAAAGAAACAAATATGAAAAAAGTCAATAAGGCTTTGATTCTTACATACGCAAGCCGTATAATGTAGATAGATATTTTATTAAACTATATACATATAAACATAAAATATTGTATAAATAACCTAAATATAGTATAATATTAAGATAAAATAGACCAAAAAAGGGGTATATAGATGGCGGCAATTTTAGAAATTAAGAATTTAACAAAATCTTTTGATGAAAACGAAGTATTGAAAGGTATTTCCGATGAAGTTCATTCCGGGGAAGTGGTCTGCGTCATAGGCCCGTCGGGATCCGGGAAGAGTACTTATTTAAGATGTATGAATCTATTAGAGAAGCCTACGAGCGGTTCAATCATTTTTAAAGATAATGATATCACCCGATATTCAGAAAAAGAATTAAATAAAGTCCGCGAAGAAATGGGTATGGTTTTTCAAAGCTTCAATCTTTTCCCGCATAAGACTGTGATGGAGAATTTAATTTTAGCGCCTATGGAAGCAAAAAATGAGTCTAAAGAAGAAGCTGAAGAAAGAGGACGCCGCCTGCTCGACCAGGTTGGACTGGCTGATAAAGCGGATGCTTACCCAAGCAGTTTATCCGGAGGACAGCAGCAACGTGTGGCAATTGCCCGTGCTTTAATGATGGAACCTGATGTCATGTTGTTTGACGAACCGACTTCAGCATTAGACCCGGAAATGGTAGGAGAAGTACTGGCGGTTATGCAGGGACTGGCTCAATCCGGTATGACGATGGTCGTAGTAACTCACGAGATGGGATTCGCCCGTGAAGTGGCTGATCGAGTTTTATTTATGGATGGTGGCTACATCGTTGAGCAGGGTTCGCCTGATCAAATTTTTAACGATCCGCAAAATGAAAGAACTAAAGAATTTTTAGAAAAAATACTGTAATTCTCTCCTTATAATTAATCTGGAATAAAAGTGTCCACCATGAGAGTCAAATTGTAAAAATGTCAAACTTTATGTATAATATAAAAGGTTAATGAGAATTTTCAACGAGGAAGTGATGAGAATGGCTGGACATTCGAAATGGAATAATATTAAGCAGCGTAAAGGAGCACAAGATGCCAAGCGCGGTAAAATTTTCCAAAAATTATCAAAGGAAATTTACCAGGCAGCTAAAGACGGCGGTCCTGATGCAGAAGATAATGCTGCTTTACGCTCTGCAATAGAAGATGCCCGTGCGCAGAATATGCCTAAGGAAAATATTGATCGTGCCATTGACAAAGCTACCAATGCCGGAGCGGGAGAAGACTACCACCCCGTCTTATATGAAGGATATGGGCCGAATGGAGTAGCAATTTTGGTGGATGGCTTAACAGATAATGCCAACCGTACGAGCGCGAATGTACGCGCGGCTTTTACTAAAAATGAAAGCAATCTGGGGACTAAAGGTTCAGTGAGCTATATGTTTGACCAGAAAGGCTATTTCGCTATTTTACGCGAGGGTTTGGATATAGATGAGGATACGATGTTGATGAGCGCCTTAGATGCCGGAGCAGAAGATATAGAGACTTCAGACGAAGTTTTTGAAATATACAGTGATCCCAAAGACTTCGCCAAAGTCCGCAATGCTCTGCGGGAAGATGGCTATAAATTCGAAGAAGCACAGTTAACTTATGTGCCTCAAAATACCATTGAAATTGATGAAGAAACCCAACACACGATTGAAAAATTGATTGAAGTTTTAGAAGATGACGATGATGTCAACGAAGTTTATCACAATGCTGAATTAAGTTAATTAGAACCCTGATTGAACACCCTCAAAATGATGAAGTGAAAAATAGTTTTGAGTGGTGTTTTTTCATGAATGAATTCATTAATATATTTTAGGAGGCGAAACATGTCAGAAAAATTTAGACCTGAAGTGAAGTCCAGGCTGCGTCAAGATTTATCCATGATTCAAAAGCCAGAAATCATCCGGGAAGCGTCAGGAATTATTATCAATGGACAGCGATTTAAATCTTTCATCTATTCTACAGATGTAGCGACTATTGCTTATACCAATGCCGATGGAGTCTTAGCCGTCTATCCTTTTACCCCGAGTGCAAATATCATCCAGGCCATCCGCACCGCTTCACAAGTGCCGGTTTTAGCAGGTGTGGGCGGGGGTGTCACTTCGGGCAGCCGCTCAGCCAATATGGCGATGTTTGCTGAATCGATCGGTGCAATCGGCGTTGTCGTCAATGCGCAGACTACAGTAGAGACTCTCGAGATGATTAATGAAGTCTGTGACATCCCGATTGTCTATACCGTCATTTCAGAATACACAGATATCGAAAAAAGGCTGAAAGCCGGTGTCCAAATACTGAATGTTTCTGGAGGCAGGGATACTGCTGAACTTGTGAGAAAAATTCGTAAGTCCTATCCTACCATCCCTATCATCGCAACGGGGGGTAGAAAAGAAGAACATATCCTGGAAACGATTCAGGCAGGTGCGAATGCTATTACATTTACGCCGGCATCCAGCAGTGAAATATTCCAGGCAAAAATGGAAACTTACCGTGATCAGATGGATGAAAAGTATATAGACAGTGATTTTGAAATTTAATTATGCTGAAGCTTTCGATTCTTTCGAAGGCTTTTTTATTTTAAATAAAGTTTATCCCGGGGGTATGCGTATGGTTTAGTTGAGGTGACTTTATGGGAAAAGATACATTGACTATTGATGATATTGCACAAGGAATTATCTCTGAAGCTGTTACCATCCATTCTAATGATATACATATTTTACCGGAGTCGGAAGAATATATTGTTTATTTGAGAACGAGTCAGCAGTTAAAAGCTGCTCGACATTTGAAAAATGAAGAAGGAAGGCGGCTGATTGCCTATTTTAAATACTTAGGTGACATGGATGTAGGTGAACATCGCCGGCCTCAGAGTGGTTCCTGTAAAATGATTCTCGAAAGCCTAGAACGTGACCTTCGTTTTTCGACGATGACGAACTTTCACGCTCAGGAATCTTTAGTTATCCGCATCCTGAATCCGATGGAGACCATTGATTTAAGAAGGCATTCTTTCTTTCCTCAGGTTATTGACGAGTTGGAAAGACTGGTGAAATATCAAAGTGGTCTGATTCTGTTTTCAGGCCCGGTAGGCTCTGGAAAGACGACAACCATGTATCAGCTCATCCGCAATGAGAATCAAGAACAGACCAAAAATGTGATCTGTATCGAGGATCCGGTCGAAATAGAAGAAGCTAATTTTTTACAGATTCAGGTCAACCCTCAAGCCGGAATCACGTATGAAAGCTTGCTAAAGCAGAGTCTGAGACATCATCCGGATATCATCATCATCGGGGAAATCAGAGATGAAGAAACAGCTCAGGCGGTTATTCGAGCAGCCCTGACAGGTCATTTAATCTTAGCAACTGTCCATGCTAAGAATGCAGAAGGGGTCCTCCCCCGCTTGATGGAACTGGGTGTATCCAAAGAACTGATTACACAGGTTTTGATAGGGGTAGTTTTTCAAAAGATGCTGCCGCGGTATTGTAAAAAGTGCAAAGAAAATACACAGCTTAAGTGCAAACATTTCGCTGCCGATTCCAAGCAGGCAGTCCTGTTTGATGTGAGGCAGGGAGAGAGTTTAGAAAAAATGGATCCTTTTTTTCATCGGAATGTATTTAACTTCAACAGCTGGCTCAGAAAGGCTTTGGAAAATGAGTATATCAATCAAACAACTTTTGACCACTTCGCTATTCCAAAAACGAATTCCTACAGATACACAGATTAAATTTTTAACCATGCTGGGTCAATTGCTGGATGAGGGCTTTTCGATGAAAGATGGTTTGAGTTTCTTAGAAATTCTCTTGACCGGCGAAGGAGATTGGATCAAGGAAGTTTCTTATGATTTAGCTGAAGGAACCAGGCTGGATGTAGCTTTAAAGAAGCAGGATTTTCCTGATTGGATTACTTCACAAATTTATTTTGCATACCAGCAGGGAAAAGTTGCTGATTCGCTGTCGAGCTGCGGGGAGCAGTTAGAAAGTGAAAGAAAGAGGAAAAAGGAACTGAAATCATTACTGTCCTATCCAGCCTTTTTGATGATCTTCATGATTGGTATGCTCGTTGCTATGCGCCTTTTTTTACTGCCGCAAATGCAAAGCATGGTGAATACAGAAGACAGTCTGGCTCACTTAGCAGTTCTATTTATCCGTTTTTCGCCCCATCTGATTATTGCGAATGGTTTTCTTCTGTTGTCCTTTATAGTTTTTATAAAGATTTACCAGCAGCAGCAATCCGTGATTCGAACAGCATCTTTACTGACCAGTTTCCCCATGCTGGGAGAACTCTTCAGACAATTTTACAGTTACCGCTTTGCCAGGGAATGGAGCAGTCTTTTAAATTCGGGTTTAAGCATGCAGTCTATCGTATCGATCATGCAGGAAGAGCAGACAACTTCTATGATGCAGGAGATGGGCTGGCTGTTGGAAAAAGGTCTGCTCCAAGGCCGTTCCATACCTGAAATTGTCCAAGAGTTATCTTTTTTTAATGATGAATTCCCGGCTGTCATTAGGCATGGTCAAAAGATTGGAAATTTAGCTGAGAGTCTAAGCGTATATGCTGATCAATGTCTGGGATATCTAAATGAAAGAATAGAGAAGATTTTTCAGTACATTCAGCCTGTTTTATTCATCCTCATCGCCTTGCTCATCGTCATTATTTACGGCTCCATGCTTTTTCCGATGTTTTCATTCATGGATCAGCTTTAGTCAACTCTTATAGGTATTCTTTTAAATGTGAGTTATAATAAAAGCAGAAGAAGTACAAAAGAAGGAGTTGGAAAAAATGATTGAAGATATTAAAAGTCAAGTTC
>CAYTHW010000001.1:44493-50364 GCA_964437675.1 uncultured Atopococcus sp. | reverse complement strand
CAGGGCTGTGAGCATATCAACCGGGCCTGCGTGGTTGAAAGACAAGTTGCACTTGATAAAGGATTTGAGATCGTAGATGTCCTTCCGCAGTTGCATGCGGGTGGTTCAGGTTCTTTAGCTGCCTTTAAGTTTTTCGATGATCCAGTAGAAGTAGAATTTATCCAGGCAGAGGCCGGCTTAGATATCGGCGATACTTTTATCGGGATGCATATTAAACATGTAGCAGTGCCTGTTAGATTAAAAGTTAAAGAAGTAGGGGCTGCTCATTTAACAGCTGTCAGACGCCGACCTAAAAAAATCGGCGGCGAAAGAGCTGTGTATAATTAGATAAAACTAACTTTCAATATATCACTTAAGGAGAGAAGACTAATCATGCGGATGACTGAATTGATTCACAAAAAGCAGGCAGATGAGGCACTGAAAGAAAATGAAATTCAGTGGATGATCTCAGAATATACTGAGGGGAACATTCCTGACTATCAAATGAGTGCTATGTTGATGGCCGTTTATTTCAATGGTATGGAAGATGAAGAGTTGACTCACTTGACAGAGGCTATGGCGGCTTCAGGTGATCAGATTGACTTCTCGAGTATAGATGGTCTGACGGTAGATAAACATTCCACAGGGGGCGTAGGGGATACAACGTCATTGATCCTGGTACCTCTGGTTGCCAGTGTAGGCGCATATGTGCCTAAAATGAGCGGGCGGGGATTAGGACATACTGGAGGAACCATCGATAAATTAGAATCCATACCGGGCTATCAAGTCGAGCTGAGTGAAGAGAAATTTATTCAACAAGTCAATGACATCCATTGCGCTATGGTTGGACAAACCGGTAACTTAGCTCCGGCAGATAAAAAATTATATGCTCTGCGTGATGTGACCAGTACAGTAGAAGCCATCCCGCTGATAGCCTCTTCTATCATGAGTAAAAAATTAGCATCCGGTGCCGAGGGAATCGTCCTGGATGTCAAAGTCGGTGAAGGTGCCTTTATGAAGTCGGTGAGAGAGGCCAACCAGCTTGCTCAGACGATGATAAATATCGGCAGAAATGCCGGCCGGAAAGTAACCGCCATTATTTCCGATATGTCCCAGCCTTTAGGTTATGCTGTAGGTAATATTTTAGAAGTGAAAGAAGCTATTGCTACACTTAAAGGTGAAGGGCCTGAGGATTTAACCGAACTCAGCCTGGTTTTAGCCAGCCACATGGTTTTCCTGGCTGGAATCGGGGAGGATATCCAACAATCCCGGGATTTGGTTGAAGAGCAGATTTCCAATGGCCAGGCTCTGGAGAAATTCAAGGAAATGGTGGAAAGACAAGGCGGAGATGTCTCTTATATCGATCATCCGGAGAAATTTGATCTGGCCTGCAGGAGAATTCAAGTCGAAGCAGCTAAAGACGGTAAGATTTCTGAAATTAATGCCTTAGAGATTGGCCGTCTTGCCGAGATACTAGGTGCAGGCCGGGAAACTTTAGAGGATGAAATCGACTTGACAGCAGGTCTCGTCTTAAATAAGAAAGTCGGAGATTCTGTCCAAGAAGGAGAACTCATAGCAACTCTCCACACTAATAAATCAGATGAGGAATTGGCAGAAGTTCAAGATATTATACAAAGAGCTGTCCGTATTAATTGGATAGCAAACAAAAATAAATTGGTTCTGAAGACCATAGAATAAACAAAGGCGTTCCATCTAAACAGCCCCCTGTCAAATGAGCAGGGGGCTGTTTCATTATATGGTCTGTCCTTTTGGGCCTGACAGGGACTTGTGATTTATTAATAACCTTAATTTATGACCTTTCCAGTTTCCTTATCGAAAAGATGAACCTTATCCAGATTGAAGTTGAGGCCTATAGATTCTCCGCGTTCATGTGAAACAGATGGGTGGGAACGGTAAATGAGTGTGGAATCTCCAAATTCAACGTGTACATAGCTATCTGCCCCGGTCATTTCTATAAATGAAACCTTGGTAATGATATCTGCTTTTTCTTCAGGAGCTTCTACAATATTTTCTGGACGAATGGCAAAGATGATTTCTTTTTCTTCTGAACTGTCTAGAGAAAGGGGGCTGGGATATTTGAGGGAGTGCTGGTCGATTTGAATAAAGTCTTCCGTAAGAGCCGCATCGAACATATTCATTTCCGGCGAACCCATAAAATGTGCCACAAATGTATTTTGAGGATGATTATATATTTCTGAAGGGCTGCCGATCTGCATGATTTTTCCTTCATTCATTACAACAATGCGGTCCGCCATGGTCATGGCTTCTTCTTGGTCATGAGTGACATAAACGACGGTTGCTCCCAGCTTTTGATGCAGCTGGACGATCTCCTCTCTCATCTGAGAACGCAGCTTAGCATCCAAATTGGACAAAGGCTCGTCCATCAAGAAGATAGATGCGTCCCTCACTATTGCCCGGCCCAGAGCCACCCTCTGCATCTGACCGCCTGAGAGATCCTTGGGCTTTCTTGTCAAATAGGGAGTCAGTCCTAAAATATCTGCTGCCTCTGCTACCTTATTTTTCCTCTCATTTTTATCTTCTCCCCTGACTTTTAAGCCGTAACCTATATTTTCTTCAACTGTCATGTGAGGAAAGAGGGCATAGTTCTGGAAAACCATAGCAATATCTCGGTTTTTTGGTGGAATGTCATTATTGACCTGACCATCGATAAATAGTTCGCCCGAAGTGATTGATTCTAAACCTGCAATCATTCTCAAAGTCGTCGATTTACCAGAACCGGAAGGGCCGACTAAAACTATAAACTCTTTATCCTGAATGGTTAAATTTAAATTTTCAATGACATACTCTTCTTGTTGGGGATATTTTTTTGCTACTTGATTTAATTTTATTTTTTCCATCAGGTCACCTTTTTCTCAAAATTCTCCCTGTAATCATACCATATGGAGGCTGAAAGCTGTCTCTTCTTGAGATAGTAAAGAAATGATTTATTGAAAGTTTAAATAGGTGAAAGAAAGACACGCGGATAATTGTTGGGTATGATAAATAAGTATAGAAAAGAATCACGGTAAAGTGAGGGGTGCTATGAACATGAACAGTGTTGCCTCGCATTATATAAGATATATAAGGGACCTTCCGAAAGAGGAATTCAAAAATCGATTAATAAAATTGGTCCGTCCTTTTACAACTGTTAAGCAAGATGAGTGCATCTATGCTTATTTTGAAGAGAATTACGATCAGTTAACTCAAAAAATCGTTGCATTTTTCCAAAAGGATTATAGACAAGAGGAACAATTCATTCCCATCGACTATGAGCTTTATTTAGTTATGCTGGTTCCTCTGCAGATCAGTTATCAGGAGAGAAATCTCCCTTTAGAAATTTATGAGGCAAGCTTATCCGATTTAAATTGGCGGTTGACTGCTTACTTAGAAAGTCAAGGCAGAGCGGGACTTACAGCTGAAGATAAAATGTGGCTCGCAAGAATCTACCATTTGAAAATATTCAAGCTGGGGAGTCTCCAATTCGAAATGATTCAGAGTCAGGAGGAAAAAATTAATCCTGAGAATTGGGGTCTTCAAGATAAACACTTAGATGATCTGTTGAGTGTTCATATCATGTATGGAGAAGATATCTCCCGGCCAGCTTCAGTCAACTCATTCATTCGTGCTCTTGATTTTTTTGACGAACATTTCCCCCGCTTTAATTACCACTATTTCTACTGCAAATCTTGGCTGCTTTATCCTGGTAATAGAGAATTTCTGGATGAAAAGAGTAAAATCATCAGCTTTATGAAATTATTTAATATCGTATATCAAGAGCAGGATGTGAAAATTCCCTATAAGTACATTTTTTATAAAGAGCCGGACCAAGTGAAGAAATCTGATGTTTCGACCTCTCTTCAACGTTTTGCTTACGATCATCCAGAAGCACTGGGAATTGGTACTGGATTGATAGAGAAAGAAAGGGTGAAAAAATATGGTGAAAAAGAATAGTAAGATTGCTTGGCTGCTCCTGCTTCCCGGCTTAGTTATCATGCTTGCTTTGGTTTTTTATCCTATTGCCAGAACTTTTGAATTCAGCTTGTATGAGTACAATCTGACCAAGCCGGATGCGATAGCCTTTATCGGTCTGGATAATTATTTAGAAGTTTTCCAGGATACTAGTTTTCATATCGCATTAAAAAATACTTTAATCATGTCTGTGTTTATCATCATTATTTCGTTTTTAGGGAGTATATTCGTTGCTCTTATATTAAATCAGCGGACCAAGCTTACACCGCTGCTGACTGCTTTTGCTATTTTACCCTGGACGCTCCCCCCTTTGGTTAATGGTATTATCTGGGATTTTATTTTCTATTCAGGGTATGGTTTAGTCAATAAGCTGTTAATAGGGGCTGGGATAATTGAAACCCCTATTCTGTGGGCTAATCAAACCTGGACGGTGATGCTGATTGTGGCGATCGTTGTTTCTTGGAGGGTCATTCCGATGTGTTCTATCATCTTACTTTCACATTTACAGAATATTCCTCATGCTTACTATGAGGTCTCTCAAGTGGAAGGAAGCAGTCCGGTAAAGACTTTTTTTGATATCACCCTGCCCATCATTAAACCGTCCTTAGTCATCGTACTGATGCAGATTACGATAGCGGCTTTGAATGTCTTTGATGAAATAATTTCACTCGTAGGTTTTACCTTGGGCGACCAGACCCTGCTGATTTATAATTATATGAATCTTTTTACCTATATGGACTTCGGTTTTGGGTCGGCCATCACTTATGTCATCATGCTTCTGTCAGCTGTAATTGGTGTGTTTTATATCGCGTCGATGACTAAGCAGGAGGAGGTCGATTATGGGTAAATCGAGAGTAGAAAAAGTAGTTTATCTTCTTGCAGTGATCTTCTTTATTCTTTTTACTCTGGGGCCTATTGTGTGGGCTTTCATCATCAGTGTTACCCCTGAAAGTGAACAGCTCGCCAGTACGGCGGATCTGCTGCCCAGCTATTTATATTTTGGTAACTACCAGGAACTTTTTGATCAAGCCGGCAGTGCCCATCAAGTTGTTTTCGGGGGCCTCATGAACTCCCTGAAGGCAGCTCTTTTGACGATCATCATTGGTGTTCCCATCGCTTTTCTGACTGCCTATGCTTTTTACCGCTTTCGATTTAAAGGGAGAAGACTTCTGGTCAGTTCATTAATGGTGACGATGATTATACCTGTTTTTGCGACGATTGTTCCCATCTATGCTATTTTTGCGAACAATGGTTTACTGGATGATCTGAAATGGGTGGCTGTGATTTACGTCACCGCTTTTCTGCCCTTAAACACCTGGGTCATGATTAATTTTTTCCGGTCTCTACCTAAAGAACTCTTTGAAGCTGCTCAAGTAGAAGGGGCCGGTGAAGGACGCATTTTTGTTGATATCGTTCTGCCTCTGGCCCGGCCTATCCTTTTGACATCTACCTTGTTGATGTTCTTGGCGAGCTGGAGCCAGTATCAAATACCTCTTATTCTAACAAGTTCACAGAATACGAAAGTGGTCACCCTCGTCTTGGCAGATTTTATGGGACGCGATTCTATTAATTATGGAATGATTGCCGCTTCAGGCATCATCACCCTCCTGCCTCCGAGTATCATCGCAGTCCTTTTCAGAAAGTATTTAATTTCAGGCTTATCTCAAGGCTCCATCAAGGGATAAATTTTGAAAATAAGAGGTGAAGGTGGTGAGTCAAAAGTTTCATCTAGTTATTGCAGATTTAGAAGGTATTTAATCTAAAGGGGGAAGAAAATGAAATTATTAAAAAGAATGATTGGTTTGTTTTTAGGTTTGTTTTTACTTATTGGTTTGACTGCATGCGGACAGCCGACGACTACAGAGACTGATGACAGCTCAGAGGATGCGGCTACTGAAGAAA
>CAYTHW010000001.1:11552-44393 GCA_964437675.1 uncultured Atopococcus sp. | reverse complement strand
ACTGAAGAAAAGGCAGACAGCGACTCAACAGAAGGCCAGACGGTCAGTTTCATGATCCCTGACTGGGGAGCACCAAGTGAGGAATTATTAGCTGAGTTCGAAGAAAGTTCAGGAATCACTGTAGACCTCCAGCCGACAAGTTGGGATGATATTCATAACAAAGTATCGACTGCAGCAGCTGGTGGAAACGCCGCGGCTGATGTTTTTGAAGTGGACTGGGCCTGGATGGGAGAATTCACCAGCGCAGGATGGCTGGAACCGCTTGATATCAGCCAAGAAACGATCGATGATATGCCGACTTTAGAAACATTTAAAAAAGACGGTGAATATTACGCAGTGCCTTACGCTAATGACTTCCGTATTGCTTATCATAACGAAGCAATGTTTAATGAAGCCGGTATCGAGGAGTTTCCAGAAACTTGGGATCAAATGATTGCGGATTCTGAAGCTATCAAAGAAGCCGGTGTTGTAGACTACCCTGTGGCTATTCCATCCGGGGCGGAAGAAAACTCTACGACGACATTCTTATGGTTAACTATGACAAGAAGCGGCCAGACTTTTAATGAAGACGGTACCTTAAATGAAGAAGCAGCTGCGGATGCTCTGTCTGTGTATGAAGAACTATATGCTAAAGATCTAGTGGATCCGGCATTGACAAATGGTTCAGGTATGGATGCTTACTTTAAGATTACTTTAGGCGAAGCAAGTTCGATGATCGGGCCATCGAGTTTTGTCAACCGTATTGAAAGTGAAGAAGACTCACAGGTTGTAGGAGAGGTACAGCCCGGACAGTTACCTGGAATTGATGCTTTAGCTGAAAATACAGTTCCCTTTACGGAAGCAATAGGTGTATCTGCTCAAAGTGAAAACAAAGAAGCAGCTACCGAGTTAGTTAAATGGTACACTTCTCCTGAAACGCAGGAAAGATTACATGAAGAATTAAGCCAGAATCCTCCACGTATCTCACTCATAGAAAAATTGAATGAAGAAGGTAAGTTGGGTGAGCACGGTGATGTTTTCTTAGACATGTCTCAACGTGTAGAATCACCATTCCCTAATGGTGTACCTTCATACTATACTCAAATGAGTACAGTGATTTTCAACACAGTTAACCAATTAGTCACTGGTAATTTAACAGCTGAAGAAGCAACAGAACAAATGGTTACGGAAGTAAATGCCATCGTCGAAGCAGAAGCTGAATAATCTGCCGACCAGTTAAAATTTAAAACTATAATAAGCCGGAGATGATTCACTTCGGACTTATTATAGTTTTTTAATTTAAATGCAGGAAAAATTAAGGGATGGTCCGCGTATCTTAATAGCGGGCCCAATAAGGAGGAAAAAATGTTTAATTTTTTACGGAGATTCCAAGAAGATGAAGAAGGATTTACATTATTAGAGATGCTGATTGTGCTCTTTATTTTAGGTTTATTGCTTTTAGTGATCATTCCTAATGTGACAAAGCACCAGGACTCGGCTGAAAGTAAAGGTGAGGCTGCCTTTGTTTCCACCGTACAGACACAGGTCGATCTTTACAAGCTGGACACAGGCAGCAGTCCGGCAGATTTTGGAGAGTTGGGGTTAAATCAGAACCAATTAGAAAGAGCTCAAACAGACTTAAAATTAACTGACGGTAAAGTAACACTTCAGGCTCAACCTTGATTAGATGAAAAGCTTTGATGATCAGGGATTTACTTTGATAGAAGCTTTAATCGTCTTATTTATAGTTTCACTGCTGATCAGTCTGCCTTATCATCACTCTAAACAAAGCAGTATTTCTATAGAAGAAGATCTTTTTTTCTCTTCAGTAGAAGCAGAGATGAATAAAATGCAGCTGTATGCTATAACTTCCGGCCGGAAAACCCAAGTTACCTTTTCTTCGAAAGCAGTGTTTTTTAATGTCCCTGACTATCCTGAGCATCCTTATAACTCTGGATTAGACTACCCGGAAACAGTGAGTAAAATCAAAAGAGAAATTTTTACTTTTGACTTTTTACCCGGCACCGGCCGAACAAACAGGTTTGGTAATATCGCTTTTAAGTTATCAGAAGGAGACTTATCTATTGTTTTCCAGATTTCGAACGGACGTTACTATATTCAAAAAAGGCAGGTCTGACGGTTATATACTCTTAGAGAGTCTTGTGTCCCTCAGTCTGGTTTCCATCCTGCTGCTCATCTATGTTCCTTTTTTCTCAGCTCACTTACAAAGGCATGAGGAAGGAAAGGAAAAAATTGAAATGATGAGAAGTCTGCATGATGTCTCGCTGGATGACTACCCAGTAAAAAAATTGGAAAAATCATCCGGGCCTTATCAATTTACTGTCGATTTTGACGCACAAAGTATTTCAATAGAAAGTAATGATGAAGAAATGAAAGAGAAAATTGAAATTAAAAGCATCCAGATATTTAGAGAATGACAAGGGATTTACCTTGATTGAAGCGCTTATTTCTTTGTTTGTAGTCAGTCTCACCTTATTTTTACTTAACAGCCTTGTTCTTAATATTCAAACTTTTGTTCCAAAAACAAATCACCCAAAACAAGTAGAATGGCACATTTTTCTACATCAATTGCCTGATGAAATTGAAGGTTATGGATTAGAATATGCCGGCGGCAGAGAGTTGGTTTTCCGCTCCGAGCAAGGTGCCATTGTTTATATCTATTTACGGAACGGGAGAGTCATCAGGCAGGTTAACTATGAAGGGCATCAGCCTCTCTTGATGGATGTTAAAAATATTGATTATGAGGTTTGTGGAGAAAATCAAGTGAGTATAGATGTAGAATTTCTCACGGGCGAACAATATTCTGCCGTCCTGGCTGTTAATACAACAAAAGAAGAATAGGTTAAGAGGAGGAGAAGATGTTATCTTCAGAGAAAGGTGCAGTTTTACCTACAGTTCTCATTTTGATGTTCTTAATGAGCACCCTTTTAATAGGGGCAGGCTATTATATCAACCAGGATGCCTCCAACAACCAACTCTTGGCTGACAGCTATAAGTTAAAAACGATGTTCAATCTGGCAGAAAACGCTCTGCATCAGTCCGATACTGCAGATGTAAATTATCAATTTGTCTTTAATCATGGGGAAGTATATGCCGAATTTCATCCCCCTACACACTATAAATTAATCGGCACCTTATCCAGTGGTTATCAGGCAGATAAAATGATTGACAGTCCGCATGCAGAGACTGGTCCGATGGTTGATCCGTTGGAAGATGAAGAACAAGGAGATGACGCAAAAGTGTTTGAAGATTCGATAAAAGAATAAGTTTATATGAAAATATCTGACCGGTTAAAAGGCTATTCAATTGTGAATAGTCTTTTGCTGTGTTTGAGAGTTATTTATTTTTCGGGGTGATTTTGTTATACTAATAAAGAGTATAAAATAGCTCATTTAGATTTTAGGAGTGGTATTTTGACAAGACTAAATAAGATTCAAGCTGCACTGGCAGAAAATAATATTGAAAGTATTCTGGTTATTAATCCATCCAATCTTAGATATGTCTCAAACTTTACAGGAACGAGTGGGTCAGCTTTTATCACTCAAGATCAAGGTTATTTTATTACGGATTCAAGATATACCCAGCAAGCTGAAGATGAAGCTTCTGATTATGTGATCATAGACTGTAAAGGTAAAATGTATGAAACAGTCGCAGATTTAGCAGCCCGTGAACAAGTGGAGGACATTGGTATTGAGGAAGACCATATGACGATTTCCCAGTGGGATCAATTGTCTGAGGAAACAGACTGTGAATTAATCGATTCCAGTGGCCTGGTGGAAATGCTCCGTGAAGTAAAAGAAGACAGTGAGATAGAATTAATTCAAAAAGCCATCCACATCACTGAAGAAGCTTTTCTCTATATCTTAGACTGCATCCGACCGGGCATGACTGAAATTCAGGTCGCTAATGAACTGGATTTCTACATGAGGAAAAAAGGTGCGAGCGGCCTGTCGTTCGATACGATTGTCGCCAGCGGTCATAGATCCGCGATGCCTCATGGAGTAGCCAGTGAGAAAGTTATAGAGAAGAATGAATTGATCACCATAGATTTTGGCTGCTACTATAAAGGATATGTATCAGATATGACACGGACTTTTGCTATAGGTCAGGTAGATGATGAATTAAAGAGAATCTACGAGATCGTCAAGGAAGCACACCTTTTAGTCAGAGAAGCCGCCGGTCCGCATATAACAGGTGCACAATTAGATGCGGTTGCAAGAGATCATATCAGCAAGAACGGCTACGGTCCTCAATTTGGACATACGACCGGACATGGTATCGGTTTAGAAATTCATGAAGGCCCGGGCGTCTCTCAAAGAAATGATGAATACTTTGTTCCTAATAATGTCATCACAAACGAGCCGGGAATTTATCTTAATGGTCTCGGTGGTGTTAGAATTGAAAATGACTTATTGATTACCCAGTCGGGATGTAAGGACTTGATGTCTGAACCAATTGAATTTATAGAACTCTAAATGGGCGAGTAATGGAGGAAAAAGATGAATAACAACACAAGAACGAATGATAAAAATATAAGTTTGGGAGATATTGAAATTTCCCAGGAGACATTAGAAATCATCGCAGGTATTGCCACTAATGAAGTTGACGGGGTTGAAGGCATGTATGGCAAGTTTACTGCTGAAGTAACTGAATTATTCGGCCATAAGAACCATCAAAAAGGAATTAACTTGAGCACGACAGACTATGGTCAATTGGCTGTAGATGTTTATTGCTATCTGCAATATGGTGTGAATATTCCCCAGGTTGTGAAAGAAATACAAAACAACATTAAAAGCCAGGTTCTGCATATGACTGAAATTGACTTAGCTGAAGTTAATATCCATATTGTAGATATCGTTCCGCCGAAAAGTGAAACAGGAAAAACCTTTTCAACACGCAGAGTGGCAGAATAATGGCATTATCAAGACACGAGACCCGGATAAAAGCGTTTCAATCTCTCTACCAGCTGTTTTTTGAAAAAGATACTTCACTGACTGTGGAACAAGCGGTTGAAAATTCCTTTACGGGGGAAGAAGATGATATAGGCAGGACTCAGCAATCAGAGTTTTTACTTCAATTAGTGAAAGGTGTGCTGGAGCATCAAAACGAAATCGACTCTATTATCAGCCGGCATTTAAAGAATTGGAAGATTGACCAGCTGAACAGTGTAGATGTATTAATACTGCGCATGGGCGTTTTGGAAATCAGCTTGATGGATGATACTCCTCCAACGGTAGTCATTAATGAAATGATCGAGCTTTCTAAATTATTCAGCAATGAAAAATCAGAGCAACTCATCAATGCAGTACTGGACAACATCGCTAAAAGTAAAAACAAGTAAGAAGGGATTCATCAGTAATCTCTTCTTTTGTATGTCAATTATTTAAGGAGTGGATGACTTATGGCAGACAAATATTTGACGGTAAGCCAGCTGACCAAATATGTGGCCCGGAAATTTGATCAGGATCCTTATTTGGAAAGGGTATATTTAACGGGTGAGATATCCAATATCAGCCGCAATAATCCCAATGGTCATCAATACTTCACCTTAAAAGATGAAGATGCACAGATTTCAGTTGTGATGTTTCGCGGTAGCTTCCAAAAAATAAAATTTCGCCCCAAAGATGGGGACAAAGTTTTAGTTATCGGACGGGTAACTGTCTACCGGCCGCGCGGCAATTATCAGCTTATCATAGAACATATGGAGCCGGATGGAATCGGGCAGCTCTACCGTCTCTTTGAAGAGACGAGAGAAAAACTGAGCAAAGAAGGTTTGTTCGATCTTCCGAAAAAGAAAATTCCACGTTTCCCCAAGCGGATTGGAATTATCACAAGCTCAAGTGGAGCAGTTATTCATGATATTATGCTGAATGTTCAAAAAAGATATCCTTTAGTTGAGCTTGTCTTGTATCCCACCATCGTCCAAGGAACAGAAGCTGCTCATTCTATCGCAGAAAACATCAAAAAAGCTGATCAAACGCAGAGCTTCGATACCTTAATCGTCGGCCGGGGAGGAGGCTCTTTTGAAGATTTATTTGCTTTCAATGAGGAAGCGGTCGTCCGTGCTGTAGCTGCCGCTTCCACTCCAATTATTTCATCTGTCGGGCATGAAACAGATACTACTCTGTCAGATCTGGCAGCGGATTATCGGGCCTCAACGCCCACCGAAGCAGCAGTCGCAGCCACGCCTGTTTTAGAAGAAGAATTACTCAACCTGCAGAGTCTGATTTCACGGATAAATAACACCTTCCGCCAATCATTGCTGCAGCAGTTCAAAAGATTAGAAAGAAGCGAGAATTCTTACATATTTAAGCAGCCGGAACGTTTATATGAGCAAAGCTCTCAAGCTCTGGACCTCTCCACTAAAGAACTCAATCGTACGATGGAGGACTATCTCCAAGATTTAAGCCGCCAGCTTGAAACCTCTCATTATCAAATCAAAAAATTCCGACCTAAGCACATGATTGCAGATGCAGGCCAGCAAGTTGACCAGACAGAGGATGCCCTGAACCGTCAATTTAATTTTTACTTAAATATGAAGAAGCAGCAGACTTCCCAGTTAATTTCATCTTTAGATCTGCTCTCGCCTTTAGGCACTCTGGCGAGAGGATACAGCTTTACCAGCAAAGAGGATAAAATTATTAAATCAGTTCATGAATTAAAGGTTCATGAACTCATAGATATCCAGCTCTATGATGGACAAGTACAGGCAGAGGTGCAGACTATTACTAAGCAAGATAAAGGGGAATAAGAATGACAAACAGAAAAGTTGAAGAAATGAAGTTCGAAGAAGCCCTGGCCGAGCTCGAACAGATCGTCCAGGAGTTAGAACAGAATAATGTAGAACTTGATAAAGCTTTAGAGCAGTATCAGCGGGGCATTGAACTTTCCAAGTACTGTAGACAGCAGCTGGAAAATGCTGAGAAGATGGTGGCCAAAGTAGTGACAGAGTCCGGTGAAGAAGCAGCATTCATTTCTGATGAGGCCGGAGAAGGAGAGGGAGTATAAGTGGATTTCAAAGATTTTTCCCAGCATGTCTTAGAAAACTTCAACCAATATATGTATGACCTCATCCAGCCCTGCCAAAATGAAGTGGAAGAAGCCATGCTCTATTCCCTGGAAGCAGGCGGCAAAAGAATACGTCCTCTCTTGATCTTAGCTACGGTCAAAGCATTTGATAAAGATGTATCCGCTGCTTATGGTGCAGCTGCGGCAATTGAGTGGGTTCATACCTATTCCTTGATCCATGATGATTTACCGGCTATAGATAATGATGACTTGCGGCGCGGCAAGCCGACCAACCATAAGGTGTTCGGCGAAGCCACGGCCATTTTAGCTGGAGATGCTTTATTAACGCATGCTTTCGATATTCTAGCTTCTTCTCCTGTGCTGGAAGCGGAAAAGAAGGTCACTCTCATCCAGCTTTTAGCGGAATGTGCGGGCACCGGCGGGATGATCGGCGGTCAATTGGAAGATATTCAGTCAGAGAATAAAGAAGTTCCTCTGGAGCTTCTTCAGAGTATACATGAGAGAAAAACAGGTGCGCTTATCCAGTTTGCCCTGTTCGCCGGGGGACTGATAGCTGACCAGAAGCAGGAAGTTTTAGATCATCTTAATGAGATAGCTCAATCTATCGGTTTAGCTTTTCAGATTCGTGATGATATTTTAGATGTAGTCGGTGATGTGGAAAGTCTGGGTAAAAATGTCGGACAAGATGAAAAATTAGAGAAATCGACTTATCCTTCCTTGTTAGGCCTCGAAGGTTCCTATGACAAACTGGAAGAGATGCTGAGTTTGGCTGAGAAAAGCAACCATCAATTAGCCGGCTTGCTGGAGAAAGAAAAAACTAGTTACGATAAAGAGATTCTCGACTCCTTTATTGATTCCTTAAGATTGGATCGAAGCTGATGGCCCGCAAGAAGATCCGTGCTGATGAATTGATGGTCAGCCAAGGCCTGTCTGAGACTAAAGTTAAGGCTCAGGCTCTGATCATGGCAGGCAAAGTTTTTACTCTCAAGGAAGAAAAAATACTTACTGCCGGGCAGCAGCTGAAGATGGACACAGAATTGTATATTAAAGGACAGGAAAAACGCTATGTTTCCCGCGGAGCTTATAAATTAGAAAGAGCTTTCGAGGTTTTTGACCTCGATGTTGGGGGGTTAATCACTTTAGACATCGGCTCTTCTACCGGCGGCTTCACGCAGGTGTTATTGGAGCATGGAGCTAAACTGGTCTATGCTTTAGATGTAGGAACGAATCAGCTGGCTTGGAGCTTAAGAGACCATCCCCGGGTGCAAGTTATGGAGCAGACTAATTTCCGTTACACCAAGTTGGAAGACTTCAGCCGGGGGCAGCCCGAGTTTGCCTGCACTGATGTTTCTTTTATATCTTTAAAGCTGATTCTTCCGGTACTGGCAGAAATCTTACCTGTGTCCGGTCAGGCTGTAGCTCTCATCAAGCCGCAGTTTGAAGCCAGAAGAGAAGATGTCGGGGAGAAGGGTGTAGTCAGCGACAATAAAATTCATCGTCAGGTTTTAGAAGACGTTCTCCGTTTTGCAGCCCGGAATTACCAAATATTGGGGCTTGCTTCCTCACCGATAACAGGGCGTGAAGGCAACCGGGAATTTTTGGTTCATTTAGAACGCAGGGAACAACCGGGGCAGGTCGATGAGCAGATGATGAAATCTATTGATAAGCATATTAATGAAGTTATAGAAAAAAATCTTTGAAGGTGAAATGTGGTGAGTGAATTGAACAAGAGTGAGAGACAGGCTTTAATACAACAGATTGTCAGCGATGAATATATCCAGCGTCAAGAAGACTTGGTAGCCGCTTTAGAAGAACGGGGTTATGAGATTACACAAGCCACTATTTCTCGAGATATCAAAGAGATGTCTCTGATTAAGGTTCCCTTGGAGTCAGGGGGGTATCGTTATTCGATGCCCCAGGATACTCCTTATGATGTCTACCATCAACTTGAGAAGCTTTTTGAGCAGTCCTTCGTTTCAATCGATTCTCAAAATGATCTAATATTGATTAATACGACGCCCGGCAGTGCAGAAGTTCTGGCCAATGTTCTTCAGCTTCAGAATTTTGAAGAAATCTTTGCTGTTATTGAAAACGATAACAGCGTGCTTATTATTTGTCGCAGTGTAGAAGCCGCATCAGATTTAAGAAATCAATTGCTGAGATATATTTAGAAAGAGGGCTACGATGTTACAGGAACTTTCTATTAAAAACTTTGCTGTCATTAAAGCTGCTGATATTCATTTTAAAGAAGGAATGACTGTTTTTACAGGGGAAACCGGTGCAGGAAAATCAATCATCATCGATGCAGTAGGGCTTCTAGCCGGTGGCCGCGGCTCAGCTCAATATGTGCGGCATGGTGAAGAGAAATGCCGGCTTCAAGCCTTGTTTATCGTCAAGTCGAATCATGAAAAGATTAAAAATATTTTAGAAGAAAATGATATCGAGTTTGAAAGTAAAGAACTTCTGATTCAGCGTGATATTTACAAGAACGGCCGGCAGGTCAGCCGGGTGAACGGCAGTATGGTAACTATTTCTCTTTTAAGGGAGATCGGCTCTTTTTTTGTAGATATTCAGGGGCAGAATGAGCACCAGGAACTGATGCATGCACAAAATCATATTCTTCTGTTGGACCGCTTCGGCGGTGACGATTTTTTAGAAAGTAAAAAAGAATACACACGGATCTATAGAGAGTATTTAGATAAAAAAAGAACATTAGAAAATCGGCAGGATAATGAGCAGGCAGTGAATCAGAGGATTGATATGCTTGCTTTTCAATTGAATGAATTAGAGGAAGCCGGTTTAATGGATGGTGAAGATGAAGAGCTGGAACAAGAGCGCCGCCAGCTGATGAATTACCAAAATGTGCTGCAGAGTCTGTCTGACAGCTATCATTTCCTGACCGGCAGTGATGAGTATTCAAGCATAGATTTTATCGGCCGGGCGCTTGAACAGATGGAGAGTATCAGTGATTTATCACAAGATTACCAGATGATGAGCCAAAAATTATCAGGTGTCTATTATGAGCTTCAAGATGTGATCTCGGATATATCCAGTCAGATTGATGGTTTAGATTATGACGAAGAGCGGCTGAATGAGATTGAAGAACGGTTAAATGTTATTCAGAGCTTAAAGAGGAAATATGGTTCGACTATTGCCGAAATTTTAATTTTTTATGAAGAGGCTGAACAAGAATACAAACAGCTGACTCAAAGTGAAGAAGATGTGAGTCAGTTAGAAGAAGAGATCCTCCAGTTAGGGAAAGAAGTTTTACAGGTCGGGCGGGAGATATCGGCAGAGCGCCGCCAGCTTGCTGCAGAGCTTGAGCATGATATCCACCAGGAGTTAAGTGATTTATACATGGAAAAAGCGGCATTTAAGGTTAATTTTTCTGAAGAGATAGAGGACCTCAGTATTACAGATGCTAATCCTCAAGGACTGGACCGCGTCTCCTTTTTAATAGCGACCAATCCTGGAGAACCACTGAAAACCTTGGAGAATGTAGCGTCTGGAGGAGAACTCTCCCGTATGATGCTGGCACTGAAGACAATTTTCTCGAAAAAACAAACATTGTCTACCAATATCTTAGATGAAGTGGACACAGGGGTCAGTGGAAGAGTGGCTGCTGCGATTGCGGAAAAGATTGCGGCCATCTCTGAACATAATCAGGTGCTCTGCATCACTCACCTGCCTCAAGTAGCGGCGGCAGCTGACCACCATCTCTATATATCTAAAGAAGTTAAAGATGGCAGAACATCGACAAGAGTTAAGTATTTAGGAGAAGATGAAAAGGTTAAAGAAATCGCTGAGATGCTGGCAGGCAGTGAATTAAGTGAGCATACATTGATTACTGCTCAGGAGCTGCGTAAATCCAGGTAGCCTGTCCTGTCTTTTAAAAAATAAAAGACAGGATTTTATTTCCTGTCTTTTCGGATCGAATTAAAAAGCTCCAAGTGCACCGATTAAAGAAGCCAAGAGTGAGATAACCATAACTGCTAATAAAATCCATACTGCTACACGTCTCCACATGGTTTTTCTTGATTTTTTATTACGTGCCATCAGTAAATTCACCTACCTTCTATTTATACCAAGCTTATCTATTTTACACTAAAGAAGAAGAGAAATACAAGATGGATTAAAAAATGTTATTATCGTTACAACTGTAATCGATTTTTAATATAGGGGACATATACCTTACATGTTTACAACTTATCAAGGTTAAGTAGGTGGCAAATACTCAAATTGTGATAAGGTTCACTAGAATAGTTCACCATTATAATTTCTTGATTTTTTTTCACATAGTTTCAGTAAGCACACGTCTTAATATATATTTATATACCATGTATTTAAGCTGCTGCTTGATTTATCAGCTTGCAGAATCAGTGAAATAATAAGAGAATTCCTCGTTAAGTCCAGGGGGAATATCCCCTGAAGGAGCGAAAATTAGTGGTAACATCTCCAAAACAACTACTATTATCTTTACGAATTTCACATGCTTCCAGAACTGTAAGCTGTATGAACCTAGGAGATGCCATTATTAGGAAAGGCTCCTGATACTAGCCCTATATGGAGTTATTGAGAGAGCCCCTTCTGATGGCAGTATTATAAATTTGATTATGGTTGCCTTAAATTAAAATTAAAGAGGTTGATAAATAATATAATTTAATGAATTATTCATAAACATAGGTGGCATATTAGATCATGCCGCTAATTTATAACCTTGTGAAGGAGGTCTCGTGTTAATGAAAAATATATTGATCATTAAAGATAATAAAGATTTGACGAACTTCTTAGAAGAAGAGTTATCTCAAGAAAGTTATTACGTAGAATCTTATTCCAGCGGCAGGGAGGGTCTGGAAACAGCTTTAGCTGAAGATAAAGATTGGGACTTAATCATTACGGGATTAATGATCCCTGAATTGAGTGGTATTGAAATCTGCAGGCGCGTCCGCCAAAATTCTCATGTACCTATTTTTATCATCGATGAGAGAGATTCTGTCGTAGAACGTGTCTTATGTTTAGATTATGGAGCCGATGATTATATCGTAGAGCCTTTTACTATAGAAGAGCTTTTAGCGCGGATGCGTGCGATATTCAGGCGGATTAACTATCAGAGTGAGCGTCAGGATGACACACAGTCCAGTATCGTTTTTAAGGATTTAGTAGTGGACAAGGAAAATAGAACGGTCCGCCGAGGCAAGGAAATCATCGACTTAACGAAGAGAGAATATGATCTTTTGATAGAATTATTATCTAATATTAATACTGTCTATTCAAGAAAAAGTCTTTTAGAAAAAGTGTGGGGTTACGATGAAGATACTGAAACTAATGTAGTGGATGTCTATATTCGGTATTTGAGAAATAAGATAGATAAAGAAGATGAAGAGAGTTATATTCAAACAGTCCGCGGTACAGGTTATGTTATAAGAGATTAAATATAAACTACAAAAATAGAGAGCTTTTATAATAAAAGCTCTCTATTTTATGAGTTATTCAATGTTTTACTTTTTGGGACGCTGTTTACCTTCATTCCGTCTGGAAGTTTTCTTTTCAAAACTGCTGCGAGCCTGGCTTTGGCTGGTGACTTTAGGAGTAGATTTAGGTGCCGCTTTTTCAGCTTCTTTTCTGGGACCTTTTTTCCTCTTAACGTTGATATCTCCCATTTCTTCAGCAGCCTGAGCCTCAAGTCGAGGTTTTAAGATAGTTGAAGTATACAAGGATTGGAAAGTAGCAAAAATACCACTGACCAGCCAGTATAAAGCTATCCCACCGGGAGTAGAAAGAGAAAAGATAAAAATCATGATGGGACTCATCAAGGAAGTCATGATCATTTGTTTTTTCTGCTCTTCAGGCATTCCTTTAATCATGAAATAGGCCTGGGCGAGATAGACCACACCAACTATGATGGCAAATACGACACTTCTTTCATCTAAAGCCTGTCCCATAAAAGTTGCGCCTGCCATATCTGGCGAATAGCGCAGAGCTGAGTAAACCATGGAGATGATCGGCAGCTGGATGAGGAGAGGAAGACATCCCATTCCTCCGACCAGGGAAATACCTACATCTTGATAAACTTCCTGCAGCTCTCTTTGATATTCCATCTGCTGCTCTGGATTTTCTGCGTTTTTGAGGTCTTCTTGTATTTCTTTAGTTACAGGTTCGATTGCTTTCATTTTCGACTGTTGAAGAGTAGCAGCTTTTTGCTGTTTAAGTGAAAGCGGCAAGATAAGGAGTCGGACTAAAATAGTGAAAACAACGATAGCCCAGCCGTAGTTACCGTCCAATAAGCCTGCCAGCCAGTTGATAATATCTTGAGTAGGTACAACAAGTAAATTATAGAACCACCCTCCAGGATTTCCCGCATCATCTACTCGGACACAACCTGATAGAAAGAGAGCTGTACTGGCGAGAAAGCCGGTCAATAGCATTCTTTTTATTTTTTTATTCATCTGTCACACATTCCTTTAAGTTAGTATTCAAAGGGCCGGTGCCCAATAACTTATATACTATAGCTTATTTTCTGTTAAAATTCAATTTTCTATCAGTTAAAGGGCATAGATTCAGCAAATAAATTTAAAAAGAAAAATTATCTATTGTATACTATTTAATAGATAAAGATAGGAGTAATCGCGGATGGCAAGAAGAAAAAGAAGTAGAAAAAAGAATATCATCCCTGTAAACAGAGGGATTTCCTTAGGATTTTTAATCTTAAGTTTTTTTAGTTTAACCCGACTTGGCTTTGTCGGCAGGGTATGTGCGAATATCACCCGTTTTTTTGTAGGAGACAGCTATTTATTCCTCTCCTTTATTATTTTAATCATTAGTGTGATTACTTTATTTAAAGGTGAAATCAAAAAAATAAAGAATAAGAAGAGAGTATATGGAAGTCTGCTTTTATATCTATCGATTCTAGTCTTCCTGCATGCTCTCATGTTTCAAAAAGTCAACAATCCTTATCTGCAGCCTATTCCTGCGACCTGGCGTTTCTTCGTTTTAGATTTGACCCAGAATATGACGGGAAACAGTCTGGGCGGGGGTATGATCGGTGCTGTTATTTATGGAATTTTTTATTTTTTATTTGACCAGATCGGGACTTATTTCATCGTCCTTCTCCTCGTATTGACTGCTCTGCTGCTGATTTTTGATATCAGCTATGGACAGTTTTTTCAAAGGATTTCTTCATGGGTAGAAAATCTCTTCCTCCGTCTGGAAGCCAGAAGACAAACGAGAGCTGCTGCTAAGAAAAGTAAAACAGCCAAGAAAGAGGAGGCTGCAGAAGAAATAGAAGTTCCTCAAGAAGGTGGAAGAGAAGCAGAAAAGATACCGATCGATTCTCACCAAAGTAATTTAAGCAGAAATAAAAAAAATAAGGACGGCAGTGGAGAAGAATCCCAGGAGCCGGTCATCAAAGAAAATAAAACACCAAAAGCCGTCTCGGACTCTGCTGCAGAAACTGAGAATAAAGATGACTTCAACATTGTTTCAGAATCTGAAAATGAAGATTATGTCCTGCCGCCTCTCAAATTGCTGAATGAAGTCCGGTCTTCGGACCAGTCGAGTGAATATGATGTCATCGAAAGAAATATTCAAAAGTTGGAAGAGACCTTTCAAAGTTTTGATGTGGATGCCAAAGTGGTGAAGGCTAATTTAGGACCGGCTGTAACTAAATATGAGATCCAGCCGGCCACGGGAGTAAAAGTCAGCAAGATCGTCAATCTGCAGGATGATATCGCTCTCGCTTTAGCTGCCAAAGATATCCGCATCGAGGCACCGATTCCCGGCCGGGCACTTATCGGTATAGAGGTGCCCAACCAGGAAATCAGCTTCGTCTCTTTCAGAGAAACCTTGGAACTGACCCGCAGAAAGCCCGATGCTCTGCTGGAAGTGCCCATAGGGAAAGATATATCGGGTAATATTCAGATAGCAGATTTATCTAAAATGCCCCATCTTCTCATTGCCGGGTCGACGGGTTCTGGAAAGTCAGTAGCCATCAACAGTATCATCACGGCCTTGTTGATGCGGACGAAGCCAAGCGAAGTCAAACTGATGATGATTGATCCTAAAATGGTAGAATTAAATGATTACAATGGTATTCCCCACTTATTGACGCCCGTCGTGACTAATCCTAAAAAGGCAGCCCGGGCTTTAAATAATGTGGTTAGAGAAATGGAAAGACGCTACGAATTATTTGCAAGTACAGGAACTAAAAATAGAGCAACCTATAATGATTATGTTGCGAAATACAATCGGGAAGAAGAGGAAAACCTGCCCTTTTTACCTTATATAGTGGTCATAGTGGATGAGCTGGCAGATTTGATGATGGTGGCCTCTAAAGAAGTGGAAGATGCCATCATGAGATTGGCGCAGATGGCACGTGCAGCCGGTATCCATATGATTTTAGCTACCCAGCGTCCGAGTGTCGATGTCCTGACCGGAACGATCAAAGCTAATATACCTTCCCGTATTGCTTTTGCTGTTTCCAGCGGGACAGACTCCCGTACTATTTTAGATATGGTGGGAGCGGAGAAGCTGCTTGGAAAAGGGGATATGCTCTACCTGCCGATGGGAGCGAGCCAGGCCAAGCGTGTGCAGGGAACTTTTATTACCGATGACGAAGTTAAGCAGGTGGTTGAATTCGTTAAGGATCAGCAGGAAGTTAATTACATTGAAGAAATGATACCCGGCGACGAAGCAGAGGCTGATCTTCATGAAGAGCCTGAGGATGAGTACTTTGATGAAGCGGTCAAGCTGGTTGTAGAAGAAGAGACGGCCAGCGTTTCTATGCTGCAGCGTCGCTTTAGAATAGGTTATAACCGTGCGGCCCGGCTGATTGATGATATGGAAGCCAGGGGTGTGGTCGGCCCGCCTAATGGCAGCAAACCCCGGGATGTGCTCATCGATAAAAATATTCAAGAAGCTGATCAGGCAGGAGACCAAGAACTAGAAGACTAAGGAGGAAATTATGTCTATTCAAATTAAAGAAGGTGTGCGTCTGCACATTTTTCCGACACAAAAATTTAAAACAGTACATATTCGATTTTTTTTCAAGGAAGCTCTGGAACTCGAAGCATTGAGTTCCCGTTCACTTTTATCCAATATTATGGATATCAGCACTAAAAAATATCCGACACAGAAGAAATTAGGTGAGGCACTTTCTGATCTCTACGGTGCTTATTTCAATACCGCAGCTTCCCGCTTGGGACAGGCTAATGTTTTCGAATTTAATTTTGTCTTTCCTAATAATAAATTCCTGCCGGCCGGGGAAGATATGCGGGCAAAAAATCTGGACCTCATAGAAGAAGTCCTATTTAACCCCGTCGCGGAGAAGGAAGCTTTCGAAGAAAAAATATTTAACCGCGAGAAAGAGAATCTCTTAGAGGAATACGACTCGATTTCAGATAATAAGCAGTTGTTTGCGGCTTTGAGGCTCAATCAGCTGTATTATTCGGAACCTGTTTATCAGATTCCATCGATCGGCCGCCGCAGGGAAATTGAAGCCATTACTCCTCAAAGTTTATACGACAGCTATCAAAGAATGATCGAAGACAACCAGGTGGATATTTTGGTGATGGGTGATGTATCAGAAGAAGAGATCCTTGCAGATATCCAAAAACTGCCATTTGAAGATCGTTCCGACAAAGTCCAGGAAATTTTATATGTACCTGAACACAAAGAAGATTTAGTTGTTTCAAGTGATATTCAGGATGTCCAGCAGGCGAAATTTAATCTGGCTTATAAGACCAATATTTATTATCTTCAGGAAGATTATTTCCCGGGTATCGTTTTCAACGGCCTCTTTGGAGGTTTTCCGCATTCCAAATTATTTATGAATGTCCGTGAAAAAGAGAGCCTGGCTTATTATGCCAGCAGTTCACTGGCCTCCATGACTGGCAAACTGACGGTCCAGACTGGAATAGATGCAGCGACAAAAAATAAAACGAACCGGATTATTCAAGATCAGTTAAAAGCACTTCAAGACGGGGATTTTACGGACGATGACTTCCATCAAACCATCATGGGGTTGACCAATAACCGCTATCAAAGCGAAGACTCGCCGGGTGCCTACTTAAAGAGAGCTTACCATGATATACTCGTTCAGAGTGAGCTGATGTCCCTGGATCAATGGTTAGATCGGCTGGAAGAAGTCAGCAGAGAAGAAGTTATTCGGGTAGCTCAGGAGACACAATTAAAAGCGACTTATCTATTGCAGGGAGCTGGAAAATAATATGGAAAAATTAGTTTATGAGACATACGATGAAGTTGTTTATTCTAAAGTCTTAGATAATGGCTTGACGGTCAGAATTCTGCCTAAAGAAGGTTTCCATAAAACTTATGCTTTATTTTCAACAGATTACGGATCGATCGACAACAACTTTTACCCTCTTAATGCCGATGAAGCCATTACAGTACCGGACGGTATCGCTCATTTCTTAGAGCACAAATTGTTTGAGAAAGAAGAGGGAGATGTTTTCCAAGTCTTTGGCCAGCAGGGTGCTTCGGCCAATGCCTATACGAGCTTCACTACGACTGCTTACTTGTTTTCAGCGACACAGGAAGTGGAAAAAAACTTAAAGACTTTGATTGATTTTGTCCAAGATCCCTACTTTACTGAAGAAACAGTCGAGAAAGAAAAAGGAATCATTGCGCAGGAAATTCAAATGTATGATGATGATCCGGACTGGCGCTTATTTTTTGGATTACAAGAAAATCTTTTCCCTGAACACCCGGTATCTATCGATATTGCAGGAACGGTCAGTACGATCCAGGATATTACAGCTGATCATCTCTATACCTGTTATGATACTTTTTATCATCCTTCAAATATGGCCTTATCCATAGTGGGAAATGTCGACCCTGAAGAAGTCATGAAACTGGTCGAAGAGAATCAAGCCGCAAAGACTTTTGAAAAATCATGTGATATTCAAACCGTGGAAGTTGAAGAAGATTTAGATAAAATTATTCCCAGCCGGTCCACCCATATGGCTGTTCAAAGACCGAAAATCACCCTGGGCATCAGAGGGCACCAGCCGCATTCCAATGATGTGGATGACTTCAAACGGGCCAACACGCTCAATCTTTTACTGCGCCTTCTTTTTGGCTCAACCTCCCAGACTTATTTAGACCTTTATAATGAAGGGATCATCGATGATACTTTCGGCTACAGTGTGAATTATGACCGGGGATATGACTATATCAGTCTGTCGGTTGACAATAAAGATGTGGACAAAACTCTCGCGGCTCTCAAAGAAGTTCTCTTGAACGCAGCTGAGAGTCCGGAATTGAATGAGAAGCATTTCGACCTGGTGAAGAAACGCATGATTGGGCAGAATTTAATCCGATTGAACTCTGTAGAGTATTTAGCACGTCAATTATATTTCCCGCAGTATAAAGATAAAAATATTTTTGATCTGTTACCTTTAATTGAAGAAATTACTTTGGATGATGTCAAACAAATGGCAAAAGAATATATACAAAAGGATTATCTCTCTGAATTTGTTATTCTGCCGAATGCTTGATCACCTCATAATGAATTATGTTACAATTATGAGGTAAATATTTATATTAAGGCGGTTTTTTAATGAAAAATATTGGGGATATTTTAAGAAAGACCAGAGAAGAGAAGGGCTATTCTCTTGTAGATATGCAGCGTGAAACTAAATTACAGCAAAGATACTTAAGTGCTTTAGAAAACAACCAGTTAGATAGTCTGCCGGGAGACATCTATTATGATTCATTTGTCAGACAGTATGCCCAGGCACTAGGCCTGGATGGCGATGACTTGCTGGCAGATAGAGAAGCTCAACTTTCAGATGAGACTCCTTCAATCGTTTTAAGTGATGATGGAATACACGGCCCCGCCGGAGATTGGGAAGAGGAAAACAGCCGGCCTGATGAGCCTCTTGATTATGAAGCGCAGCGTCAGGCGGCGTCTGAAAAACTCATGGAGTCCTTAAAGGAAGAAGAAGCTGCTCAAGAAAAAAATGAAGGAGCAGGCGAGGATATTCCGGAGGATGAGGCTGCAGCTGTCCCTGTGACAGAAGAACCTGTGAGTGATCGGGATCACCTGGATCAGGTAGACCGGGAAAAAGCCTATACTCAAAATCCTATCGTTAACTATGAACGGAATTCGGTAGAGGATAAACAAGCTGACGAGGAGCCGGAGCCTTCATTCTTTAAAAGATATGGCTGTTCCATTTTCACCCTGCTCTTGCTGATTCTTGCAGCTCTCTTACTTTTCTTCTATTTTAACTCGAATTCGGGTGTCTCTAATGAGCCTTTAGAGACTGAACAGAGTCAGGAATCATCCTTAGAAGAAGAAACGTCAGACCCTGCGAGCGAACCTGCAGAAGAATCTGTGGAGGAAGAGGAGCCGGCAGAGGAAACAGCACCAGAAGTCACTATCGAACAGATTGAAGCCGATGGAAGCAGCGGTATCTATCGGATGGATGCCGGCGGGGCTGACGAATTCATGGTCACCATCAGTGCTGAAGGAGACAGCGCCTGGGTGAGCATAGAATCAGACGGCCAGCAATTACGCCAGGGGGTTGTTGAGGAGGGAGATACGATGGAAGTTCCGGTTGCAGGAGATGCTTCTACCATCGTCATTCAAGCAGGTAATGCAGAAGCGACATCTATTGAAATCAATGGCAGCGCTCTTGAGTTTCCAACAGAAAATGCAGGCAGCCCGACTCAGGTTCTAACCATTAATATAGAATAGGGTTGAGGGGAAATATGAATTTACCAAATAAACTAACATTACTGAGAATTTTATTGATACCGTTTTTTATGGCGGTCTTACTTTATCCTTTCGAGTGGGGGCAGCTGACTTTATTGGAATCTAACATTCCTTATCATTATTTGCTGGGAGCAGCTATTTTTGCGATGGCAAGTTTTACGGACTGGCTCGACGGATACCTTGCCCGTAAGCAGAATTTAGTAACTAATTTTGGTGCTTTTGCAGATCCTGTGGCCGATAAGATGCTGACGATGACAGCTTTCATCGTTTTAGTTGATCTTGACCTGGCGCCGGCCTGGGTAGTATCTCTCATCGTGATGCGCGAGCTGGCAGTTACCGGTCTGCGTTTGATCGTCGTTGAGACAGGAGGAGAGGTCCTGTCGGCAGCAATGCCGGGTAAAATAAAGACGACGACGCAGATGCTGGCTATTTTATTCCTGCTGCTGGATGACTTTCCGCTGGCCTGGACGGGTCTGCCTGTAGGTAAGATAGTCTTATATACGGCCTTATTCTTCACTGTCTATTCCGGGGCTGACTACTTTTGGAATGCCCGACATATTTTTAAGGATTCTATGTAATTCTGCATAAAAAATTGAGTCACAGACATCGTTGATACGATCGTTCTGTGACTTTTTTAGTGAAATAAAAATAAGGAATATCGCTCTGCGTACCTTAATGATGAGCAGTAAAAAGAAACCGAACAAACATTCGCTTTTTTCTTGCAAGTTGCACGTAAAAAAGTTATTATTAGACTGTGCCTGATTATGATAGAAGAGAATAAATATATATATGGAGGACAAATATGAGTGAAGAACGTCAAAAAGCATTAGATGCAGCTTTGAAAAAAATTGAAAAAAGTTATGGTAAAGGTTCTATTATGAAACTGGGGGAACGGGCTAATCAAGAAATAGACACTATTTCTTCGGGCTCCTTAGCCTTAGATGTAGCTTTAGGTGTTGGAGGATATCCAAGAGGCCGGGTCATTGAAATATATGGACCGGAGAGCTCGGGTAAAACAACCATGGCCCTGCACGCTATCGCAGCCTGCCAAAAAGAAGGCGGGAACGCTGCTTTTATTGATGCAGAACATGCACTGGATCCGGTTTATGCCAAAAGATTAGGTGTGGATACGGACAATTTAATCTTATCTCAGCCGGACACCGGGGAGCAGGGGCTCGAAATTGCTGATGCCCTGGTTTCCAGTGGAGCGATCGATATGCTTGTCATCGACTCAGTCGCTGCCTTAACTCCACGAGCAGAGATTGAAGGGGAGATGGGTGACAGCCATATGGGACTCCAGGCTCGTTTGATGTCCCAGGCTTTACGTAAACTTTCAGGATCGATCAATAAGACACAGACGATTGCTATTTTCATCAACCAAATTCGTGAAAAAATCGGTGTTATGTTTGGAAATCCAGAAACAACACCCGGAGGAAGAGCACTCAAATTCTACTCCACCATTCGTTTAGAAGTAAGACGTGCTGAGCAGATCAAAGAGAACGGCGAGGCTATCGGTAATAGAACGCGACTAAAAGTTGTTAAAAATAAAGTGGCCCCTCCATTTAAAACGACTGAAGTAGATATTATCTATGGAGAAGGTGTTTCTCAAGTTGGAGAGCTGGTCGATATGGGAGCAGAAAAAGATATTATCGAAAAAGCAGGCTCCTGGTATTCCTATGGTGAAGAAAAAATCGGCCAGGGCCGGGAGAATGCCAAACAGTATTTCTTGGATCACCCTGACCTGAGAGCAGAAGTGGAACAAAAAATTAGAATTGCTTATGGAGCCAGTAATGATGATGAAATAGCTGTTAAGAAAGAGGAAGAAGAAGAGGCAGGAATCGCCTTGGATATTGATTCCGAGGAGTAAATCGAAGGTTGTAGACGACCATCTCAATTTTTCACAAAGATTTGACAAGAGGGTAGCATAAAGATATGATAACCTTATGTTACAAATGTGTCTCACACGAAGTAGCATAGAATAAAATTTTACTAAAATTTTAAAATATAATAATGATAGGGAGGTGACAGTATGAATGCACTGACTATTGCCTTCGCTATCGTTGCTTTAATCATTGGATTTGTAATTGGATATGTTATGAGTAAAAATAACATTGAAAACCGTTTAAAGGATTCAAATAGAACAGCTTCTATGATCATTGAAAATGCTAATAAAGAAGCTGAAGCCATGAAAAAAGAAACTCTACTGGAGGCAAGAGAACAGATCCAGGACTACCGGACGCAAGTGGAAAATGAATTGCAGCAAAGACGTTCGGAAGTGTCTCGCCAAGAAAATCGAGTGGAACAACGTGAGGATAATTTAGATTTTAAAGACGAACAACTCTCTCTCCGTGAGATTAATTTATCAGAAAAAGAAGAAAAACTCGTTCAAAAAGGAATAGAACTTGATGAACGCGAACAAAAACTTGATGAATTATTCCAGCAACAGGAAGATAAGTTACAGGAAATCGCGGAAATGACCCGTGATGAAGCTCACCAGCAGATACTTCAAACTGCTGAAAGAGAAATGGAACATGAGATAGCTGTCTTAATCAAAAAATCTGAAGAGGAAGCTGAACGCCAGTCTGAAAAGATTGCCAAAGACATCATCACACAGGCCATCACGAGAAGCGCGGCAGACGAAGTTGCGGAGTCTACGGTATCTGTTATTCACTTACCTAATGATGATATGAAAGGTCGTATTATCGGTAAGGAAGGAAGAAATATTCGTACAATAGAGTCCTTGACTGGTATGGATGTCATCATAGATGATACTCCGGAAACAGTTGTTTTAAGTGGTTTTGATCCGATCAGACGGGAAATTGCAAAATTAACCTTAGAAAAGTTGATTAAAGATGGTCGAATTCATCCAGGTCGTATTGAAGAAGCAGTGGAAAAATCTCGAAAAGAGATGGAAAAACATATTCGCGAGATTGGTGAAGAAACTGTATTCGAGCTTGGAATTCATAATTTACATCCTGACTTAATAAAAATTGTTGGTCGATTAAACTACCGCACCAGTTATGGTCAAAATGCATTGATTCACTCTAAAGAAGTTGCAAAAATTTCAGGGATTTTAGCTTCTGAAATAGGGGAAGATGCTCACTTGGCTAAACGTGCTGGACTTTTACATGATATAGGAAAAGCTATAGATGGTGAAGTAGAAGGTTCCCACGTAGAAATTGGTGTGGAACTTGCAATGAAATATAACGAACCTGAAGAAGTGATAGATGCTATTGCTTCACACCATGGTGATGCTCCAGCTAACAGTACGATTGCCGTACTTGTGGAGGCTGCTGACCAGATTTCAGCTGCCAGACCAGGAGCAAGAAGTGAATCATTGGAAAGTTATCTTCAAAGACTCAGCGATTTAGAAGAGATTTCAAACGACTTTGACGGCGTAAAAGAATCTTACGCTATTCAAGCCGGTCGTGAAGTACGAGTCATCGTTAAGCCAGACGAAGTACAAGATGCTGATGCAATTAAATTAGCACATGATATTCGTAAGCGAATTGAAAGTGACATGGAATACCCAGGCCACATTAAAGTAACGGTAATACGCGAAACAAGAGTTACTGAAACGGCGAAATAATACATAAATTAAAGAATGATAAAAAGACTGCTGACAAAAATGTTAACAGTCTTTTTGTTTTATGGTTTAAGAATCGGGGGCAAAATTATGTTAAAATAAACGGACATTGAATTAGGAAGAGGAAACACATGAAAATCTTATTTGTTGGAGACGTAGTAGGTCAATTGGGTCGGAATATGCTGGAAAATTATTTACACAGACTGGTGAGTAAATATAAACCACAAGTCAATATTGTGAATGGTGAAAATTCAACGGATAGAGGACGGGGAATTTCAGAAAAGATATATAAATTATTTATGCAGCTCGGTGCTGATGTCGTTACTCTAGGGAATCATGCTTTCGACAACGATGAAATATTTGATTTTATCGATCGTTCTAAAAAGCTTGTCAGACCTGCTAATTTCCCGGAAGAGACTACCCCGGGGCAGGGTCTCATTTATTTGAATATCAATCAAACTAAATTAGCTGTCATCAATCTGCAGGGAACTGCTTTAATGCAGAATCTGGACGACCCTTTTATCGCTGCAGAAAAACTCGTCGAGCAGGCAAGACAGCACACTCCCAATATATTTATAGATTTTCATGCTGAAACTACAAGTGAAAAACAAGCAATGGCTCATTTTTTAGATGGCAGAGTATCTGCTGTCATTGGCACCCACACCCATGTGCAGACCAATGATGCCCGAGTCTTACCGGGCGGCACAGCTTTTTTAACCGATGTAGGTATGACCGGCCCTGCAGATTCAATCATCGGAATGAAAAAGGAAGATGTGCTCAGACGTTATGTGACCAAACTGCCGACACGGTTTAATGTTCAAGAAAACGGCCCGGGTATCTTGAGTGCCTGCATCATAGAGATTGAAGAAGAGACAGGAAAAGCCATTTCCATTAAAAATGTTGTCATCAGCGATGACCAGCCTTTCTTTGATTAGCACAGGAGTTGATGGATTAAATGACTAAAAAAACAGAAGATACACCTATGATGAAACAATATAAAGAAATAAAAGCCAACTATGAAGATGCTTATTTGTTTTATCGATTAGGTGATTTCTACGAATTATTTTATCAAGATGCTGAAGAGGTCTCTCAATTATTAGAATTGACTTTGACAGCCAGAAACAAAAAAGCGGATGACCCTATTCCCATGTGCGGTGTGCCTTATCATTCAGCTGATCAATATATCAAAAGACTCATACAGATGGGCTATAAAGTAGCTGTCTGTGAGCAGGTGGAAGACCCCAAACAGGCCAAAGGAATGGTCAAGAGAGAAGTCGTCCAGTTAATTACACCGGGGACCGTGATGCAGGAGAGCACGCTGGAAGAAAAGGAAAACAATTATTTATCTGCCTTAGAAATAATAGAAGACACCTATTATTTATCTTATATAGACCTTTCGACAGGTGAATTCAAAGCGACCCAGCTGCATTCTTTTGCTGAATTCGTCAATGAATGTACGACGATTCAAACCAAGGAAATAGTTCTTTCTCAAAGCATCAAAGATCAAGAAGAGAGCCTGCACAAATATCTGAATATCCTTATTTCCTATCCGCGTTCCGAGGAAAAGAGGGACTTCAGAGAGTATTATCCAGCTGATCTGGATGAGAACCTGAAGAAATCCGCAGATTTACTCTTAAATTACCTGGCTGATACCCAGATGCGGCAGCTGGAACATATCCAGCCTCTGGAAAGCTACGAGCCTGATCAGTATTTAAGAATGGGGCCGGGCGCGAGAAAGAATCTGGAGCTGCAAGAGTCTCTGAAAGATCAAAGCAAATACGGCACCCTTTACTGGCTGTTGGATGAGAGCAAGACGGCTATGGGCAGCCGCCTGCTTAAAAGATGGTTGGATCAGCCTTTACTGAGTGAAAAAAAGATCAATCAACGCTTAGATGCTGTCGAAAGCTTGATGAATCATTATTTCGAGCGAATGGACCTGGCAGAGCTGCTGAAAAAAGTTTACGATCTGGAGCGTTTGTCAGGGAGAATATCCTTTCAAACAGTCAATGCCAGAGATTTGACCCAGCTTAAGCAGTCATTGGAACAAGTTCCCCACATCATCTCCCTTGTTGAGACGATTAACCAAGAAGGGGTTTGGGATGATTGGCTGCAGGAAGTAGAATTTCCTCAGGATATCTATGAAAAGATCGATCAGGCGATCGTAGAAGAGCCGCCGCTTTCTATAACAGAAGGCGGGCTGATCAAGCAGGGATATCATCCGCTCCTGGATGAGTATTTAGATGCCATGCATAACGGAAAACAGTGGCTGGCCAATCTTCAGGCTGAAGAAAGAGAAAAAACCGGCATCAAGAACTTAAAGATAGGTTTTAATAAAGTATTCGGCTACTATATTGAGGTTACTAAATCAAATCTGTCTTTAGTCGATGAAGAGAGATATGAACGTA
Organism: uncultured Atopococcus sp.; assembly: GCA_964437675.1. Lineage (GTDB taxonomy): Bacteria > Bacillota > Bacilli > Lactobacillales > Carnobacteriaceae_A > JAUNQW01. Next base: position 18,640 of record CAYTHW010000001.1, on the reverse strand, counting down.
AGCAGACGCTGGCGAATGCTGAACGCTACATCACACCTGGATTAAAAGAAAAAGAGAGTCTGATCTTGGAGGCTGAGGAGAAATCTCAAAGCCTTGAATATGAGTTGTTTGTTAGTTTACGGGATGAAATTAAAGCAGAGATTGAACGCATTCAAAAGCTGGCTAAATATATCTCTATGCTGGATGTCCTGCAGAGTCTGGCTGAAGTCAGTGAAAGATATAATTTTTCCCGCCCCGGCTTCCACAGCCACTCACAGAGTGTAGCGATAAAGAACGGGCGTCATCCGGTGGTAGAAAAAGTGATGGGAGATCAGACCTATATCCCTAATGATGTAATGTTAGATGATTCAACCGACATCCTTTTGATAACAGGACCGAATATGTCAGGGAAAAGTACCTACATGCGCCAGCTGGCTTTGATTATCATCATGGCTCAGATGGGCTGCTTTGTACCCGCTGAATCCGCTGAACTGCCTGTCTTCGATCAGATTTACACACGAATTGGAGCGATGGATGATCTGATCGGCGGGCAGAGTACCTTCATGGTCGAAATGATGGAAGCTAATGAAGCCCTGCAGAATGCCAGTTCTCAAAGTCTTCTTTTGTTTGATGAAATCGGGCGGGGAACGGCGACTTTTGACGGCATGGCCCTGGCTGAAGCAATCATCGGCTACATTCATGATCATATTAAAGCCAAAACTTTATTTTCCACCCATTACCATGAACTGACGGAGTTGGAAGAACGGATGGAACGATTAAAGAATGTTCATGTCGGAGCGGTTGAAGACAAACAGGAGCTCGTCTTTCTTCACAAAATCGAAAAAGGCCCGGCTGATAAGTCTTACGGTGTCCAAGTGGCCAAATTAGCCGGACTGCCTAACCAGGTGATCCAGGAAGCAGACAGCATCTTAAATAACCTGGTAGAAAAATCCAAGAAGAATTCTCCTGATCGGCCGGAGCAGGTGGAGATGCTTGAAGAAGGCCAGATGAAGTTATTCGATATCTCTATGGATGAGACCGAGGCAGCAGTTATTGACCAGATTAAAGCGCTTGATATAGCTAATATGACCCTGATCGATGCAATGAATGTTGTGAATGATCTGCAGCAGCAGCTGCGTCAGAATGAATAAAATAGATAGGAGTGCATCATGTCTGAAATTCAAGTCATGCCCTTATCCTTATCCAATCAGATAGCCGCCGGTGAAGTAGTTGAACGGCCCGCATCTGTTGTCAAAGAATTAGTAGAAAATGCTTTGGATGCCGGAGCGGGTCAGATTGATATCCGAGTAGAAGAAGCAGGCCTCTTACGAATCGAAGTGACAGATAACGGATCAGGCATTCCAAGTGATCAAGTAGCTTTGGCTTTTGAGAGACATGCCACGAGTAAACTGCATGAAAAAGAAGATTTATTCCGCATCAGAAGCCTGGGCTTCAGGGGAGAGGCTTTACCCAGTATCGCTTCTGTCTCAGAATTAACTATAGAAACATCTACCGGCACATCAGCCGGGGTGCATCTCAAAGTGAAAGGCGGAGAAATCGTTGAACAGTCCGCGTCTTCCAGCCGGCAGGGTACCACAGTCGTAGTGGAACATCTTTTTTATAATACTCCCGCCCGCTTAAAGTATATAAAAACACCGCAGACAGAGATGGCTCATATCTCAGATTTGATCAATCGCTTTTCATTTTCTTATCCGTCCGTGGCCTTTCGTCTTCTTTCTGATAATAATCCGGTTTTAAGAACAGCCGGCAACGGTGACCTGCGTCAAGCTATAGCGGGTGTTTATGGTGTATCGACAGCTAAAAAGATGATGCCGCTTCAAGGAGAAAATTTTAATTACCAAATTGAGGGATTTATCTCGCCACCCGATCTTACGCGGGCTTCAAATAAATATATTACTTTGATACTCAATAACCGGGTGATTCGCAATTACAAATTGAGCCGGGCGATTGAAAAAGGCTATGGCTCTAAATTGATGGTCAACCGTCGGCCGATAGCGGTCGTCCATATCAAGACAGACCCTTTACTCTTAGATGTCAATGTCCATCCGACCAAACAACAGGTGCGGATCAGCGAAGAGGATGAGCTGGCCGACCTGATGACTCAAGCCGTCCGTGAGAGTATTCAAAGGTCTGATCGGATTCCCAAAGCTTTGGAAAATATTAAAGCCAATCAACACACTCAAAAGGAAGAAAAGAGTCAGCAGACAGTGCTGCATTTTAATCCTCAAAACTCAGGTATAGACCGGGCAGCAGAGAGAGACCATCTGAAGGAAGAGGCGCCGCCGCTGGGTTTCAATGCCGCTGCTTTTTCCCAGGAAGATGCAAGCAGGCTGCCGGACCTCCACGACGAAAGTCCTCTGGCTGCAGCGAAGAAAAGAATGAAACAGAAAAAAGAGAAGCCGGTGCCTCCTTTTCCAGATCTGGAATATTTCGGCCAGATGCACGGCACTTACTTATTTGCTCAAAGTCAGGAAGGCCTCTATATTATCGACCAGCATGCGGCCCAGGAAAGGATAAAATACGAAGAGTACCGCGTGGAAATAGGTAAAGAAGATAATCTTCAGCAGCAGCTTCTGGTTCCGATTCTTCTCCATTATCCTCATGATGAGTTCTTATTGATCAAGGAACATATGGAGGAGCTGAATGAGGTCGGCTTATACTTAGAAGACTTTGGAGAGCAGACCTATATCGTCCACAGTCATCCTGCCTGGTTTCCATCGGATGAAGTGGAGGCGACGCTTCGGGAGATGATTGATTTCTTTATAGAGAATCAAGCAATAAGCCTGGGCGAATTTAGAGAAGCTACAGCCATCATGATGAGCTGCAAGCGGTCGATCAAAGCCAACCATCACTTGGAGAATGAAGAAGCCCGTCGCCTCCTGAGCGATTTATCCCAGTGCGAGAATCCCTATAACTGTCCTCATGGGCGGCCTGTTCTGGTCCATCTGACTAACAGTGATATGGAAAAAATGTTTAAGAGAATCCAGGATTAGCCGGATCAAATTAATACCGGATGCAAGCCTCTTATTATATAATAGGTTCTACAGGGAGGGATTAAGATGACAGAAAACAACAAGAAATCAACTTACACGGACGAAGAATTAAGAGAGCGTCTAAGCGATATCCAATATCGCGTGACTCAAAAGAATGCAACAGAGACTCCTCATACGGGTGTTTATAATGATCATTATGAAGAAGGTATTTATGTAGATGTTGTAAGCGGGGAAGCTTTATTTTCATCGCATGATAAATATGATGCCTATTGTGGCTGGCCTTCGTTTACCCGTCCCCTCGATGAAAGTTCCATCAAAGAGGTCGATGACTCTTCGCATGGTATGAGAAGGATAGAGGTAAGAAGTGAAGAAGCTGACTCTCATTTAGGCCATGTTTTTACCGACGGACCCCGCGACCAGGGGGGGCTGAGATATTGTATCAACTCAGCCGCGCTGAGATTTATACCCAAAGAGGACCTGGAAGAAGAAGGCTATGGAGAATATAAAAATTTATTCTAGAAAACAAGCTTCACTACCTCCCTCATCTGATGCAAATCAGTGAGCGGAGGCTTTTTTATTGAGAAAGACAGCTGTATAAAAAGCCATAAAGTTGAATGGTACCGTATAAATAAACATTTATTGCTAAATAACGTTTACTTTTAGAAAACCATATGATATTATTTGTTAAATTAAATAAAAAAACTAAATAGTTTTTGTCCTGGGCCGGTCAAAAGGACATTAACTATTTTTTAGATGGAATACTTTTTCTAGAAAAGAAGCTGTAAGAAAAGTAAATGGAGTATAAGAGAACGGAGAGTAGAGCTTTCTATTGTTTTTTTCAGTTTATAGGAGAATAAGCTTGTTTTATTAAGCTTTTTAATGTAATCTTATACCTAAGTAAGCCTTTTCATTAGTGATGCTACAACGATGTTGTAGTTCTAAGGCTTTTTTTATTTCATAAAACTTAGCTAGATTTTATATAGTGTTCTGATTATTTTTGAAAAATTATGAATGAAGAGGTTGATACAATGACACAGATGTCGAGTGAAAAAATAAAAGATTATCGTAAAACAATCCCTGGTTTTGAAGAAATATGTGGAACAGAATCTTTCTTTTGGATCAATGAAGGAAAGCCCACAGTTGAAGAAGCTAACAAAGTGAGTGACTACTCGATCGACGATGCTATTGACGCTGAAAAACGTTTAGATCGTTTCGCACCGTTCATCAAATTATCATTCGAAGATACTGTTGAATCGGATGGTATCATCGAGTCACCGATTTCAGAAATCGATGAGTTCCAAAAGTATTTAGAAAAATACTATGATGCTGAGATTCCTGGAAAAATGTACTTAAAGCGTGACGATTTATTACCAATCGCTGGAACTATCAAAGCACGCGGAGCTATCTATGAGGTGTTAAAACACGCCGAAGACTTAGCGATCGAACATGGTTTGATTTCCGGTTATGATGATGACTATACTAAGTTTGCTTCTCCTGAATTTAAGGAATTCTTCTCTGACTATGGAATTGTCGTAGGTACAACAGGTAACTTAGGTATCTCTTCTGGAGTAATGGGACGTACTCTAGGATTCACCGTTACTATCCATATGTCGGCAGAAGCCAAACAATGGAAAAAAGATTACTTACGTTCGTTCGGTATCAATGTTGTTGAACATGATACAAACTTTACAGAAGCTGTCCGTAATGGACGTGCTGAATCTGATGCAGATCCAAAATCATACTTTGTAGATGATGAGCACTCGGTAGATTTATTCCTGGGCTACACAGTAGCAGGTGCGCGTATGGTGAAAATTTTGGATGAGATGAATATCACTGTGGATGAAGACCACCCATTATTTGTTTACTTACCTTGTGGTATCGGTGGTTCACCAGGTGGTATTACATTTGGATTGAAACAGCAATTTGGGGATAATGTTCATTGTTTCTTCGCTGAGCCGACTCAAATGCCGTCTATGCTGTTAGGTTTATTATCTAAAGAGTATGATAACATTTGTGTAGATGACGCAGGAATCGAAGCTAAAACTGTTATGGACGGCCTTGCTGTGCCACGGACATCTGGTTTCGTCTCCCGTACGATGGAAAAATATTTTGATGGGGGCTACACCTTGTCGGAAGAAGAGTCTATGCGTCATTTAGCGGCTATGATTGATTGTGAAAATATTCCGTTAGAACCGGCAGCTTTAGCTGGAACACCAGGTCCTGCTAAATTATTTACGACTGAAGCCGGTCAAGGTTACATCAAAGAAAAAGGTTTAGAAGATAAAGTTGATAACATCACTCATATCTCCTGGGCAACAGGTGGATCGATGGTTCCTGAGTCTGATATGCAAGAATTCTACGATGCCGGAAAAGCTTTACAATAATCATAATCACAACACAAACAAATGGACTGGTTAATCAACCAGTCTTTTCTTTTTTTGCTTCAAAATGAGATAAAGAGGAGATAGAAATGAAAAAACGACCTGTAATTATCGATACGGATCCAGGAATTGATGATGCATTTGCCATCGTTCCGGCCTTATTTAATGAAAAGATGGATGTTCAATTGATATCGACTGTACCCGGTAATGTCAATGTTGATTTAACAACAGAAAATGCTTTGAACCTGCTTCAGTTTGTAGATGTAGACATCCCGGTAGCTAAAGGAGCCGAAAATCCTTTGATCGTAGAGTTAGAAGATGCCAGTTACTATCATGGCGAAACCGGGCTGGGAGGCTATGAGTTTCCACCATTGAAGAGAAAAGAGATAGAACAGAACGGTATCCAGGCCATGGCTGAAACTATCCTGGGCAATGAACATGATACGACCATCTTAGCTTTGGGACCTTTAACTAACATCGCTTTACTCCTCCATACTTTTCCGGAAGTAAAAGATCACATCGAGCAGATCATCATCATGGGAGGCAGTCTGACCCATGGGAATACGACATCTATTGCAGAATTCAACATTTATTCTGATCCTCATGCAGCAGAGATGGTCTTCCAATCGGGATTAAACATGACCATGATCGGTCTGAATGTCACTTACGATGCGATTATCTATACGCCGCAGATTGAAAAAATTCAAGAGATGGGTGAAATGGGAGAAATGCTTACTACTATCCTCTCCTATTACCGCTCCGGTACTTTTGAAAGTGGTCTTCGTATGCATGATTCCTGCACATTAGCTTATTTTGATGATCCGAGTATGTTTGTAACAGAGAAGATGAGAGTGAAAGTCCTGACAGATGATCATGGGCGGGGAGCCACTGTCGTTAATCTGGATGATCCATCGCAGGACAGCAATATTAATGTGGCTGTCGGAATCGATGTCGATAAATTCCAGCAGTGGATGGTCGACAGTCTGCAAAAGGCTGCAGATACTCTCTATAAATAAACTACTAATGAAAGGAAAAGAATATGAAAGAATTTCTCAAGCGTGACTTCAATACGATGTCCATCATGTTGATTCCTATTGCGGTCGCTATCAACTTTATCGGAGGAAGTTTAGCTTTGTCTTTACGTCTGCCGATCTATCTGGACACTATTGGTACAATTTTGATCGGAATTTTGGGCGGCCCTTGGATTGGAGGAGTGACAGGTTTTCTATCTATCATCTTGAAATCACTCCAAGATCCTGTTGAAATGCCTTTCTCACTTATCGCAGCGGCTATCGGGATTATCGCCGGTTTCTTAGCCAGAGCCCGCATGTTTTCGAATATCGCTAAAACCATCGTCTCAGCTTTACTTATTGCTGTCGTTGCTGTTATTGCCTCTGTCTTGATCCGTGTTATTTTCTTTGGAGGATTTGCAACGAGCGGGACGACTGTCTTGATTGCCAGTTTGATGGCGGCCGGAATCGATTTTTGGCCGGCGCAGTTTATCGGGCAGGTTGTTTCTGAACTGCCGGATAAAGGAATCTCAGCTTTTATTCCCTATTGGCTTATCCGTAATATGTCCCTGCGCTATATCGTTAAATTCCCCAACGGTCGACTTTTAGTTGAAGACCTGAAGAAAAAACAAGGCAAAAAGGAAGGTGAATAGATGATGCAGATTAAACAAAGAAAGCAGCATAAAGAAAACCAAATCAGAGAT
>CAYTHW010000001.1:0-11452 GCA_964437675.1 uncultured Atopococcus sp. | reverse complement strand
GTTACGATGATGCAGCAGAGTGGCGTAAGTCCGACTGTTACTTACATTGTCACTGCAGCCTTAAATATGATTCCTCAAATGAGAGATCGTCTCCGTCAGATTACAGATGCCCAGAAATCGCGTGGAGTAGAAACAGAGGGTAATCTGATCACCCGGATGAAAGCATTCTTTCCCATCATCGGCCCTGTTGTTCTCAGTTCGATAGCCGATGTTGAAGAAAAAAGTATTACCTTGGAAGTGAGAGGTTTTTCCAAAGAAGGAAAGAAAACCATCATGCATGAAGTGCCGGATACGGACCGCGATAAGATTCTGCGTAAACTGATATGGTTCTTAATAATAGTCTTAGTGATTGTGAGGGTAGTGACATGGTTCCTATAGTAGATATTCAAAATTATTCATTCCAATACTTAATATCTGACAGCCCGGCTTTAAAGAATATAAATTTACAGCTGGAAGAAGGTAAATTCTACTCACTCATCGGGCCAAATGGTTCAGGTAAAACGACCTTGGCAAATGCTGTACGCGGCTTCGTTCCGAAGTTTCATGTAGGAGATGACCAGGGAGACGTCTATATTTTCGGTCAGAACATGAAAGACTTGGAGTTGTCAGACCTGGCCGATAAAGTGGGCTTTGTTTTCCAAAATCCTTTTACACAGATGAGCGGCAGTAAAAAGACAGTTTTCGATGAAATCGCCTTCGGATTAGAAAATTTGGGCCTGCCGGTTGATGAGATTGTGGGCAAAGTCAACCAGATCATCGCTGAAGCGGATATAGAAGAATTAAGAAATAAAAATCCTTTGGAGTTATCAGGCGGCCAGCAACAGAGAGTCGCTTTAGCGGCAGTACTTGTGATGGAGCAGCCCCTGATGGTGATTGATGAGCCGACTTCCCAGTTGGACCCTCAAAGTACAGAAGATATCTTCAAGATGATAGAGAAAGTCAAAGAGAGCGGGAAAACCGTCTTATTGATTGAACATAAGATTGATCAGATCGCAGAATTTTCGGATGAAGTCATCGTGATGGATGAAGGGGAGATCAAGCTGCAGGGAAGCCCGAAGGAAGTCTTCCAGTCCCCCTTATTAAAAGAAATTGATGTAGCTATTCCGACACCTTCAAAACTTAGTTTAGAATTATACGAACATGGCATTAACTTTACCGATGTTCCCATCACTATTGACGAGTTATGCCAGCAGATAGTCAACCACGGAAGGAGACGATTGAATGAGCTTGATAGAGATTAATGAGGCTGCTTACACCTATCCCAATGGTTTCACTGCCGTAGAAAATATCAATCTTAAAATTGAAAAAGCGGATAACTTGGCTATTATCGGCCAAAATGGAGCGGGAAAAACAACCATGGTCAAATTATTGAACGGCCTGCTCAAGCCTGGCCGAGGTTCGGTCATCGTTAATGGAAAAAACACAAAAAAATACACTACAGCTCAAATTTCCAGAGATGTAGGTTATGTTTTTCAAAATCCTGACGACCAAATTTTTAACAATCGGGTGTATGATGAAATAGCTTATGCTTTAGTGCAGGCGGGGGCATCTGAATCTGAGATTAAAGAAAGAGTCAACAAATATTCCAAGTTATGCGGGGTTGACCACCTGCTCCAGGAAAACCCTTATGACCTGCCTTTGTCTATCCGAAAATTGGTGACTATCGCGTCGGTTATTTCTACCCAGGCAGAAGTCATCATTTTGGATGAACCGACAGCGGGTCAAGATGAACTGGGATTAACTATTATTTCTGATATCATAGCCACTTTAATTGAAGAAAAGCGTGCGGTCATCACGATTACGCATGATATGGAGTTTGTCGCCAGACATTTTGAAAAAATCATCGTCATGGCTGATAAAAACATCCAAAAAATAGGCAGTCCTGAGGAAATCTTTTTTGATAATCACATGATGGAGGTGGCTTCGCTTAAGCCCCCTGTCATCGTACAGGTCATCCAGCGTCTGGGCTTGAAAGTTCAAACTTTAAGCAGCAAAGAGCTGGCAAGAGTGGTCAATGAATTTTAAGAGAATGAAAGAGAGCTGTCTTTTTTAAGGACAGCTCTCTTTGTTTGCAGTCATTAAATTTATAACTTCTCATACCAGTCGTCGTCTACAGGCTCCAGCCATTCATAAGTTCCTTTAGTGATGGCTATGTGGGCACAGGCTTCTTCCTGACTTGCACCATGCCAGTGCTTGATGCCCTCTCTGATATAGATGGCATCTCCGGCTTGCATCATCCGGGCCGGCTGGTTTTCTTCCTGATACCATCCGATGCCTTCTGTCACGAGTAAAATTTGGTAGCCGTCGTGGTGGATATGCCAATTATTCCGGCAGCCGGCTTCAAAAGTCACATGGCTGATCTTGATATCGAGATCATCTTCTTTTAACAAAGAAGCCACATAACTCTGCCCGATAAAATAGTCATCGAGTCGAGGATTTCTTTCTCCTAGAGGAAATGGATTATTGTTATCTTTCATATTGAATCACCTTTCTATGTCTGCCGGGTTTTTTAATTGTTTTTGATAAGGGAAATAAATATGATAAAGTAAGTAGAGAGTATATTTGAGACAAGAGTAACATAAAAGGGAGTGGAGGGAAAAGAATGGCAGCCAATCAACAGCATGGGAAAAATTGTATCAGACTCGTGCCGATATTTAACCATTTAGACTCAGATACGATGGATAAAATTTTTGAAAAAGTCAATCATGTCGAGTATGGAAAAGGTGAATATCTCTATCAGTCCGGCGATGTAAGTAATCACTTATATGTTGTCCGTTCGGGGCTCATTCGAGTTTCCAGAATTAAATCTACAGGAAAAGAGCATCTGGTGCGGTTTCTCGGCCCGGGAGATTTTACAGGAGAATGGTCTCTCTTCCATCCCGGCAAAGCCCATGAGGATTACGCTGAAGTTATAAAGAATTCTCAAATCTGTCAATTATCACAAGAGGACTTCCAAGATCTGATCATGGAATATCCCGAAATTTCTTTAAAAATCATGACAGAATTGACTTATCGTCTCGATCAGTCTGAAAGACAGACCACACAGATTTCCAATGAACAGGTAGGTACGCGTTTGGCTCTTTTCTTAGCTGATCTAGTTGAAGAAGAAAGTGAAGATGGAGAAGCAGAAGTTGTTCTTCCGATGTCGAGAAAAGATATCGCTTCCTATCTGGGCACGACCCCTGAAACGATCAGCCGAAAATTCAAGCAGCTGGAGGATGAAGATTTTATCACTCAACTGAAGGGAAGTCGTATTCTTATTCATGACGTGGATGAGTTAATCTTCTACTCCGAATAAAGAAATGATTATCCCGGCAAAATGGAAAATTCCCTCTTAAGTAGAGCACCCAGGGACTACTGAGGAGGGAATTTTATTTTTTTGGAAAAGGAATTCACTATTTAAAAATGATACATTCAAATCATGTATGATAGGATAAATAAAAAAGTAGAAAAGAAGGTAAATTAAATGTCTTTATCACAAGAGAAATTAATTGAAAATATAAAAAAGATACAGGACCGGGCGGGTGAGGCTCAAGTTGTTGCAGTAACGAAGTATGTTGATATCGAACCTATGAAACAATTATATGAACAAGGAATCCGCTTATTCGCGGAAAACAGAGCCCAGCAGCTGCTTGAAAAGCAGGAGCTTTTAGGTGACTTAAATGAGGATATTGAATGGCATTTTATCGGCCGTCTGCAAAGACGCCCGGTCAAGGATATCATTAACCGAATTGATTATCTGCATTCACTGGACCGGATGAGCTTGGTCAAAGAAGTCGATAAAAGAGCCGATCACACGATCAAGTGTTTCCTTCAAGTGAATGTCAGTGAGGAAGAACAAAAGGCAGGTTTTGCTGTGGAGGAGCTGGAAGAAGTTGTCAGAGAAATAGCTGACTATCCTAAGATAAAAATTGTCGGCTTGATGACGATGGCTCCTTATGAAGCTGAAGAAGATGAACTGAACCACATCTTTTCCACTTTGAAAGAGGAACAGGAAAAAATTAAAGCCTTGAAGCTGGCTCACGCTCCCTGCGAGGAATTATCTATGGGCATGAGCCGGGACTATCATTTAGCAGTCGCTCATGGAGCAACTTATGTCAGAGTCGGGTCTGCATTCTTTGAAGAATAAGATATAGGAGTTATCGGATGAAAGCTATATATGGAGAAAAGAGGCAATGGGGGTCAATCTTGCAAGGGCTCATCCTCATAGCGGCCGGGATATTGTTGATTGTTTTTAAGCAGTCATTCGCAGCCTGGGTGGCAGAAATAGTTGCTGTTATTTTACTGGCTGATGGCGCTATCAGGCTTTATCGATTTTCTCGAAGAAAATTAAGCAGTAAAAATCAACGCAACCAAATCATCATTGTTCTAGCTGTTGAATTCTTCCTGGCAGGGCTTCTTCTGCTGTATCCCGACCAGACAGTTGTCTGGACCATACGTCTGATTGGTTTTTACCATGCCTTATTAGGAGTCATGAATATCATTTCTCTTGTCCTTTTGGTTAAAAACAGGGCTAACAATGTCTTCTTACATGCCTTTATGACTCTTGTGCATCTCACTTTAGCAGTCGTTGCTTTTGCAGCCAACAGCACCCGCTTAAATATATTGACGATCATGGGAGCTTATATCATCTTGATCGGTTTGACTTTTATCCAGGACGGCCGGCGTGTTTTTATTTCTAAATATTATGAGAATCGGATCAGGCGGGGCATCCGTTTTCCCCTGCCTACTTTCTTAAGTGTGCTGCTTCCTCACCAGACACTGAATAAGATTAATCGCTTCCTGGAAAATGAATTGATTACGGATGATATGCATCAAAAGTACAGGAACAAGCATGACAACAAAGACAATGGAGACAGTTTTGAAATACTGGTACATGCCAGCCGTCACGGCTTCGGTATCGTCGGTCACGTGAATATTTCTTATCAAAATAAAGTCTATAATTATGGTAATCATGATACCGACTCCCGTTATATGCGGGGTGCTATTGGAGATGGTGTTTTAGCCATAGCAGACAAAGAGAAGTTTATCGAAGCTTCCATGGCAGCAGGAGAGACTCTCTTTGAATTTGTAGTGGTCTTAACTGAACCACAAAAGAAAAGACTGGAGGATAAACTGGCTGAAATAGAAGAGAATTTAGTGCCCTGGATTCTCGAGACAGAAAGCCAGAAGAAAGGTTTTGGAGGCTTCATTCAGCGACGGGCAGATGCAGAATTATATAAATTTTCGCGGGGGAAATTTAAGAATTACTATGTTTTCGGGACCAACTGCGTTCTGCTGTCAGATGAAATCATAGGAACCAGCGGCTTAGATTTATTTGCAATGGTTGGATTTTTGACGCCGGGCACCTATTTTGCCTACTTAAACCGTGAGTATAAGAAAGACGGATCTATCGTCATCGACAGGAAAGTCCATAATCGTAAATTGAGGAAAGAAATGCGGGCCTTAGAAACCGAAACACCTGTTTAGACGATAAAAAAGATTCCAGAAAAGTTGAAAAACTTCTGGAATCTTTTTCTGTTGATTATTTATAAAGCTTCGGCTGCCCGGGCGCCATATTTTTTACCGGCTTTGACGAAGGCTTCTATATTTTCTGAAGGCACGCGGTAAGGAACACCGCAGCCTGACCTTAAAACAAAACCCTTCGGACTGTCCTGCGCTTTTTCAAAACAGATTTTAACCTCTCGCTCTACACCTTCAGGTTCGCCTAAGAGCAGAGTAGCCACAGGGTCTACGTTGCCCTGCAGAGTCACAGAGTCTCCGATAGTTTCTTTGGCAAAAGCCAAGTCAACTTCCTGGTCAAGGCTGAATCCATCGATACCTGTCTGGACAAAGAGGTCCAGGCGGTCACTGGTGTTGCCGCAGATATGCAGATTGATAGTATCTGTCTGATCGCGCATATGGTCGATGAGCTGCTTGGTATAAGGCAGGCAGAATTTTTCATAAGTTTTAGCACTTATGAGTGAGCCTGAAGCAACAGGATCATAGATGAAATACTGCAGGAAAGGGTAGTCGGATAAAGAGTCTGTTAAATACTTGAGAAAATCAGTACAGAACTGTAAGAAATCATGGACAAGGTCGGGCGTCTTGATGAGACCTTTCATGAGAGTTTTAGTAGGTAAGATACCTTGGGCAAGTGTTAAAGGCCCGCTCAGACCATAGGAAATAACGGCTTCCTGACCAACCTCTGAATAGATGCGGTCCAGGGCCTCACGGTTAACCTGCTGGCGGTGGTCTTTGTCTAAAGTATAGTCATCCAGGTCCAGCTTATGAATTTCTTCTAATTTTTGAATCAGATTAGAAGAAGTTTTAGGTAATTTGACGTACATTAAAGCAATTTCGTCTAATCCGAAAGACCGGTACATATTCACTTCTCGATGAGCCAGCTTTTCAGGAGAATAGTGGGACTCAAAGTAGGATAAGCCGGCATACTTAGCTGCAAATTCAGGGTGAAAAAGTGCGATAGGCAGGCGGTCAACGCTTTTACCCGATTTTAAAGCGTTCTTTCTTTCTATGGGGGTCATTTGATCTGTCAATTTTTTTATCTCCTTTTATAAGCGACTGTATTTCTTTGCTGCTTCAAAGTAAGCATCAAAGTTTTCTTGAGGTGACTCATAAGGAATACCGCATCCTGAGCGAAGTATGAAGCCGGCAGGGGTATCTCGAGCCTGGTCATAGCATTCTTTCACAGCTTGGTCCATCTGCTCGGGTGTTCCTTGTAAGAATATTTCAACCGGGTCTACATTCCCCATTAAAGTGATGCGGTCGCCTATAGCCTGCTTGGCATCCAGCAGGTTGACTTTTTGATCGAGACTAAAGGCATCGATGCCCGTATCAGCTATGAGGTCCAGACGGTCGGTTGTATTGCCGCAGATATGCATGCCGACCCAGGAGTCCTCAGACTTCTCTCTGATATAGTCGATAATTTCTCTTGTATAAGGCTGAGAAAACTTCTGATATTGTTTAGGGCCGATGAGTGAACCTGAAGCTACAGGATCATAGATGAAGAAATCTTTGATTCCTAAACTTGATGCTTTGTCGATGATCCGTTTAATCGATTCTGTAACGAAGTTCATCAATCCATGAACCTCATCAGGCTGCTTAAACATAGCACGCAGTAACTGCTCAGCCGCCACTACTCCCGTTGCCATCGTAAAGGGGGCAGAGATAGAATAAACGATGTCGATCTCCTGGCCGACCTGGCCCTGCATGATCTGAATGGCTTCATAGTTGACTTTCTGGGCGACATCTCTTTTAAATTCTGTATGCTCCGGATTCAATTCCGTCCAGTCTTCTACTTTATTTAGTCTGGGAATATCGATGGAAGCAGTACTGAACTGCGGACTTTTTATTTTGCTGCGGTGTCTGATTCCAAAGTTCACAGAAGTATAGGACACGGAAATACCATCGATACCGTAAGTCCGGTAAAGGTTCATTTCTTTTTCAGCAACATTTTCGGGTGCATTAAAAGCTTCTCTGTAGTTTAAGCCGACAAGTTTAGCGGAATATATTTCATGAGACACAGTAATGGGCAGGCGGTCAACAGCCTGTCCCTTTAAGAGTGCCTGTCGTCTTTCCTTTGGTGTCATTTCATCTTTCATCTGGTGGTTCCTCTCTTCAATTATTTGTCTTCAAAGTATAGCATATGGAGATATCTATAAGAGAAAAAAGGCGGGATTACAGGCTTTTATCCTTTTAAAAGAGCCGGAATAAAGTGGTTAGAGGAGCATAAAAAACAAAAATGTTTATAAGAACCTATTTGACATTAGGCCGGTTATTATCTAGTATGGAGGTATAATTAAATAACTAAGCGTGTAATGTAGAGGCCGCCAGGTTCATGAGTAGAAGACGAAAGGGATTCTGGCCGAAATATGACTTCGTCATGTTGGGGGTATGCTGAATAAGTATGCCACTGTCGCAAAGAAAAGCCCACTTTCTTTTCGAAGCGCTCATTACGACGAGGGCAAAAGATAAAATGGTTAAGCCATGAGCATACTTTTGCTCATGGTTTTAATTTTGTGAAAAATAAAAAGGGGATGAAGAACATGAGAAATATAATGAGGGGTTTATTGCTTTCTTTTCTTTCTATTGTCTTAGTAGCATGTGGAAATGGTTCAACAACAGAGGATGAGGCGGAAGTTTCAGAAACAGCATCAGGTGATATTATATATATCGGGATGGAAGCAGCATATCCACCTTACAACTGGACACAGTCTGATGACTCAAATGGCGGTCTGCCGATTCAAAACTCCAATGAGTTTGCGAATGGCTATGATGTGCAGATTGCTAAGAGAATCTCAGAGGAAACAGGCCGTCCGGTGGAAATCGTCAAAACATCTTGGGATGGACTGGTACCTGCCCTGCAGTCGGATAAAATTGATTTGATCATTGCGGGTATGACACCAACAAGTGAACGCCGCGAAGCGATCGACTTTACAGATTCATATTATGATGTCAAATTTACGATGGTGATGAAGGAAGGTTCTCCTTATGAGAATGCTACCGGCATCAATGACTTTGAAGGGGCCCGTGTGTCAGGTCAGCAGGGTACCCTGCACTATGACATCTTAAACCAGCTGGAAGACGCAGATGTTCAGCAGGCACTGAAAGATTTTTCTTCTTTACGTGTAGCTCTGCAGTCAGATAAAATCGATGCCTATGTTTCAGAATATCCAGAAGCTGTTTCAGCAACAAGTGCTATCGAAGGATTAACTTTCGTTGAATTAGAAGACAGCTTCACCATGCCTGAAGGAACAGAGGATTACTTAGCTATCGGTATTAAACCGGGTAATGATGAATTATTAAATGCGGTGAATGAAATTCTTTCAGGAATCTCTGAAGAAGAACGCCAAGAACTGATGGACGAGGCTATCGCCAACCAGCCATCAGAACAATAAATGAGGAGGGCGTAACTTGTGGGAGCGAGTAACTTTTTAACGAATATGTGGAATATTTTCCTGGAAAACTGGCCGTCCTATTTAACCGGAACAAGAAATACGATTCTTATTTCGATTATCGGTACCATCATAGGTTTAGGAATTGGAGTATTGGTGGGGATTATGCGTACATTCCCTCAGTCAAAAACTCCTTGGAAGGCGGGTTTACAGAAGGTAATCAATGCTCTTCTAGGTTTCTATATTGCGATCTTCCGTGGGACACCGATGATCGTTCAGGCTATGGTGTTTTATTACGGATCAGCCATCGTCTTAGGCTGGGATATGAAGCCCATGACCGCAGCTTTCATCATCGTCTCTATCAATACGGGTGCTTATATGGCTGAGGTCGTCCGTGGAGGAATCAATTCAATCGATCAGGGGCAGTTCGAAGGAGCTAAATCCGTTGGTATGTCTCATTGGCAGACCATGCGCGAAATTGTGCTTCCGCAAGTTTTCAGAAACATCATGCCGTCAGTCGCCAATGAATTTGTCATCAATATTAAAGACACATCTGTGTTAAATGTTATTTCAGTAAATGAACTGTTCTTTACGTCTAATACGATTGCTTCAACTAACTACCGGTTTTTTGAAACTTTCCTAGTCACAGCTATCATTTACTTTATCTTAACGTGGATCGTGACCACTATTATTGGGCGCTTGGAGAAGAATCTTGGCGGCAGTGATGATTACGAATTGGTCGAGATCGAATTAGGATCTTCCCATCATCAAATCCCATCAACAGGTAAAGCAGGTGATCAATAATGGAATCTATTTTAGAAGTCCAGCATTTGAAAAAATCTTTTGGGAATAAAGAAGTATTAAAAGATATTTCATTAGATATTAAAGAAAAGGAAGTTGTAACGATCATCGGTTCATCCGGTTCCGGAAAATCAACTTTACTGCGCTGTTTGAATTTACTGGAAGACCCGACTGATGGTAAAATCATCTACCGGGGGCAGAATGTCCTGAAGCCGGGCTTTGATGTGAACCATTACCGCACCAAAATTGGTATGGTTTTTCAATCTTATAACTTATTTCAGAATAAGAATGTTTTGGAAAACTGCTTGGTAGGACCAGTAAAAGTATTAGGTGAGAAAAAAGAAGAAGTAAGAAAAAGGGCAATAAAAAATCTGGAAATGGTAGGCATGGCAGCTTATATTCATGCTTTACCCCGCCAGCTGTCAGGCGGGCAGCAGCAGAGAGTCGCTATTGCGCGCTCACTTACGATGGAACCTGAAATCATGCTTTTTGATGAGCCTACTTCAGCTTTGGATCCGGAAATGGTCGATGACGTTTTAGAAATCATGCGTAAGTTGACTTCCGGCGGATTGACGATGATCATCGTCACTCACGAAATGGAGTTTGCCCGTGATGTATCTGATCGAATCGTCTTCATGGACCAAGGATTAGTAGCAGAAACCGGCCCGCCTGATCAAATTTTCGAAAACCCTCAAAATGAACGTACCCAAGCTTTCTTGGAACGTTTCTTGCGGGAGAGATAGATAGGAAAGCCGGGGCTCTGCCCCGGCTTTTTCATATACAGACTTGTTATAGAGGAGAAAGAGTGGAGGATGGTTATGTACACTAAAGAAACAATAAAAATAGGTTTTCTGGGATTCGGTAATATGGCTCAGGCGATAGCAAAAGGTTTCCTGGAAAAAGGGACACTTTCTGGAAAACAAATATTTGCCAGCGGCCGCAATGCAGGAAAACTGGAAAAGAATACTTCACAGGCAGGTATCCAGGCCAGCCGGAGTAACCAGGAGTTGGTACAGACAGTCGACTTGGTTGTCCTTGCTGTCAAGCCTTATCAAATAGAAGAAGTCGTCCAAGACTTAAAGGAAGATCTTGCAGGTAAAATTGTGGTCTCTGTCGCAGTTGGTGTCCATTTTGAGGAGCTGTCTGATATGCTGCCTTCAGACACCCAGCACATCAGCATTTTACCCAACACGCCTATCGCTGTCGGGGAAGGAGCGACGACTGTAGAAGAGAAACACAGTCTTACAGAGGATTCCTATCAGATTTTTAGAGAGCTGTTTGAATCTATCTCTGTCCTCACAACAGTTGACACCAGTCAGATGGCGGTGGCAGGGGTGATCAATGGCTGCGGACCTGCTTTTGTGGCTCTCTTTATTGAAGCTATGGCAGACGGGGCAGTCAAACATGGTCTGAGCCGGTCTGAAGCTTACCAGTTAGCCAGCCAGACGCTCAGCGGGACAGGGCAGCTGCAATTAAAAACGGGAGAACATCCGGGTGCGATGAAAGATGCTGTCACATCGCCGGGCGGTACAACCATCAAAGGAGTCGCGGCCTTGGAAGAAAATGCTTTTCGTTCGTCTGTCATCCAGGCCTTCGATGCTATTTTAGGGGACTAGGCCGGTAAAAGAACACAAAAAATCTGGAGCACAGAATAGCTGCGCTCCAGATTTTTTGTTTTTTCTATTTTATTTGAGCAGGTCTTCTGACCATTCGCCGTTTCTGAAGATTGGAACTCTGCTCCCATCTTCTTTAATACC